>DCTQ01000104.1:7724-15361 GCA_002329395.1 Candidatus Avelusimicrobium alvi | reverse complement strand
CAGGCGGCACAGAAACGATTGCATGGGAACTTTCTCCTTAAATAAATAAATGGCACACTTCTTTATATATTGTACCGCTTTTGCTCCGTTTTTCCAGAGGCCAAAAGTCCTATTTTATCAGGGCAAAAGGGCCCACCCAACGGGTAGGCCCTTTTAAAGCGGCGGTTTTGTTACAGCAGTTTGGAAGCCAAATCCGCCAGGCGGCTGCGTTCCGTTTTGGTAAACGTGATGTGCCCGTGGCTCTTTTGGCCTTTTAAGCGGTCCACCAAATAGGTCAGCCCGTTGGATTCCACGTCCAGGTACGGGGTGTCAATTTGGTACGGGTCGCCCGTTACGACCACTTTGGTGCCTTCGCCCGCGCGGGTGAGGATGGTTTTCATCTCGTGCGGGGTGAGGTTTTGCGCGTCGTCCACAATCATATACTGGCCCGGCAGCGAGCGGCCGCGCATATGGGTAACGGAAGCGATTTCAATTTTGCCGCTGTCCAGGAGGTAATGGGCTTTTTCTTCGCCTTCGTCCGGGTTTTTGCGGTCGGCGAGGAAAGCGAGGTTGTCGTAAATGGCGCCCATCCAGGCTTCCAGCTTTTCTTCTTTGGTGCCGGGCAGAAAGCCCAGGTCTTTGCCTACGGGCACGATGGAACGGCAGACCACCAGGCGGCGGTAGGCGTTTTCGTCCATGGTGCGCTGGAGGCCGGTGGCCAGGGTGATAAGCGTTTTACCCGTGCCGGCGGTGCCGACGAGGGTAACGATATCCAGGCTGTCGTCTAAAAGCAGTTCCATGGCAAAGCGCTGTTCTTTGTTAAGCGGTTTAATGCCCCACGCCGTCGGCTCCTGCTGGGCCAGCGGCCGGAGCACGAATTCGCCGTTGTTGGCTACGCGCCCGATGGCCGATTTTTTGCTGCCGTCGGCCGATTTTAAGATGATAAATTCATTCGGGAAATAAAGCGCCGGGTCCACGGCGAGTTTTTTGTCGCGGTAGAACGCGTCAATCTGTTCGGACGGCACTTCCATTTCCGCCACCCCGGTGTAGAGTTCGTCCACGTTTACTTTGTCGGTGGTGTAATCCTGCGCCGCCAGGCCCAGGGCTTCGGCTTTCAGGCGCATATTAATGTCTTTGGTAACGACGATGACGGGCGCGGCGTTCTTTTTATACGAACCTTCTTTTTTGCTTAGCGTATAGGCGATGTTCAGGATGGAATTGTCCGCCTTGTTAAACGCCAGGGACTGCGGGAGCACGTTGGGTTTGTCCAGCTCAATTTTAAGGATGCCGCCCTTGGCCAGCTTTACCCCTTCGTTCAGGCGCCCCTGTTTGCGCATTTCGTCCAGCGTGCGCGAAACCATGCGGGCGTTTTTGCCGCGGGTGTCGCCTTCGCTTTTAAACGTGTCCAGTTCCTCAATTACGGCCATGGGGATGATAATGTCGTTATCCTCAAAGGCGTGCAGACAGTTTACGTCGTGCAGAAGCACGTTGGTGTCCAGAATAAATGTTTTTTTCATAGTGAGCCCCTTTTGGTAGTGCCGTTTTGGATGGTTCTGTTTATAGTATAGCCGTTCTTTCGCCGCAGTCAAGCCCTTTTCAGACGGAAAAACGCTGTTGTGCATATTTTAGCATTAATTGCTGTAAAATATATATATGAAATATCTTTGCATACACGGTCATTTTTACCAGCCCCCGCGCGAGAACGCCTGGCTGGAAGAAATTGAAATCCAGGACAGCGCTTTCCCGTTCCACGATTGGAACAGCCGCATCTCGGCGGAATGTTATTCGCCCAACGCCTTGGCGCGCGTGCTGGACGGAAATAAAGATTTAATTGATTTGGCGAGCAATTACGCCCGCATCAGCTTTAACTTCGGGCCGACGCTTTTGTCCTGGATGGAAAAGCGGGAGCCCGAGGTGTATCAGGCCGTGCTGGAGGCGGACCGCGTCAGCCGCGGGCGTTTCGGCGGGCACGGCGGCGCGATTGCGCAGGCGTACAACCATATGATTTTGCCGCTTGCCAACGCGCGCGACAAAGTAACCCAGGTAAAGTGGGGCATACGCGATTTTGAAAAACGCTTCGGCCGCAGGCCCGAGGCTTTGTGGCTGGCGGAAACCGCCTGCAATACCGAAACGCTGGAAGTGCTGGCGGACGAAGGGATGAAATTTGTTATTTTGGCTCCCGGCCAGTGCAGGCGGGTGCGCAAAATAGGCGAAGAAAAATGGCAGGAAGTCGGCGCGGGGGTGGACCCCAAGCGCGCCTATTTGTGCAATTTGCCCAGCGGCAAACAGATTGCGTTGTTTTTCTATGACGGGCCGATTTCGCAGGGGATTGCGTTTTCGGATACGCTCTCTTCGGGCGAAAAGTTTGCCTCGCGCCTCTTGAGCACGTACAACTCCGGGGAAGAGGCGCAGCTGATGAACATCGCCACCGACGGCGAAACCTACGGTCATCATCAAAAATTTGCGGAAATGGCGCTGGCGTACTGCTTGAAAAAAGTAGAAGAAACGCCGGACGTGGAACTGACGGTGTACGGCGAATTTTTAGCCAAACATCCGCCGGTGTATGAAGCGCAGATTGTGGAAAATTCCTCGTGGAGCTGTTTTCACGGCGTGGAGCGCTGGCGGGCGGACTGCGGGTGCAATTCCGGCATGAAACCCGGCTGGAACCAAAAATGGCGCGGCCCGTTAAGAAGCGCGCTGGACGGCGTGCGCGACGAAATGATTAAAACCTTTGAATCCGTCGGCGCGCAGTATTTTAAGAACCCCTGGGACGCGCGCAACGATTACATTGATTTGATTTTGGACCGCTCTTTAGACGCGCAGCACAAGTTCTTTCTCAAGCACGCTACGGAAAAGGCCTGGAACGACCGCCCTACCGCGCTGATGCTGTTGGAAATGCAGCGCAACGCCATGCTGATGTATACCAGCTGCGGATGGTTTTTTGACGAAATAAGCGGCATTGAAACCGTGCAGATTATGCAGTACGCCGCGCGCGCGATTGAACTGAACCGCGTGATTACGGGCGTGGATTTGGAGCCCGGCTTTACGGAAGCGCTCGCGCTGGCGCCCAGCAATTTAAAAGACCTTAAAAACGGCGCGGCGGTGTACGAGCGTTACGTAAAGCCGCAGGCGATGCCGATTGAAAAAATCGCGCTGGAGCATGTGGTGTCGCTCCTGGCGGATGAAACGGTCAATCCCAAAAAGGCCTATGAATGCGAGGTGCTTGCGTACGAGCCCAAAAAATTGACGGCGCCGGGTTTTCACTTGAGCTACGGGGACATTACCCTTAAATCCGTAACGACGCTGTTGGAACGCCGGATGCACTTTGCCGTCTTTCAGCGCGGCGCGGCGGAGTTTTTATGCGCCGCCGGAGCCGAAGGCACGATGGATAAAAACGCCGTGTTTGCCAGGCTGGAAGAGCTGTTTGCCGCCGGCAAGTACGACGAATGCGCTTCGTTTATCCGCCAGGCGTTTGAAAAGAATTATCCGCTGGTGTCCATGTTTCAGGACGTGCGGCGCAAAGTGGTGGATTTGGTGCTGCGGAAAATGGACGAAGAAACGGATAAAAAGTTTACGGAAGTTTTTGAAGCGCAGTATCCCGTGGTGCGCGGGTTGCAGTTAATCGGCGCGCCCGTTCCCAAACCGTTTCTGACGGCGGCGGAATTTGTGCTGACCGCCGACCTGAAGGCCGAGTTCCGCGCGGCGGACGTGGACGTGAACGCCGTGGAAGAGCTGATGGAAGACGTGAAAACGCTGGGGCTGGACGTATCCAAAGGCCCGGTGCGGGACGCGGTAACCGAAAAGCTCACCCTGCTGGCGTTTGCGTTTGCGCGCAATCCGTCCGATAAAGCGTGCGCGCTGAAACTGGTGGAGTTTTTAAACTACGCCGACATCTTCGGCTTTGAGCCGGATACGGTCAAAGCGCAGGAGTTTGTGTTCTTCGGCTTAAAAGCCTTGGGAGAGGACGCAAAAAAGAAGGACATTCTGCGTGCGCTGGCGCGTAAGCTTAAAATTGCGCTCTGAAGATAGGACAAGCGTTGTTTTTTCTAATAAAAAAGGCCGCCGGATTATCGGGCGGCCTTTTGGTCTGTACACAACAAATCTTACCGGCGTTTCATCACCGCCTGCTGCAGTTCTTTAATTTTGCGCTTGGCCATCGGCTCGCCTTGTTTGGAAGCCAGAAAATAATACTGCAGGGCCTGCTTGTCGTTTTTCTCCACGCCTACGCCGCGTTCGTACATATCGGCGGTGAGGGTTTGGGCGATGGGGCTTTTGTCGTCGGCGGCGGCTTTCATCACTTCAAAACCTTTGGCTTCGTTTTTCTCCACGCCTATGCCGTTTACGTAGCATACGGCCAAATTCACGCGGGCTTCAAAATCCCCCTGTTCGGCGGCGGCCTGATACCAGCGGAATGTTTTGGCGGGGCTTTGCTCGCACCCGTGCCCGGCGTTATACAGGCCGGCCAGCGCGGTCATGGCGCGCACATGGCCGTTTTTGGCGGCGGTGTCAAACCAGTTAAATGCCTGTACGTAATCCTGCTGTACGTGCTTGCCCCGGTAATACAGGCGGCCCATTTCGTATTGGGCCTGCGGGTCCCCCTGCGAGGCTTTAAGAAGCGTCTGTTTGAACGGGTTGTGCATATACTTGCGCAGGAAAAAAAGCGCAATGGCCAGCACAAAAATGATGGCAAACCCGGTGCGTGTTTCAATAATTTCCATTAATAAAGCTCCTGTTCGGCCGGCGGTGTTTCGGGCTCCAAGGCTTTTTGGGCCCATTCTTTAGCCAGCCGGCGGCTGGCGGGAACGCCGATTCCTTTTTCGTAAATTTCCGACAGTCTTTGCTTGGCTTGCGTCAGGCCGTTTATGGCGGCCAGCCGGGTCCAGCGGAAGGCCTGGTAATCGCTTTGCTCCGTGCCGTATCCCTGGGCGTACCATTGGGCAATCTGCCACTGGGCCGGGCGGTACTTCTGTTTGGCGGCGCGCAGCATATATTCAAATGCGAGGCGCGGCCGCTGATACGTGCCCGTTCCGTCTTGGTAACAGCGCGCGGCCAGGTATTGGGCGCGGCGGGATTCCAAATCGGCGGCTTCTTTAATCAGTTTGAACCCTTCTTCCGGGTTTTCGTCCAGTAGCTGTGTGCCCAGCTCCAGCATTGCGCGCGGCACGTGCCGGTCCGCCGCGAAGCGCAGCCAGCGGCGCGCCTGCTGCGGGTTTTTCTCACAGCCGCTGCCGTTTTGGTAGGCGCGGGAAAGCTCAAACGCCGCAAACGCGACGCCGTCATCCGCCAGGGTGTAGAGCCTGTTAAAAGCCGCCTGGCGGTTTTGTTTGACGCCCTGGCCGTGCATCAGCATAAACGCCTGGGCGTAGGCGGCGTAGTCGTCGCCGTGGGCGGCGGCTTTTTTATAATACTTATACGCCTTCTTATAGTTTTTCTTGGTGCCGCAGCCCCGGTAATATAAATCCGCCAGGTCCGCTGCTGATTCGGTATACCCGGCCTTTACTTCCGCCCGCACCTGTTTAAACGTCTTTCGTTCGTATTTCTGCTGGAGGCGTTCCATTTCGGCCGCGGCCTCTTCCTCTGTTCCGGCCTGCAGGCCGCAGCATAAGACCGGGAGGAGGAGCAGAAGCGCGAGGATTTTTTTCATTTGGTTTTAACCAGTTTTCTGTTTTCAAGGGTGTATACGCCATCCGCGTAATCGGCGGCGTGTACGTCGTGCGTAACCATCAGCACGGTGAGGCCCTTTTCCCGGCTCATCCGGGCGAAATCTTCAAATACCTGCTGTTTGCGCGCCGCGTCTAAATTGCCGGTGGGTTCGTCTGCCAGCAGAAGGGCGGGCTCGTTGCGAAGCGCGCGCGCAATGCTGGCGCGCTGTTTTTCGCCGCCCGAAAGATCCGCGGGCAGTTTGTGGCTGATGCTTCCCAGCCCTAAATTTTCCAAAAGTTTCTGGGCTTTGGCGGGGTTGGGCTTGCCGCGCATCAGGGCCGGCATATCCACGTTTTCCAGAAGCGAAAATTCCGGCAGCAGGCCGTCAAACTGAAACACGAAACCCATTTTTTTAAGCCGCAGGGCCGAACGCGCGGACTCACTTCTGAGCGCGGTGATGTTCTGCCCGTCCACGCGGATGACGCCGGAGGTGGGTTTGTCCAGCATGGCGATTAAATTAAGCAGCGTGCTTTTGCCCGAGCCGCTGGGGCCCAGCAGTACGGTGAATTTACCGCGTTTGACGGTAAGCGTTACGTCTTCCAGCACGCACAGGTTTTCTTCGCCCTGGCCGTAAATTTTGGTTAAATGTTCAAGTTCAATCATATCATCCGTACCGTATGGCGTCCGTGGGGTGCACGCGCGAAGCTTTCACCGCGGGGTACAGCCCCGCCGCAAAGCAAATCAGGCAGCTTCCGCCCACTACGGCCAATACATCCCCCAGCTGTATGCGCACGGGGACCTTGGTTAAATAGTAAATATCGCCGGGGAGTTCCACGATGTTAAACGTGGCGATAATCCAGCACAGCAGGAACGCCAGCAAAAGCCCCAGCACAATGCCCAACGCGGCGATGACCATGGCTTCCCACATAAACACTTTGCGTATCATCTGCGGGCTGGCGCCCATGGCGCGCATGATGCCGATGTCGCGCAGTTTTTCGGTGCCGAGCAAAATCAAATTGCCCGCAATGTTGAGCGACGCCACGCCGATAATTAAAAACAGGATGATAAACATCATCGTTTTTTCCAGTTTTAACGCCGCGTAGAGCGTGCTGTTAAGCTGTGCAAACGTGCGGACCGAGTAGCCGCGGCCGATAACGTCGCGGATTTGTTCGGCGGCTTTTTCGGCGTTGTTGATGTTATGCAGTTTTACGGCGATACCCGTGGTGCCTTGTTTGAGGCCCAAAAAATCGCTTGCGTGGCTGAGGGTGGTGTAGGCGATTGTGTTGTCAAACTCATAATATCCGGTGCGCAAAAGGCCGCTGATGCGGAATTTTTTCATTTTGGGGAACATCCCGGCCGAGGTGGAAATGGACTGCGGGGAAATAAGCACCACATCGTCCCCGACGTCCGCCCCCATATTGGCGGCCAGCTCGCTGCCCAGCACTAAAGGCGGCGGCGCGTCCTGTTCCCAGTCCGGCGTGAAAGAGCCTTCAATCACCGAATCGGCCAGCGTGTTGATTTTTCGCTCCTGTTCCGGGTCCAGCCCGCGTACGATAAGCCCTAAACTCTGCCCCGCGTAGGTGATGATGCCCTGGCCGTAAATATGCGGCGCGGCGGCTTCCACCAGCGGGAGCCGTTCAACGGCTTCTATATTTTTCTTGTAGGTGGCTTCGTTCATCCGGCCAAAAATTAAAATATGGCTTTGCGCGCCGATGACTCTGTCTTTAATATCGGTTTGAAAGCCGTTCATAACGGATAAGGTGGTAATCAGCGCGGCCACGCCCACGCTTACGCCCGCCACACCGATAAGGGTGGTGATAAACGCAAACAGTCCCTGGCGGCGGGTGAGGTAGCGCACGGCAATAAATCGTTCAAATTTCATAGGTAGTTATATTTTACTTTATATAGGGAAACTTGTCTTAAAAGACGTGTGTTTGGCGGGGCCTTGCCGGCCGTGCAGACTTTACGGTGCTTGGCAACATTGTTTAAACAGTGTGGCTCCACTAGTCGGATGA
>DCTQ01000104.1:0-7670 GCA_002329395.1 Candidatus Avelusimicrobium alvi | reverse complement strand
GTGGTTTTAATTATAGGTATATTGTCGGCTGTTGCCCTGCCGCAGTATGAGAAAGCGGTGGAAAAAAGCCGGATAACTGAAGCGTTGAGAACTATTAAAGTTATTGAACAACAAATTGACTTATATCTCATGCAAAATGGGTGGCCCCGTCGAACATATGTTGACTATAAAGACTTTGCTTCTATAGATTTGACAGGTGGGGAATGGGATGATGCTTATGCCTCTTTTTATACAAAAAATTGGGGATATTTAGATATTCGCTTACGCGATTCTGTATTTATTACCATTGAACGGCAAAGCGAAACAATGAGATACGATTTAACAATTTACAAAGAAGCAAATTCAGATTGGCAGCGAACTTGTGTCACACAATTAACAGAAATCGGACGATATATGTGCCGGATGTTAGAGAGTTCTGGTTGGACGTATGTAGATAATGAATTATAAAACGGCCCCGGAGATTACCGGGGCCGTTTGATATCTAGAGCCGGAAGCGCGCCCGCGTTATTTGGCCGCGGGAGCTTCTTTTTCTTCCAGTTTTTTAAGCGTCGGGAACAGGATGATTTCGCGGATGGAATCCTGCCCGGTCAGCATCATAATAATGCGGTCAATGCCGATGCCCATGCCGCCCGTGGGGGGCATGCCGCTTTCCATGGCTTCAATATAATCGGCGTCCAGGATGTCGGCGTTTTCGGCGTCCTCGCCTTTGGCTTCGGCTTTTTGGGCGGCCTGGTCTTTCAGGCGCGCCAGCTGGTCCGCCGGGTCGTTCAGCTCGGTATACGCGTTGCCGAGTTCCTGCCCGTTGACGAACACTTCAAAGCGTTCCACCAGTTCCGGGTCGCCGGGTTTGGTTTTGGAGAAGGGGCTCACGGCCGTCGGGTAGTCCAGCGCGATGACGGGGTTGTGGTACTCCGCCAGCAGTTTGCCTTCAAACAGTTCGTCAAAGATGGCGGAGTCCGAATCGTCCTTGCCGAATTTTACGCCCTGCTCTTTGGCCACTTCTTCCAGTTTGGCGCGGTTAAATTTGCGGCCGTCCAGCACTTCGTGGATGTCGCGCCCGAATTTTTCTTTCCACGCTTCGGGAATGTAGAGGCGTTTGTAGGGCGGGCGCAGGTCCACTTCGTACCCGCGGAACTGCACTTTTTCCACGCCGATGGCTTTGGCGGCGTTGCCCAAAATTTCGTCAAACAAATCGGCCATGGTATTCACGTCCCCGTACGCCTGATAGAGTTCCATCATCGTAAATTCGGGGTTGTGGGTCGTGTCAATGCCTTCGTTGCGGAACATATGCCCGATTTCATAAATCCGATCCATCCCGCCGATGATTAAGCGTTTGTGGTACAGTTCCAGCGCAATACGCATAAAAAGCGGCATTTTTAACGCGTTGTGGAACGTTTCAAACGGCCGCGCGATGGCGCCGCCGGAATCCGGGTTTAAAATGGGGGTTTCCACTTCCAGAAATCCTTTTTCGTCCAGCGTTCTGCGGATGGAGGAAATGATTTTGGCGCGTTTAATAAAAATATCTTTCACGTCTTCGTTGGCGATTAAGTCCAAATGGCGTTTGCGGAAGCGCACCTCGGTATCCTGCAGGCCGTGGTATTTTTCCGGCATGGGGCGGATGGCTTTGGACAGAAGCGTCAGGCGGGTGGCTTTGATGGTTTTTTCGCCCGTTTTGGTTACGAAGATGTGGCCGCTGACGGATACAAAATCCCCCACGGCGATGTGTTTTTTGAAAAAAGCATAGGCGTCTTCGCCCAAATTGTCTTTGGCGATGTAGAGCTGCACGCGGCCCGAAAAATCGCGCAGGTGCGCGAAAGCGGCTTTGCCCATCAGGCGCAGCTGCATCAGGCGGCCGGCGGTAACGGCTTCGGCTCCTTCGGCCATTTCTTTGGCTTCCCGGCAGGAAATTTGTTTTTCACAGCGGTTGGGGTAAGGCGTAACGCCTTGTCGGCGGATTTCGTCCACTTCGGCGTAACGCTGGGCGATGATTTCATCCAGCGCGTTATTGCGGGGCTGTTGCGTATTTTCGGTGGTTGACATCTGTTAAAACCTCGTATATGGTATTAATTATATTTTAGCAAATTGGGGCCGGGGTGAGAGCGGAACCGGCGGGAATGGTACTTGCGGCGGAATAATTGATACAATAAAGCACGGGGGAATCCTGCGGTTATGAAAAAAAGTACGATTTTGGTTTTTTTGCTGGTGGCGGCGCTGTTGACGGGCGGCCTGTATTTCCGGTATCACGGGAAAGAAACGGACGCGCGCGGAGCGACGCGGCTGATGCGCTCCATTGAGAGCAACGCCGAACTGAAAGATACCGTCAAGCTTATTGAAAAGAGCAACGACGTCAACGTGCGCGACAAATCCGGCCAGACCGCTTTGTTTTATGCCGCCCGCCACGCGCAGGACCCGCAGATCATCCGGGATTTGCTGACGGCGGGCGCCAATTTGCATATAGCCGACAATATGGGGCAGACCTGTTTGATGACCGCCGCCCAGTATAATCCGAATGTGGAAGTGCTGGAAGAGTTTACCAAAAACGGCGCGCATGTAAACGCGGCCGATGCGGCGGGAAACACCGCGCTTTTGCTGGCCGCGCAGTATAATACCGCGCCCGTGATTAAATCGCTTCTGCGCGCCAAGGCGGACCCGGACGCCGCNNACAGGTTCAACAACGCCAAGGCGGACCCGGACGCCGCAGGCCCCGACGGCCTGACCGCCGCCGAAGCCCTGGCCGCCAACCAAAAACTCAGCGAGCAGGAAAAAACCGATTACCGCCAGGCCATGCTGGTGCTTTCCATTCTGCGTCCGATGCGCTGACATCCATTTAATACAATGCAAAAAGCCTTCCCAAGACGGGAAGGCTTTTTAATGGATAAACGGCGTTCTGTCCGATACATCGTGCGCGGGGGCCGTAAAAACCTCCCGGCGGGGAGGTTTTAAACAAAGCGGTATCATTCAAGCGGCAGATAAGGCCGGAAAATAAAACCGTTTTGCGGGGTTAGGCTGATATCGCCCCATTGGGGGACGCCTTCAATTTCCAAAAGCGCGCTGACGCGGCGGATTTGCGGTACGGGTATGTCTGCCGCCGCAATCACGCCCGCGCCCACCGGGTTGGCGGTGGTGGCGATAGCGGGATTGACTTGAATGACCACGGGCACGCGGTCCGTGCCGCCCACATCGCGCAGGGCGTAGCGGCTGGCGCGTTCGGGGTCGGAAATGAGACAAATGGGTTTGGTGTTTTCCGGGCAGCTCTCGCGGAACATTTCCATCAGTTCTTTGCTGGGATAATTAAATACCTGAAAATCGCTGTGGTGTTCGCCGGAGTCGCGCGAGCGCAGGCCGTTGGTCAGAATGTTTTGCAAATCGGACGAAGATACGTTAATCCCCCGGTACAGCGCGCGGGGACTGGTGAAAGGATAGGCGGGCAGATGGTCCGGGCCGGACGGATGCGCCGCTTCCAGCCGGGCGACGGCGAAGCTTTCTTCGCTGAGTTTCGGCATCGGATAATACGTTGGTTTTGCGCCGCGTTTATAGAGTTTTTCAAGCGCTTTGCGCTGGCTCATCCCGGCCAGTTTGGTCATAACCGCATAATAATTGCGTTTGGTCCGGTCGCTCATGGTTTTGGGGGCCGCCGGAAGAGCGGAACCGGAGTGCGGTTGAGAAACAAAGGCGGTTTGCCGGGCCAGGCTGCCCGCCGCGGCGGAGGCGGCTGAAGGAACCCGTGCGGCGGCTTTGGGAGCCGCAGTCGTTAAACGGACGACGGCTTGGCCGGAAGTGCTTTTGACGACCTCTTCCACAACGGGTTTCCACTGCGCGTGGAGCGGCGTGTACGCCAGTGTAAAAACGACGGCAAGCCCGAAGAACCGTTTAAATGTTTTCATATTCATATCATAACAGAAAAGAAGGAAAATGCCATAGGTCTTAGGGCCCAGCCCGCGTGGGCCTGGGGAATACGGGCCGCCTTTTACTTTAGAGGCCGGCGCGGTTTATATCCATAAAAAAACCGCCTGTAAAGGCGGTCGGAAAGCTGGTTCCGGGACTAGGACTCGAACCTAGAATTAATGCTCCAGAGGCATCCGTGTTACCATTACACCATCCCGGATTAACATAAATATTTTAGCACATTTTTTTGAAAAAAGAAAAAATTTTCTTTTTTCGTTCTCTTTTCCCTGCGGGCTTGCGAATTTGTTATAATAGAATAATCTTTAGCGCCTATAGCTCAATCGGTTAGAGCAACCGACTCATAATCGGTGGGTTCCAGGTTCAAGTCCTGGTGGGCGCAGTATCTGTAAACCCGCGCTCGGTGCGCGGGTTTTTTGCGCCCACAGCGCACCAACTGCTTGGTGCGCGTCAGGACTTGAAAGGCGGAGCGATGTTTTGGTTTGCGCTGATAAGTCGCGAGGCCAAAACCGCGAGCCCGGTGCGAAGGCGCACTCCCGCGCCTGCAGGAAAATTCCGTCAGGAATTTTACCGGAAGGCAAGTCCGGCGCAGTATCTGCAAACCCGCGCTCGGTGCGCGGGTTTTGCTTTCTTCCGCCTCTCTTTCTTCGGGCGGGTGCGGCGCTTGTTTTTCTGTTCGGAAAACCGCCTAAAATTGCTACAATATACACATTCGGGGCATGGCTCAAGTGGTAGAGCGCCCGCTTTGGGAGCGGGAGGTTCCCGGTTCAAGTCCGGGTGCCCCGATAAGGTTTTCGTATGGTTCAACACATCGTTTCGCGCCAGTCCGTTTTTAACGTTTTGCATTCCCCGTCCGACACGGAAGGGGAACACGTTTCCGACGGTATCAAAACCGAAGTTTCCCTTCCTTTCAAAACGCCTTTTCCTTTTTCGTCGTTGGTTTTGTCGGCCAATTACCGCTCGGTTACCGACGGCTGTATTTTGTTTGAAGCGCAGGTATGCTGCGGCGGAAAATGGAGCGGGTTTTACAAGCTGGGCCTGCTGTCGGGCAAGTTTAAAACAAGTTTCCCTCCGCAGGAAGACGCGTTCGGCCGCGTGGAAACGGACGTGCTGACGCTTTTTAAACCCGCCGAGGCGTACCGTTACCGGCTGAAGTTTTACGGGGATGCGGAGCTTTTCCTGCTCTGCGCCTCGCTTACGCGCGCGCCCTTTATGTATGATGAAAAAACCGCCGCGCGCCTGCCCGCCGGAGCTTTTGAAAAAGAAGTGCACCCCATCTCCCAGCTGGAACAAACGCACCCGGACCGGCGGCGCATTTGCAGCCCGGTGTCTTTATGTATGGCGTTAAACGCGCTGGGATATCAGGCGGACGTAAAAGAGCTGATGCGCGACGTGTTTGACCAAACGGCCGGCATTTACGGAAACTGGATGTTTAACGTGGCGAGCGCGGGCGCGCTGGGTGCGGAAGCGTATGTGCGCCGTTTCGGTGCGCTTGGCGAACTGAAAGATTTTGTTACACCGGACTCGCTGGTGCTTGCCAGCGTGGCGTACGGCCGCGGGGAACTGGCGGGCGCGGCCATTGACCATACCGCCGGGCATTTGGTGCTGGTGCGCGGATGGAAAAAAGGAAAAATACTGGCGGCCGATCCCGCCGCCGCCAAACAGGAATCCGTTTTGCGCGCGTATGACGCGCGGGAATTTGCAAACGCTTGGCTCAGCCGTAAACAGGGAGCCGCTTACGTGGTGAGGAAAAAATAATATGAAAAAGTATTGGCTGTTGATGGGCGCCGTTTTACTGCTGGGCGCGTGCGCGCAGCAGGATATGAAAGATTCGCTGGTGGTGGCGCACAAAGGGGAAATGGAATCGCTGGACCCGGTTTATTCGTACGACGGCGTAACGCACGGAATGCTGATAAACGTGTACGATACGCTGTTGAAATTTAAAGGCAGTTCGTTAACGGAGCTGGAGCCTTCGCTGGCAGTGGCCGTGCCCACCAAAGAAAACGGTTTGATTTCCAAAGACGGCCGGACCTATACGTTCCCCATCCGCAAAGGCGTTAAATTCCACGACGGAAGCGAGCTGACCCCGGAAGACGTGCGCTACTCGTTGCTGCGTTTTATGCTGTCCGACGTGTCGGGCGGTCCGTCCAGCCTGTTGCTGGAGCCCGTGCTGGGCGTTTCGTCCACGCGCGACGATAAAGGCAATATCACCGTTGATTTTAAAGACGCCGCCGAAGCCGTGCGCGTAGACGGGGACAATGTGGTCGTTACGCTCAAGCGTCCGTTTGCGCCGTTTTTGTCCATCGTGGCGCGGTGGAGCTATGTGATGAATAAAAACTGGGCCGTGCAAAAAGGCGCGTGGGACGGCACGGAAGCCGCGTGGAAACAGTTTAATAATTTTTCTAAAGATTCTTCCCCGTTTTTTGCCGCCGCCAACGGCACGGGCCCTTTTCAAGTGGCGCGCTGGGATATTGCCGCCAAACGCCTGACGCTGGCCGCCAACGAGCAGTATTTTGCGGGCGCGCCGAAACTGAAAACCATTCATATGATGACGGTGGACGAGCCGTCCACCCTGCGCCTGATGCTGGAAACGGGCGATGCGGACGTGGCGGAAGTGTCGTCCAAATTCGCCGCGCAGCTGAAGGGCAACCCGGACGTAACGGTGTACGACAATCTGCCCCGCCTGCGCACCGACCCGGTGATTTTCTTTACGCTGGACATCAATATGCAGGCCAACCCGGACGTGGGCTCCGGCAAACTGGACGGCCAGGGCATCCCGTCGGACTTTTTTGCCGATAAAGACGTGCGCAAAGGCTTTGAATACGCTTTTGATTACGAAGCGTTTTTAAACCAGTCCATGGAAGGCCGCGGCGAGATGGCTTTCGGCCCCGCTCCGGCCGGTTTGGTGAAATACGACGGCGGTTTTAAACATTACCGTTTTGACCTGGAAAAAGCCAAAGAACATTTTAAAAAGGCCCGCGGCGGAGAGGTGTGGGAAAAAGGTTTCAAATTCACCATTACGTACAACACCAGCGGGGATATGCGCCAAATCGCCAGCGAGATTTTAAAACGCAACGTGGAAAGTTTAAACCCCAAATTTCAGATTGATTTGCGCGGCGTAACGTGGCCCGCGTTTTTGGAAAAAACGGCCCGCCGCCAGATGCCCGTATGGGCGCGCGGCTGGGTGGCCGATTACGCGGACGCGCATAACTTTTATTTCCCGTTCGGGCACAGCCAGGGGCGGTATGCGCTTTCGCAGGGATACAAAAACCCGCAGGCGGACCGGCTGATTGAACAGGCGGTGTCGGAAACGGATTTTGCCAAACGCAACGCGCTTTACAAGCAGGTGCACAACCTGATGCACGAGGACGCCATGCAGGTATATACCGTGCATCCCACGGGCATGTGGGCGATGCGCGGCAACGTGAAAAACTTTGTGGACAACCCGGTGTATATGGGTATTTATTTCTATCCGATGTATAAAGAATAAAACCGCTTTTTGTGTGATGAACTTAATGAATGGAGCGCAGAGAATGTTCTTTGCGCTCCTTTTTGATGGTGGTTATATTTCCATTTTCTTTCCTGAGTTGTGGTAATTCCCGCCAAATCCTTACCGGCCGCTCCTGCGTGCCGCCAAACCTTTGGGGATGACGCCCGTGTTAGCTTTTCAAACCCTGCAGGCCGCCGGATGGGGGCTGTTGTGCCGTTTTAAGCAGGTCTTAGCCGTGTTGTTGTCGTTGTCTCTCCGGCCTTTAGCCCGTCTATAA
>DCTQ01000087.1 GCA_002329395.1 Candidatus Avelusimicrobium alvi | reverse complement strand
TAGGCCTTACGTCAGCTTGTGAAATGAACTTAGGCTGTTCAGAATCCGGCGCTTTGGGTATTCGCCCATTACAGGCCACAACAGTCAACCTGAACCGGGGAAAGCTGGATTTAAACACGGCTTCTGCCGTAAAGAGTACGAACGTAACGTTGGGGAGCGGTTCTGGAGAGGCGAATATAGATTTCTCTGCAAACCTGCGTATCGGTACGTTAAACAACGGTTACAGTTTGGAAGCTACGGATATGACGGTGGACGAGCTCAAGTTGTTTGCGTTGCATATGCGTACAGGAGGGGAAAAGTTCCCGTCGTGCGCGGCGACGGGTGCCAGCGGCGCGCCGCAGGTGTCTTGGCAGAAGGTAAAACTCAAAAAGGCGGAAGAAGTGTATCTGGTATGCGGAACGGGTATACCGAGTGAATCAGAACATGAGTATTATATTTATTTTTCAACTGTCACCGCTACCTCTTGTATGACACAAGATGGAACTAAACATGGCTGTACTAATGTAAATTTGTCTGGGGCGTTGAATACGGCTGAGGTCGGGCCGGTTTATTCTTGTCCAGCTGAAATTCAGGCGCATTTAGCAACACACTTACTTCCTCTTCCTGCTGGATGCAGTATTGGGAATCCTTGTTTAGCTTGCACCAAAACAACATACTTTGATGTTATTGATAGTGCTATGTGTGTTGATTTGTTGGAGGCACCAGTTCCTACTGTCCGTTATACAGTTAAAAATGTTTTATGTAAGAAAAAATCATAAAAGTGGTTTCAAATTGCAGGAAGCTTATTTAATGAAACTCCCCGGGTGGATACACCCGGGGAGTTGTTTGCTTGTACGAACGTCAAGATTAGTTCATCAGCTCCAGCCAGGCTTCTTTTTCGGCCTGGAGTTTGGCCTTGGTTTCGTCGGCTTTTTGCTGGAGTTGTTCTTTGGCTACGTCCGCGGCGGTTTTTTTGCCGCTGGCTACGTCGGCCGCGTTTTTGGCGTCCTGATAGGACTGCTTGGCATCCAACAGTTTCTGGCGGGTTTCGGCGGATTTTTCAAGCGCCTGTTCCAGCGTCATGGTCTGGTTGGCCGTGGTGGCCTGCGTGCCGGAAGTGGAGGCGCAGCCGGCGCCCAGCGCGGCGGCGATTACGGCGAGAAGTAAAGTTTTTTTCATCAGTATGCTCCTTAAACGTAATTTTCTATATCTTATAACATATTTTATAAAAAATTAAACGCGATTTGTCACTTTCTCCCCCCTCTTTTGGCCGTGCGGCAAAATGCGCCGCCGCAAAACTTTGTACAATTAAAAAAACGGCGTAAGGAGATTTTAATATGTATATTGTTGCGGTACTGGCCGGCATCGGCGTGGGATTTTTGTTTGCGTGGCTGTGGCTTTCCGCGCGCGTAAAAGCGCTGGAGGAGCAGGGGCGGCGTTTGGCGGCGTTGGAGCCGGAAACGGAGCGTTTGCGGGCGGAAAATGCGGGCCTTTTGGTGGAGCGGACGCGCCTGGAGCAGGAAAAACTCTCTTTAGAGCGCGAAAAAACGCTGATTGAAAAGAATTTTAAGGATTTGTCTTCCACTTACCAGGCCCAGTTTTCGGAGCTGGCTTCCAAAATTCTGGACGATAAGAGCAAAGGGCTTGAAGCCAAAAATTCCGAGGCTTTGCGTCCGCTTGCGCTGCATTTGGAAAGCTTTGTCAAAAAGGTGGCGGAGATGGAACGCCAGAACACCGCCGTGCAGGCGCGGCTTGAAAAGGGCCTGGCGGACGTGATTAAATCCACGGAAAAAATTGACCAGAGCGCCGTGCATTTAACCAACGCCNNGCGAATCCATCGTGCGCGGCAGCTGGGGCGAGGAAACGCTGAAACGTATTTTAGACGCCGCCGGTATGAAGGAAGGGCTGGATTATTACCAGCAGGTTTCCGACGAAGGCAAACGCGTGGACGTGCAGATTGCCCTGCCGGGTGACCGCTGGATTGTGGTGGATTCCAAAACCATTTTCAACCATTACGTGCAGTATTTTAACGCCCAGGACCCGAAGGAAAAGGAAACGTTTTTAAGCGAGCACGTAAAAGACGTTAAAAAGACCATCAAGGATTTAAGTTCCAAAAAATATTACAAAAAATTTCAGGCCCAGGGCGACAAAGTCCAGCCCGATTATACGCTGATGTTCGTCTATCCCGAAAGCGCCCTCTTGGCGGCGGTGGAGGCGGACCCGGAAATTTTAAACGAAGCGTGGAAAAACAATATAGCCCTGGTGTCGGCCACGTCGCTGATGAGTACGCTTAAAATGGTGTCCAAGCTCTGGGATATAGACAAACAGCACGAGTATATGGACGACCTGAAGGAAGATATTTTAAAACTGGTGGAAAAGTTTAACGATTTCCTGGTGAACTTTGCGCGCGCGGAGAACGCCGTGGCAAACGCCGCCGACGCCGTAAAAGTGGCACGCGGGCATATTGACGGCAACCGCGGGGCGTTTCTGCCCGTGGCGCAGCGCATTGTGGATATTTACGAAGTCCCCCTCACCAAAGACAACGCGCGCCTGCTCAAGCGTATGAATTACGATTATACGGGGCATAAAGGCAAGGGGCAGACCCCGCCCAAAGAACTGCCGCCCGCCGCGGAAAACGGATTATTCGGCTGACAAAAAACCCGCCTTCACCGGCGGGTTTTTTAGTTAAATTTCATAGAGCCTTTTTGGAGAGCAGGCCGTCCTCTTACAAGTCTTTCAAATAGGTGGCACCTAATGCCTCTATTTCTTCCATTGTTTCCATAGTATGCTTAAGTGCAATAATCATATTTTTTAAATGCAGTAAATCATCCACTCCTAAAAGTACGCCGTCTTTTTTGCGGTATTTCAGCCATTTATCCACCGGGGCATAGGAGCCGATTTGAAAGGCGTATATTTCTGGCGTTACGCCGTTAAAAATAATTTTTTTACCAGAGGTGGTTTCCAGCGTTAGTTTAGGCTGAGCAGTGGTTGGCGGTATAATTTTAGCCAGCGCAAAATTGACTATTTCCCCCTCGTATTCTTCCCGTATGGCAGGGTCTTGTGGTATATCTTCCAGCGTATGCAGGCGGATTAGCCGACGGCCCAGCCGGGCATAGGCGGAAAATACGGCGAGGTCGCTGGTCATTGGGACGGACGGAAAATCCGTTTTTAAAAATTCCAGGTATTTTTTGCGGTACACGGGGCAGTGGAGTACGGCGTAAATATAATTTAACGTGTCTTCCGGCGTATGGGCATTTTGCGCCAGGTATTCCTTCTGGAACCGGGTGGTAAAATTAGGCGTTTTTACTTCTTGCCCCAGTTCCTGCTGATAGAGGTATAAAGGGGCAATATAGGTTTGCCCGCTTGTATAGTGTAAGTCAACCATTTTATTTGTAATTAATATGTCCGCAAAACAGTTGCTATCTATATTACGGGTAAAACACAATCCCAGGTTTTCTTTACCAATAAAATGCTGTGTAGTTTTGTAACGAGGATAAGCAATAATTCCTTTTGTTTTCCCGGTATAATTGGTATACCTTATATCAAATGGCCTATAATTTATTTGCGTTGCTAAGATAGGGCTTTTATGTAAATCTTCTTTAGCCCATGCAACTTGCCAGTCTCTGCCATTTTTTAAATCATATTTTTTTATTAATTCTTCTATGGACAGATTAAGAAAATTGTCTTTTATGGTTTTTCTTTTTTCATCTGTATATAATGCACAAATCAAGTCATTTTTACTTTGTATACCGCTATTATATTCCCCGAAAATATCCGTTATTTTCCAAAATTTGTCATATTCGTTTTGTAAAGATAAATCTTTATCTGTAAACCAGTAAAACGGCGTTTGGAATGGGTTTAACCGTTTCCAGGGCAAGTCCGTCAGCGTATGGGTATCCAATAAGTGCAGTTTTTCTGGGCGGGTGGTCAGGCCGTTTATAAGTGTGGAATAATAATAAACTGCCGTATTTCCTTTGGGTCTCTGCCCCGCTGGGTATTTAACAAATAAGGTAATGCATACGCCCACCATAATATCAAAAATATTTTTATCCTGTTCTTTTTTGCGGGTATTGCCGTGCAGGTTTAAAATATAAATTTCGTCAAAAGTTTCCAATAAGTGTTTGCGCATTTGGCGGTGGGTTACCCCATCTAAAAAACTGTTATTGGTAATAAGCCCTGCTACGCCGGAGCCGGACTTATTTATTTTCCATTCGGCAAAGCGAATAAACTTAATATATAGGTCGTCCAGATTTATTTTCTTTTCATTTAAATCTTTTTTGTAATCTTGGGTAAATTCGTCAATTTCTTTGCTGGCGGATTTGCTTTTTCCGTTAAAATAAGGCGGATTGCCGATAATGGCCAAAATATCCGTTTCCTGCTTTACTTGCAGGGCTTTCTCGTGCTCTTGTTTTAAGTTGGGCAGTAGCTGGCTTATGGCGTGTGGGGCTAAATCCAGCGTGTTGGTTAAATAAACGGGCAAACGGTCGCCAGAGGCAATATTTACCCCGTTGTCTTTTAAAAATTTTGTCAACACAGTATGCGCCACAATATAGGGCGTAAAGAGCAGCTCAAAGCCGTAAATATCTTTTAAAATTTTTTCCTTGATTTTTTGTTTTTCCAGCGGGCTGGCGTGCGGGTTGAGCATCAGTTCATATACGCTGTCTATAAATGTGCCAGTGCCGCAGGCAAAGTCCAGCACTTTTACTTCAGGGGCCAAAAAGCCCGCTTGTTGCCCAAATTGGTTTTTTATAATTTCCTGTACGCTTTTGGCAATGAAGCGCGTTACTTCTTTAGGTGTATAATATACGCCGCTTTCCTTGCGGTTTTCGGTGCCTTTTAGTGTGTCATATTCCTTTAAAAAATCTTCATATAAATAGGCTGTAATGCTGGTATTGCCGTGGTATTGTTTAATAAATTCTTGGCTGACAGAACCAATGTCTATTAAGTTGATATTTTTCGCAATATTTACCAGTGCCACGCGCACCGGGGTGGGCAGATAGCGCGGTTCATATCCAGTACTTAAAAACTCATAGAGCAGTTTATATTCTAAGGGAATGTTATTCAGCCAGTCTAAATTATCTTCACGGAATTTATCATTTGCCTGGTTGTGTTCAAACATTTCCATGCGGGCAAGAAACAAGCCATATACGAAGCTTTGGGCGTAAATATCGCAGAAATCGGCCAGCGTATATTCATAATTTAACGATTGTTGAAAGTCCTGAAATAATTTATCAAACTTATAAAAGAAAGTTTGTTCGTTATTGCCTGGGTTTTGTACATACTCCCGCAGGGTTACCGAGTAATAAAATGCCTGGGCGGACAATGCGCTGACTAAGTGCTTTTTTGTTTTAATATAGGCATAATCGTAATTATAAAAATCCTGCAGTAAATTAATAAAATCCTGCTCTTTATTGGGATTGGCGGAAGCGGATAAGTCGGCCCCAAGCAGTTGGACGCTGGCTTGTTGTTTCCCGTTCTGCAAAAGGATAAAATCCCGATAATTAGTAATAATAATGTTTTCGGTGGTTTTAGCGTATTTGGCTATTTGCGCACTGGGAATAATTTCGCTTATGTTTCGGGTAATTTTTTTACACTCTATAAAACCGATTAAAGAACGGAACAGCTGATTGTAATCTTCGTATACAAAAAAATCGGGCGTGCCGTCCACCTGTTCCGACTTGGCTTCCTGCACGGCAGTGGTTTGCTTTCCTTTTAATTGCAAGGAATTAAAAAGATTTTCCAGCGGGGTGCGGTAGGTATGTTCATTGGCCTGGCGTGCGTCTATTGCTTGCAAGGCGCGGATGTATTCTTGAATAACGGCTTTTTGTTCAGCAAAGGTCATGTGGCATCTCCGCTTTGGTTCGATCTCGG
This sequence comes from Candidatus Avelusimicrobium alvi, assembly GCA_002329395.1. Lineage (GTDB taxonomy): Bacteria > Elusimicrobiota > Elusimicrobia > Elusimicrobiales > Elusimicrobiaceae > Avelusimicrobium > Avelusimicrobium alvi. The sequence continues at coordinate 8,052 of DCTQ01000087.1, read as the reverse complement.
TTTGTTTGAACGCAAACCCACGCTATTTCTAAACAATAGCTTCTCAAACTAAAATCTTTGAATTATTTACAAGTTCTAGTTTTAGGGCTTAGTTATATTTGAGAATGTTTCTTTTCCTAATTGTAACAAAAAAGATTTCAGAGGTCAGTTTTTTATTTCTCTTTGCTTTTCAGGTTCCTTTTTAAACACCACAAATTTGTTTAAGAAAAAGCTCACCATCGCCACCAAAAACGAACTGATAAGCCCCGCCAGATAGAGGTTTTCCATACCCGCGCCCGTCAGCAGGCGCAGAATGCCCACGTTTAACAGGTAGCACAGCGCGTAGACGGCGAAAAATTTGAAAATCAGGCGGTTGTCCGGGTTGGCGAAAACGAAATTTCCAAAAGTTTTAAAGCTGAAAAATATGCCGATAACCGTAGACAAAAACACCGCCAGTGCATAGTGAAGCCCCGCAAAAATAAACAGCGAATACACGCCGTACGCAAAAGCCGTGTTGAGCGTGCCGATAATTAAAAACCGGATAAATTCTTCCGGCAGATGCGTCAGGCGGGCAATAAATCCGCAGCACTTGGCAAACATTTTTTCTCCTTAACCGCGCGTAAAAAAGCGGTCGTGTCCGTCGTCGTCTTTATTGTAATTGTGCCCGTCCGGGTTGTTCCAGGCCCAAAAATGCGCGGCGGTTAAATACAGGCCCAGCGCGGTTAAAAACGCGCTAAGCGCGTAAAACGCGTGGCGCATATGCCATTCGTATCCTTCGGTGCCGAGCCATTTGTGCATATAGTCCCAGTCCGGCACGCTTTCGGGGCCGGCGTTTAAGAGGGTGATGACCGGGTCCAGGCTGCATCCGGCGTAGTGGCCCACGCTGTAGCAGGCGATGGCCAGCAGTAAAATGCATATGTCGGCCTGAATTTCTCTCCCTTTGCGCAAAAACCACAAAAACGCCAGCAGCGGCACGCCCAGTTCCATCACCGTGCCGCCCCAAATGGTCCAGGCGAAGTTCCCGCCCGAAATCATCCGGAAAATAGGGTGCCCGGCTTCGTGTATGCCGATGGTCATCAGCCACAGTACGCCCGCAAACGGGCTGTGGCGCGGCCCCACAAACCACTGGTACATAAAGTATGTTGCCGCGGCTATAAATAAAATCCCTTTCCAGCCGTAGCGCCAAAACAGCGGGCCTTTGCGTTCGGGGTCAAAAATATCCCAAAAACGGTTCCATAAATCGCTCATTTATTACTCCTTTTGTAAGACGAACAGATACTCGTAATTTTTATTTTCGTTTACCCACTTTTTCGTCCAGTTCATATCGGCCATAACGTTCTTTTTATAATCAATTTCCAAAAATTTTATCAGTTTTCCGTTGTTATGGAGTATATCCAGCAGTTCTTCTTTGGCGGCGCGCCCGCCGGAACTGTAGGAAAGCATAATATAACGCGCATCCGTCTGCGCCAGCAGTTTTTCAAGCGCGGCCAGCGCAATAAAGCGGCCCGCTTCGTTCTTGCGGAACTCTTCAAACACCGACGCCGCCTGCGCGTCGCGCGAATCGGTCCGGCGGGCGGCCGCGCCAAACGTGTCCGGCCGGTCGTTGCGGACGACGGTGGTCCAAAAATGGTAATACGACGCATAACGCACGCGGCTGGGCGGCATTTTTTCGTTATTGGAGCCGTAGGGCGGGTCAAAATACGCCAGGTCCCAGCGGCGGTTTTGGACGGTTTTAAAAACGTCCTGCGTCAGCACCGTATGCCCCCCGCCGTGTGTAAACCGCGCGGGCAGTTTTAAATATAATTCCCCGGCCGCGCGCGCCGACCAGTGCGCAAGATACGACGAAAAATGCCCCAGCGTGCTGTCCACCTTGTCCAGCGCCAGCATAAGGCTCGCGAGCAGGACGCAGGTGTCGGCGTGCGGGAGCCCCAGGCGGTCTATTTCTTCCCGCACCGCGTCTAACTTGCGGGTGTTTTTAAGGCGGAAAGGTTTTTTAGAATCGTTTTCCCCTCCCCCGTAATGCTCGGTAAACCAGCCGTCTTTTCCGGGGAGTGCGTTTAAGTGCGTCAGGAGCTTTTGGTAAAACTCGTCGGGCTTGTCCGCCAGCAAATAACACGCGGCGAATACACCGCTCCAGTCCGCCGTGTCATTAGCGGTAAGCGTATACCCGCTTTTCGCCAGCGCCTGCGCCACGCGCGTGGTGCCGCTAAATCCGTCCAATACCGTTTGTACGCCGGGAAGTTCTCCCGCCAGTTCCAATATATAGGGCAGAAGTTTTAGTTTGGAACCCGCGTATTTGATGCCTTCGGTGCGGACGGACGCCGTCTGAGGAGCGGTGGTAATCATATGTAATATATTCTACTTGAAATAAAGGTTTTTGCGTGCGGATTTTTGCGCGGGACGGATTTTGTCTACCCCAAAAAAGGGTTAGTTCGGCGCCCGCCCCAATCTGTTTCTCCTCTGGGGGCGCGCAAAACGCGCATAACTAATCCATTTTTAGGGTTGCGGGGGTGCGGACAGAGTGTTACTTTAGAATTACGGCAAGGGTAAGCCGCGCAGCACCAAAGCAGTACCGGCTGTACAAACAGCCGCATTTGTTCAGAACACGTTTACGGGGGTAAACAGACCATGAGCACCATCAAGACCGCGCTGGCCGTTATGCTGGCTTTTAGCTTTTCGGCCGCTTACGCGCAAAACTATACGGACGCTTCGTCCGCGCCGAAATCTTCGGCCAAGCACGAACAGCGTCTCATGTCCCGCCGGCAGGTGGAAAGCCATCCGTTTTCCGAATTTGGCCAGGGATATTTAAACGCCAAGAACGACCTGGCCGACAAGCTGGGCCTGCAGGTGGGTGTGGACGTATCCTATACCGTGCAGCGCGTGGCGCCTAACGGCAGGCAAACGGCCATCCAGGGTATTTACTACCCTTATTTAACGTGGACTCTGTTTAAAGACCGCGCCCTCGGCTCCGGTACGGTCAACGTCAACTACAACTTAATCCGCTACTGGGGTTCCGAAGCCGCCGTCCTGCAAGACCGCTCTAGCGTCGTCAGCGCGTTTAACGACTATTCTTCCAACCAGGAAATTTTTTCCCAGCTTTCTTACACGCACACCCTTCCGGGAGATTTAAACTGGCTGTCCGTTACCGTGGGGCAATTTCCCCTCTACAACTTTGACGGTACGGAATTTTTGGACAACCAGCAAACCGCACTGATGAACTATTCGCTCTCGCAAAATGCGTCTTCGGCTTATCCGAGTGCGTCTTTGGGGGCGTACGTCCAGGCGCAGAACAGCCAATGGACCGTGGCCGCCGGCTATCAGGACGCCACGAACGTCACCGGCGCGCAGATTCACGGCAGAACCGCTTTTGACGGCAAATATACGGGCTTCGGCTCCGTCGCGTGGACGCCTTCCTTCGGGCTGGGCGCGGGGCAGTACGGCGTGCTGTATTACTATCAGCCATCCGTCTCGGCGCAGAACGAAAACGTCAACGGCTGGTCCGTCAACGCGATGCAGAACCTGGGCGACAAGTTCGCCGTATTCGGCCGCGCCAATGGTTCTACGGGCGGCGCGACGGCCATCAAAAATTCGTATGTGATGGGCGCGGCGTGGTTAGATCCGCTGGAACGCAACCCGCAGGATGCCATTACCTTCGGCGCGGCGTACAACCGTTTAAGCGCCAAAGGGATGGGCTATCCCGAGCAGATGCGTTCAAGCGAAACGGTTTTTGAGCTCCAGTGGGTATGGGGCATCGGCAAATTTATAACGGTCACACCGGACTTGCAGCTCTATCCGAAGGCCGCTTCCAACCCGGACCAGGGGGTAACAACTGTGGTCGGGTTGCGTACAACCGTAATGTTGTAATGGGGTAAAAACAAGCAGTACAAGGAGATAAATACTATGGAAAATAATACGATTACTTTGGGGACCAGATATCCTACGTTAGCTTTCATTTCGGGCGGCGCGGGCCAGGCGTCCGACGGCATTCCGCCTCAGCCTTTTGAGACGTTCTGCTACGACTCCGCCTTACAGCAGGCGAAAATCCAGGACTTTAACGTCATTCCGTACACCTCGGTTTTGCCTAAAGACCTGTACCAGAACATCTATCCGGTTGACGAAGTGGCCAACCAGTTTACGCACGGCGCGGTGCTGGAAGTGATTATGGCCGGCAACGGCGCCAAAATTGAAGACCACAAAGCCATCGCCACCGGGTTGGGCGTCTGCTGGGGTAAAGACAAGAAAGGCAATCTGATTGGCGGCTGGGCGGCCGAATATGTGGAATATTTTGATACTCCCATTGACGATGAAATCGCCAAAGGCCATTGTGAAATGTGGCTCAATAAATCCCTGAACCACGAACTGGAAATCCGCGGCGTTGAAAAACACAGCGAATTCCAGCTTTGGCACAACTACATCAACATTACGCAGCCGTTTGCGTACTGCCTGACGGTAATGGGATTTCTGAACTTTAAATATGCGCCGCTCGCCGTACCGACCGGCAAGAAGGTTCTGGACTGATAAACGTTTGCGGTTGAAAGCGTTTTGGGGGATATATGGGAGATAAAAATAACACGGTTGCCAAGTTAGGGGTAATAGGTCTTGCAGCCATTGTTGTGAGTTCCATGGTCGGGGGCGGGGTTTTCTCCCTCCCCCAAAACATGGCGGCCGGGGCCAGCGCGGGGGCGGTGATTCTCGCGTGGCTGATTACCGGCGTAGGGATGTATTTTATCGCTAACACGTTTAGCGTACTTTCGCGCGTAAAGCCGAACTTAACGTCCGGCATTTACATGTATGCCCGTGAGGGCTTCGGCCCCTATGTGGGGTTTACCATCGGCTGGGGATACTGGCTCTGCCAGATCTTCGGCAACGTAGGGTATGCCGTCATTACGATGGACGCATTAAATTATTTCTTTCCGCCGTATTTCGCGGGCGGCAATAATTTGCTCTCCATCGTATGCGGCTCGCTCTTAATCTGGGTGTTTAACTTTGTCGTGCTGCGCGGGGTAAAGCAGGCGGCTGTTTTAAACGTCATCGGCACCGTGGGCAAGCTGGTTCCGCTGCTGCTGTTCATCCTTATCCTTTTGTTTACGTTCCATATGGATAAGTTTGACTTCAACTTCTGGGGCACGCTTACCGAAGGAGGCAAATCCTTAGGCGGTCTGCCCACCCAGTTAAAGAGTACTATGCTCGTTACGTTATGGGCGTTTATCGGTATTGAAGGCGCCGTGGTGCTTTCAAACCGCGCAAAAAGCCAGTCCGCCGTCAGCAAGGCGACGCTATTGGGCTTTTTGGGTTGTTTGGTTATTTATATTGGTCTTTCCGTGCTGCCGTTCGGTTTCCTGACGCAGGCGGAACTGGCCGCGATTCCAAACCCCTCCACCGCCGGCGTGCTTGAAAAAGTGGTCGGTCCGTGGGGCGCGTGGCTGATGAACATCGGGCTGTTGGTGGCGGTTCTTTCGTCCTGGCTCGCCTGGACGATGATCACCGCGGAAATTCCCGCGGCGGCCGCCGAAAACGGCACGTTTCCCAAACAGTTTGCCATCCAGAACAAGAACGGATCGCCGTCCGTGTCTCTGTGGGTAACGAGTATTCTGATGCAGCTCGCCATTTTAATGGTGTATTTCTCTAACAACGCGTGGAATACGATGCTGTCTATTACCGGGGTGATGGTGCTCCCGGCGTATATCGCGAGCACGGCTTATCTGTGGAAACTGACCGAAGACGGCGAATTTACCAAAATTTCGCCTAAAGGACGCGCGGCGGCGCTTATTACGTCTACGCTGGGTACTGTTTACGGCGGCTGGCTGATTTACGCGGCCGGACTTAAGTACCTGTTCCTGGCGGTTATTTTCCTGGCGCTCGGTATTCCGATATTCGTTTGGGCCCGCAAACAGCAAAAAGACGGCCAGCCCGTCTTTAAGGAAGGCGAAGTGGCCGTGGTTACGTTGCTTATCGTGTTCGCCTTGGGCGCAGTCTACGTGTTTTCCAGAGGGCTTGTAAGCATCTAGCGTGCGGACGTAAAACCGCTTAAAAGGCCGGGCTTTATCCCCGGCCTTTTTGTATAATGATTAATTAAAATACCGTTTATTTTATTACCATGACCGACGAAAAATACGAAACACTCCCCCCTTTTTACGGGGCGCTTAAAAAGTTTGCCAAAAAGAAAGCCGCGCTGTGGAGCACGCCCGGCCACGCCAGCGGCAACGGGCTTAAATCCTGCCCGGCCGGAAAAGATTTTTATGAATTTTTCGGCCATAACCTCTTTCATTCCGACGTTTCCAGCAGCGTAGAAGAGTTGGGTTCCATCCTGGAGCACCAGGGGCCGCCCGCCGAAGCCGAACGCCGCGCCGCCGAAATTTTTGGCGCGGATGTTACATTTTTTGTATTAAACGGTACTTCTACGGCTAACAAAGTGGTCTTCTTTGCTACCGTCGCGCCCGGGGATTTGGTGCTGGTCGGGCGCAACTGCCATAAATCCGTAATGCACGCCATTATTATGAACGAGGCCGTGCCCGTTTATTTAACCCCCAAACCGTGTGCATACGGGCTGATCGGCCCTGTGGGGTTTGAACAGTTTTCCCAAAAATCCATTCGCGCCAAGATAGCGGCCAGTCCGCTGGCTACCAATAAAAAAGCTGCCAAAGTGCAGCTGAGCGTTCTTACCAATTCCACCTATGACGGCGTGATTTATAATGCCGAAAAAGTGAAATCCCTGCTGGCGGGTTCCGCGCGTTTTTTGNNAGCCTGGTACGCTTACGCCGCCTTTCACCCGTTTTATGAACACCGCTATGCCATGAGCCTGTGCTTTAAACGCCGCGGGCATTATCCTCCCGTCTTTGCCACGCAGTCCACGCACAAGCTGCTGCTGGCGTTTTCGCAGTGTTCCATGCTTCATTTCAGACAGGGAACCGGCAGTGAAAAACTGGACTTGCGGGGACTTGTGGAAGCGAACTTGATGCACGCCAGCACCTCGCCGTTTTACCCGCTGTTTGCGTCTTTGGACGTGAACGCGCAGATTATGAAGGACAGCGGTTACGACCTGCTAAACAAAGCTTTAAACGCCGCCGTGCGTTTCCGCTCGGCGATTCGCCGCGCCGGGGAACGGTATGCAAAAAAGGGCGAATGGTGGTTTAAAGCGTGGCAGCCGGAACGCAAACGGCTGGAGCTGGACCCGAAAGACTGGCGTTTAAAACCCGGGGACAAGTGGACGGGGATGGATATTTCGGAAGAGGACGATTTGATACTGGACCCGCTGAAGGTTACGCTGCTGACGCCCGGCGTAAATGCCGACGCGTCCATGACGGACTTGGGTATTCCCGCCTGCGTGGTAAAAAAGTATTTGCAGGCGCGCGGTGTGATTCCCGAAAAGACGGGTTTTTACAATTTGCTTTTCCTGTTNNTGTTTGCTCCGGGGGTAAGCACGGAGCGCGCGGCGGAGCTGTTGCGCATCTTGCACGATTTTAAACTGGAATACGCCGATAATGCCGCCCTGTCCGAATGGTTCCCGGATATTGCCGCGGCCTATCCCGGGCGGTATGAAAAGACGGGCCTTGCCGATTTATGTGCGTCTATGCACGCCTATTTAAAACAGGCCGATATTATGCGCCGTTCGGCTTCGCTTTACAGCGAGCTTCCGGTGCAGGCGGTTGCGCCGCATAAAGCGTATTACGGCCTTTCGGAAGGGAAGACGGAATACGTGCGTCTGGCGGACGCCCCGGGCCGCGTGAGCGTGTTTATGGTGCTTCCGTACCCGCCGGGCGTGCCGGTGATTATGCCCGGGGAGCGTTTCCCCGCGGCGGATTCCCCCGTGATGCGCTTTTTACGCCTAAACGAGGAATTTGACAATCTTTTCCCGGGTTTTGAGACGGAGTTCCACGGCGTGAAAAAAACATGGGAAAACGGCAAAACGGTGTATTGGGTAAGTGTGCTGAACAAAACGAAAAAGGGCAAAGCCGCCTGATTTTAGCCAACAGCTGACGGAGGAGCGCCTCGTTTCCAAGCGGGGCGTTTTCTTGTTCCTTTGCCGCCGGAGCCGTGCAGATTTTACGATACTTGGCGACATTGTTTAAACAA
>DCTQ01000085.1:7643-7764 GCA_002329395.1 Candidatus Avelusimicrobium alvi | reverse complement strand
TTTTTTTTTTGATAAATTGGGGAAAGACCGATTGGGTCGTATCCCCTCGCATACCTCGCTTAAACTCTTCTCTCCGGGGATATTTAGGCCATTCCCGCAAGGATGGAAGGAGTTTCTATGA
>DCTQ01000085.1:0-7545 GCA_002329395.1 Candidatus Avelusimicrobium alvi | reverse complement strand
CTTAACATCCGCCTGTGAAATGAATCTGGGCTGTTCAGAGTCTGGAGCTTTGGGTATTCGCCCGTTACAGGCCACAACAGTTAATTTGAACCGGGGAAAGCTGGATTTAAACACGGCGGCGGCTGTAAAGAGCACGAATATAACTTTAGGAAGCGGTTCTGGAGAGGCGAATATAGATTTCTCTGCAAACCTGCGTATCGGTACGTTAAACAACGGCTATAGCCTGGAAGCTACGGATATGACGGTGGATGAGCTCAAGTTGTTTGCGTCGCATATGCGTACGGGAGGGGAAAAGTTCCCGTCGTGCGCGGCAACGGGTGCCTCTGGAGCGCCGCAGGTGTCGTGGCAGAAAGTAAAACTCAAGAAAGCGGAAGAAGTGTATCTGGTATGCGGCACGCCGGAAGAAGGGGAAGTTGAAGAAGAAAAAGATTGTTCCGATTATGATTATAAAGTATCGCATAAAAGCGAGTGCTGTCCGTCGGCCCCCAAGACGGATACGGATTGCTACTTAACATCAGGTAAATGGGAGTTTACAAGTAATGAACGAGTCGGTTCATCTGCAGCAGGCGATAGAGCTTATAGTTGTCCTCAATATAAGGCTTGTTCCGTTGAAGGAGAGATATGTAAATCTTGGGCGGGTTGTGTGCAAAAGCAACATGGAAGAGAGTGGGATACTGAATGTTATATTAAAATTATTCATACCTGTAAGCTTCAATATGAGAAAAACAATTGGTAAATAAATTATATTACACCCCGAGGCGCTAAGGAACTCGGGGTGTTTTATGCGTATGCGGCTGGATGTTCTTTTCTCTTGTTTAACGGCCCAATTTGGTATAATTTGTATATGAGAAAATGCTTCCTTTTGCCCGCTTTTTTTGCCGCGGCCTTTTTTGCGCCGCAAGCCGCCGTTTCGGCCCCGTCCGCGGTAAGCGCGCCCGCGTCTTCCGCGCGGCCGGCCAATCTTCAGCCGGCGGGGGAAGATGCCGCCAAAACCGTCAGCAAATCCGCGCTGGCCGCCACGCGGGTGGACAGCAAATTAAACGAAACCGTTTTGCACCGCAGCGTGCTGGATTATTACCTGCCGGCCGATATCTCGGCCGTGGCCAAAAAATGTGCGGCGGGGGAAACGGACGAATGCTATTTTTCTTTTAAAACTTTTGAAAATTCTCCGGATAAGCAAATCGCCGCCGCGGCCAATTTGGAGCTGGCGGTTATGTCTCTGCAGCGGGGGCTGGTGAAGCAGTCTTTAAAATATATAGACCGCGCCTGCGAACTAAATCCCGACGACCCGTTTACCGAGCTCACGCGCGGCTGGCTGCTGCTGTCCGCCGGGAAGTATAAAAAAGCGCGCAAAGCCTTCCAGGATTTATTGTATTTAACGGCGGATTTTGAATACGTTTCCTCCGCCAAGCTGGGTACCGCGCTTGCGTGGTATTTTAACGGCAAAAAAGAAGAAGCCGCCACGGAACTGCAGTACCTCTATACGTCAAATCCCTATTCCATTTCGTTCGTGTCGTATATGCTGGGGCGCATTGCCTCGGAAATGAAATCCTCGCGCAAGCTGGCGCCGGTGTTTTTGCAGCAGGCCCTGTCGCACGACGAGAAAAACTACGCCGCGGTGGAGCTTTTTGCCAAACTTTCCGAAAAAGAAAAAAACAAACTCCGCGCCTGGCAGTATTATGCCACCCTCTACAGCCTGGACCCGGAGAACGAAAAACTCGCCAAAAAGATAGCCAAGTATTCCAAAGAAATGGGCGATAAAAGCATTGATTACCTGTTTTACCTGCGCCTGGAACAGCCCATCGTGCACGAAATGGTTTCCACTCCGTCCGAAAAAGTGAAAATGGCGCTTTACGCCAACCGCAAACAGGTGCCGCAGGAACTGCAGTCTTTTTCCTTAATGCCGTCCGGCACCATGGCCGTAACGGACGAAAAGCTGGGCTCCGTGCTGCGTTCTTCCTCGTATGTGGAAAAAACGGTGGAGTTCAACCCCGAAACGGGCGGCGTGGACTTTAAAAACGCCAAAGGGCACGTGGAATTTTCGGCCAAGCGTCCGTTTACCGTTACGGTGGAAAACCCCAACAAAACCCTGCTGGTTAAAAATGCGCGCACGTCCAATATCTTTGCGGCCGATTTAAGCGACAAAGAGCTCAAAGGCGCGCTCCTGGTGGTGCCGACGCCCGCCGGAATAAAACTTATCAACGAAGTATACGCCGAAGATTTAATCCCCGCCCTGTTAGCCACCCAGGTGCAGGATATCACGCACGAAGCCGCGCTGGAAGCGCTGGCCGTGGTGTTCCGCTCCGCTCTTTTGCAGGCGGCGGCCGACCGTCAGGGCGAGCCGTACCATATTACTGATAACGACGAACACTTTAAATTTAAAGGTATTAACCTGATTTTTAAAACGCTTTTGGACGCGTCCAAAGAATCCGGCAAAATCCGTTTGACCGAGGCCCAGGCCGGCGCATATGCCGACTGCGGGGTCCTCGCGGCCGACGCGCTGGAAAACACCGCGGACAAACCGGGCTATGTCTTCTCGCCCGCCAACGTAAGCAAGTATATCCTGTCCAACCCGCCGGCGGATTTGTATTCCCGCCCGCAGGACCCGACCCGCTGGTCCGGCATTAAATGGATGTATATTTACGACGGAAAAGAGATAGAAAACCGTATCGCCCACAAACACAACATCGGCAAACTGCGCGCCGTTACGCCTACGTCGTTTACGCCTAAAGGCCGCGTTTTGTCCATGCGTTTTGAGGGCAGCAAAGGCTCGTACGAAGCCAAAACCCCGCAGGAGATCGCGTTTATTTTAAGCGCGGGCACAATGCGCTCCAACCTGTTTGACGTGGTTCCGCTGTATAAAGGGAAAAACATCAAAAGCGTCTTGGTGCGCGGTTATGACACGGGGCTCGGTTACGGGCTTTGCCTGCACGGCGCGGACGGTTTGGCTAAAGAGGGGGCGGACTATATGGCGATTATCAAGTATTACTTTCCCGAAGCCCGCATCCTGAATACTACGACAGGGACAATCAACTAAATGGAAAAAACCAAAATTCTGTATTTCATCACGCGGATGGACCAGGGCGGTGCGCAGGCCAGCGTGCTGATGACGTTAAAAACCTTAAACAAACAGCAGTTTGAAGGCTATTTAGCCGCCGGACCCGGCGGCCGGCTGGACGGAAAAGTGAAAAACGACACGAAAAACGTCTTTTTCATTTCCGCCCTGCGCCACGACATCCGCCCCAAATACGTGTTTCACGATTTGGCGGCTGTTATCCAGATGGGTCGCGTCCTGCGCCGCGTAAAGCCGGACATCGTGCATACCAACGCGCCCAAAGCGGGCGTGCTGGGGCGTTTGGCGGCGTGTCTTTTCTGGCGCAAAGCCAAAGTGGTGCATACGTTCCACGGGCTCGGTTTTGCCAAAGAACACGGGGCCAGACAGTTTAAATTTTTCGTAGCGGTGGAAAAATTCTGCGCCAAGTTCACCGACGTACTGGTGTTTGTTTCCCGCCGCAACGCCGCCGAAGCCAAGCAGCTGGGCATTGGCAAAGGGGTGCGCAGCGAACTGATCCGCGCGGGCGTAAACTTCAGCCCCATCCTGCCGTTAAAGTTTGATCCCGCGGCCAAAAAAGCTTCTTTAAAAATTCCGGCCAACGCCAAAGTGGTGCTGGCGCTGGCAAACTTTAAACCGCTTAAAAACCCGATTCATTTCGTGCTGGCCGCCTACAAAGTGCTCAGCCAAATGAAAAACGTGTACTTTATTTTTACGGGTGAAGGGCCACTGAAAGAAACGGCCTGCAACCTGGCGAAAAATCTGGGCATTGAAAAACAGGTGCTGTTCCCCGGCTGGAGAAGCGACGCGCTGGAGCTCCTGGCCATCAGCGACGTGTACGCCAGCGTCTCGCTTAGGGAAGGGCTGCCGATGTCCCTTTTGGAAGCCATGAGTATGCGCGTGCCCGCCGTCTGCTACGACGTGGACGGTATCGGCGAAGTCATCACGAACAACAAAACGGGCTTTTTGGTGGCGCCCAACGATATCAACACGTTTGCCGACAAATTAAAAGTGTTGCTGCGCCACGCGTCTTTGCGCGAACGCTTTGAAACCGCCATTGACCACCGCGATTTTTCGGAATTTACGGCTTCTACCATGGTTAAAAAGCAGGAACGGCTGTACAGAAGCCTGGTGCCGCCCACCAAGAAAAACGGCGGAAAAAGACGTTTTTTCAGACGCCGCAAACCCTTCAAAAAATTTCATCAGGGAGAGAGATAATGGACTACGCTATCAACGAGCTGGAGCAGGAAGTTCTCAACACTACGCGGGAACTCGCCCAGAAAAAACTGAAACCGCTGCGCGCCGAAATGGACGCAAAGGAAACCTTTTCCCGGCAGATGCTGGAAGAATACCGCAAATCCGGCATTATGGGCCTGTGGCTGCCCGAAGAGTACGGCGGCCTGGGCGGGGGGATTACCTGCCTGGCTATGGCGTTTGAAGAACTCTCCCGCGTATGCGCCGGCCTGGCGCTGACCCCGGGCACGAGCGCGCTGGGCGCGATTCCGATGTTTTTGGCCGCTACCAAAGAACAGCGCGAACGCTGGTGCCCCGATTTGGCGAGCGGCAAAAAACTCTGGGCGTTTGCACTCACGGAGCCCGAAGCCGGCTCCGACGCCACCACCTTAAAAACCACCGCCATTAAAGACGGGGATGATTACATCGTCAACGGTACCAAACACTTTATTTCCACTGGCAAAGAAGCCGATTTCTACACGGTGGCGGTCAACACCAATCCGGCCCGCGGCGCGCGCGGCATTTCGCTTTTGGTGATTGAAAAGGGTACGCCCGGTTTTTCCTTCGGTAAAAAAGAAGAAAAAATGGGCATCCGCTCCAACCCGACTTATGAACTGATTTTTGAAAACGTCCGCGTACCAAAAGAAAACCTGCTGGGCAGCGAGGGCCGCGGCCTGCTCTATTTGCAGGAAACGCTGGACTATTCCCGCCCCGGCGTGGCGGCGCAGGCCGTAGGCATTGCGCAGGGCGCGCTGGATGAAACCATCCCCTATCTGCGTACGCGCAAACAGTTCGGCCAGCCGATTATCACCTTCCAGGCGCTTGGGCACAAAGTGGCGGAACTCGCGGCCAAGACCGAGGCCGGCCGCGCGCTTGTGTACAGCTTAACGCACCGGATGGACGAGGAATTTTTGCCCGCCGTCAAAAATGCGCTGGCGAACGGCACCACCGTGCACGATGAGCTGAAAAAGTTAAAAGGCGCGCGCTGGACCAAATACAGCGCCGAAGCCAAGCTATTCTGCTCTAACGTGGCGATGGAGGTGGCCGACGAGTGCGTAACCCTGTGCGGCGGCGTGGCGTATATGCGCGATTTTCCGCTGGAAAAATATATGCGCGACGCCAAAATCACCCAAATTTACGAAGGCACCGTGCATATTCAAAAGAACGAAATCATCACGGCCCTTATTAAAGAATACGCCGCAAAAGGCGATGAGGAGTAATTTTTATGCATATTGTAGCCTGTGTTAAACAGACCCCCAAATCCGACAACGTGAAAATTGACCCCGCCACCGGGTGCTTAATCCGCTCCGGCGCCGCGAGCGCAATGAACCCCTTTGACGAATACGCCCTGGAAGAAGCCGTTACGCTTAAAGAACAGGCGGGCGGCGCCGTCTCCGTCATTACGATGGGCCCGCCGCAGGCCGAAGCCGTCCTGCGCGACAGCATCGCCCGCGGGGCGGACAGCGTCTACCAGCTGGGTGATATGGCCTTTGCCGGTTCGGACACGTGGTCCACGAGCTATGCCCTTTCCAAAGGCATTGAAAAAATCAACTCCATCCGCCCGGTGGATTTGATTATCTGCGGCAAACAAACCAACGACAGCGACACCGGCCACATCGGCCCGCAGATTTCCGCCTGGCTCAAAATGCCCAACGCGGCGTTTGTTAAAAAAGTGGTGGAAGTGAAAGAAAAATCCATCGTGGTGGAACGCCTGACCGAAGACGGAAGCGAAGTGCTGGAACTGCCGTTTCCGTGCGTGCTGTCTGTCGTAAAAGAAATCAACAGCCCGCGCGTACGCAGCGTAAAAGGCCGTATGGCCGCCAAACGTGCGGAAGTAACCAAGTGGACGGCGGACGACATCGGCGCGGACAAAACCATGCTGGGCATTAAAAACTGCCCCACGCGCGTGGTAAAATCCTTCGTACCTAAGCGCGAAGTGTGCGCCGTCGCGGTGGAAGGCGCCAACGGCAGGGAAAAAGCCGTCAATTTGGTCAAAATCTTAAAAGACTGCAAATACATTTAAAGGATATGACGATGAAAGATTTTAAAAACGTTTGGATTTTTGCCGAGGCCCAGCGCGGCAAGTTAAGCCCCACGGCCTTTGAACTTTTAACCGCCGGCCGTAAACTGGCCGACGAGCTGGAGGAAAAACTCTGCGCCGTTCTCGTGGGACACCGGGTGGAACAATTCGCCAAGGAGTTGTTTGAACGCGGTGCGGACATTGTGTATATCTGCGACGACGCCGCGCTTGAAAACTATTTGGACGACGTATACGCCAAAGTGCTCGCGGATATGGTTGCGGCCTATAAGCCCAATAAATTTTTACTGCCCGCCACCAACCTGGGCCGCTCGCTTTCGGCCAAAACGGCTGTTTTCGTGGGCACCGGCCTGACGGCGGACGCCACCGAAGTGCTGATTAATAAAGAAGACGGCCAGCTCCACGCCACCCGCCCGACGTTCGGCGGCAATTTGATGGCCACCATCACCTGTGCGCATACGCGCCCGGAGATGTGCTCGCTGCGTCCGATGTCTTACGAAAAAGCGCCGCTTCAGGTGGGCCGCACGGGCGAAACGGTGCATTTTGCGTTTGACCCGGCCAAGCATACCACGCTGGCGAAATTTATGGAATTTATTAAAAGCCGGGGCGACGGGCTGGATTTGTCGGAAGCCGAAATCATCGTGGCCGGCGGCCGCGGCGTGGGCAAAGCGGAAGGTTTTGAACTGCTGCACAAACTGGCGGACCGGCTGGGCGGTGCGGTGGCGGCTTCTCGCGCGCCGGTGGACAGCGGCTGGATTGATTACCGCTACCAAATCGGTTTAACGGGCCGCACGGTAAAACCGAAGCTGTACATCGCCTGCGGCATTTCGGGCCAGATTCAGCATATGGCCGGGATGAGCGGCTCGGACGTGATTGTGGCCGTCAATAAAGACCCGGAAGCGCCGATTATGAAAGTGGCCAATTATGCTATTGAGGGCGATTTGTACGACGTCGTTCCCGCGATGCTGGAAGCGTTGAAATAACGGCCCGGACGCGTTTTTATTTTAACCGGCGGACAAGGTTTTCTTGTCCGCCGGTTTTGTAGTATCTAAAGAACCCCTTCGCCCGAAACAACCGTCATTCCCGAGTGTTGTAGTCGGGAAGCTGGCCGTGTTGTTGTCGTTGTGGCTCCGGCCTTTAGCCCGTCTATAAAATCCGTTTTACGCGGGAGAAGCGTTTTATTTGTTTGAGCGAAGCGAGTTGTAAAACGCGCCGCGTAAAA
>DCTQ01000102.1 GCA_002329395.1 Candidatus Avelusimicrobium alvi | reverse complement strand
GCTGGGGGTTTTCAACAGATACAACAACCCCCGGGAGGGCTCTCCCGGGGGTTGTCAGATTTATTGCTATTCGGTGCGTCTTCTCAGATCGCTCGCGCTTACACCACTTACAGTAGTGCTTCTGGAACCATCCGAAGCGGTGTATCTGCCACTATTGCCAGTATTCCACCATCTGTCGGACGCATCGCCCGAAGGTTTATAGTTCAGTCCATTGGTACAAACCGCCTGCACGTAAGTCAAGACATTGGCCACCTTCATGGTTTCGTCTTCTCCGTAGAGATACGAACAAGAATCACCACGCAATTCTTGATGCGACGCTTCTCTATCGTCGCGCACCAGCGCATTGGCGCCGTTATTTGAGAGGCCGGATTTATACCCGGTGCCCAAATGGTATGCCTTGCGCATATCATGCTGGCGGGCATTGGATGAAGTGCCCTCCGGCGTATACTGGCCGAGTTTGCTCATAGCCGCTAACGGATAACCCGCTTTTCTGCCGGCGGACGAGTTTCTGTACGCACTGTTAGGCTTTGCATTAGAAGAATAGGCGCCCCAGTGGTATTTCTTCGCAACACCGCTGGCGGTGCAATAAGGCTTTCCTTCTTCTTTCCAGGCCTGATACAGGAAGCGCATATCGCACTTCTCCTCACCGTCCGGAGCGATATAGTACGGAGCAGGCCAGAAAGCGGCCTCTTCACCGATATAATCTAAGAACGAACCGAACGGGTTGCGGGGAGCGTATGTCTGTCCGTTATAGCGAATCCAATTGCGCTGCGGGACATTTCTGTCCTCCGAAGCCGCCATGACGGCACGTCCAAGGGCACATACGGCCTGTTTCGGCACATCGGCTCTGCCCATAGAAGAGGCAATATTCATAGCGTCAATAAATTCGCCCACAGTTGGGAATCCGCCCCGACCGCTAAAAGCATAGCTGCCATTCTGCGTTTTAAGAGGCAGGTTGGCATGTTGGCTGTTGTAAGCTGTTACAACAGCGTCCACATAATTCTTAGCAGTGTTGGAGTTGAGGATAAACCCATCCATCACGTCACAGTTGTTACCCGCATTTCCAGCCAGGAAACCGCCGTCAAAAATCTCTTTGGACGGACCTGTGCCCGCTTTTCTTCCCGTAATAGACGCGGGAACCCAAGAGGGTTTAGGCGCCAAGAACGATACAACCTGTGCCGGGTCGGGAGTCTGACCGCCTTCGTCAACCGGAGGAGCCGGCGGCACGCACTGACCGTTCTTCCAGGTGTAGCCGGGCATCTTTTCCAAGCAGCACTTTTCAGACTTCTGCCACGCATCCGCAGCATCACATTCGCCGATGGGCTGCCGCTCAATTTCCGAAGAAGAAACTTCGGTGTCGTCAAAATACACACAACTTGCGCTGCTGACTACTTCACCGGGCAAAGACTGGCCCACCGCGGTTCTGGACGTTACGTTGCCTTCTTTATCCACGGTATTGTTATACACAGTACCATTATGGCAGCCGCCTTTGGTAACCACACTGCCGTCTACATCAATAGACGGGCACTGGCGGATTTCCCAGTTCAGAATCAGGCGTTTGCCCTTCACACCTTCCGGCAGCGTCTTGGCCAAAACCTGATAGTTAAGACCAGTGTTTTTAGCCGTACCCAGCGAATTGGTCCGGCCGGTGTCTTCGTTGCGCCATGTACCTTCAAACGGTCTGACGTCGGCATGCGGCACCACATAGGCTTGAGGCGTATCATTACTATTGTCCGTGCTGAGCGCTTTGGCATACTCATTGCCGTTGCTCTGCACTTTGTAGACGATTACAAACTTATCCTGCATAGCTTCATATGCCTTGGCATTACCCTGCATACCGTTGGCAAAGCTCAAATGAGCAAACGGTACATTAGTGCTGCCGAGCAAGGCAGACTGGCCTTCTTTTGTACCTGCGGTATTGGCGGTAGCGTAGAAGTCACAGCTGATGCGGGCCAGCGGATACGCACAGCGCGCACCGGTTACAAAGCCCTTACCTTCCTTCGCACCTTTCGTAGACAAGGAAAGCTGCGCTGTGGCGTTCGTAGAAGTCTTATACGCGTCACGGATGGCGCCGCCCTGTCTTAAAATGCCCAAGAATTCCGTGTAACTGAGCAAACCGCCGTCGGAAGTTTGCTGGGTAAGCTCGGTCAGCGCTACTTCCACATCTTCCGGTAAATCCCCGCCGCGGATGTTATATACGGCTTTGGCATTGTTACGATCCCGCTGAGCGGAAGCTTTATCTTTTTTATACTGCTTTTTAGCCTTTTGCGAAGCGCCCGCAACTGTTCCGTCTGCCGTACCGCGGGCTTTTTGTACACACTCTTTATAGCCTTTGGAGCTGCTGTCCGGATAAGACTGGACACACGCCTGCAACGCTTTCTCCAAGTCTGCAGCCGCCTCGTTACGCTTGCTGGAAACAGCGGCGTCTCTGGCCTCTTCCGCGTTGGAAAGAGCATCGTTGTAATCTTTTTTATACTTAGGATCAACGCTGCCGTCTTTCAATTTTTTGCTCTTGATGGCTACGCTCTCCACAAACAGCGGAATAAAACCGGCCCGGTCCGCCACTTCGGGGATTTTAGCGTTAAAAGTCGTGCCGGGATGCAGGTAACCGACGACAAGCATCTGTCTCTGCACATCCGGAGCCACCTTATAATACGTATCCAATTTATCGGTCGGAATCCCCACTACATAGTGGAATACGCTCCAATCGCCTTTACCCGACTGAACAGCTCTGTAAATGCCGTCCATCGCGAAAGTGCTGCAATCGTTGGCTTCCGACAGCGCGCCTTTTTTATCATTGCCGAACCATCTCTTGGTCAGCGCGGCGCCCAAGCCGTTGCTTAAGCAGTCAATACGCTGCATAATCGGGCCCATCGTGGCACCGGCTTTGTTACCGCCCTGCCAGCCTTTTTTGACAGCAGAACTATTTTGGTCCAAGTTTGATAAGTAATCTTTACAATAACCCTTGCCCCATGGACCCAGGCCCTTAGCTTTCCATTCTGCTTCCGTTAATTCGCCGCATTTGGGATCATCCCCACCGCCTTCTATTGCGCCGAACATATTGCCCATAGACCAGTCGTCCGTACCGGTAAACAAGCAGGAGAGAACCCCGTTGAGGAAGCCCTGCAACAGTTTGTCTTTCCACTTAATCCAGTCCCATTTACGGTTGAACTCCGCTTCCCATTCCATCTGGGAGCGTTTCTTCATCATGTCCCACCACCAGGGTTCTTTGCCGTTGAAAGCAAACGAACGTTTCAAATCGCCGTTGCCGCCGCCGGGGCCGAAGGCTCCGCCGGTCAGACCGCCGATTTTACCGGGTTCAATGGGTTTCATCTGGGCGTCCATCAACGCCTGCATGGCGTTGCCTTTGGACATGGCGTCTCTGGAGCGTCTGGCTTCCGCCGCCGCGCCCTGGCCGAAATAGCTGCGGCTCGGTTTTCCGGCGGCCTGTAAAGGCTGCAGGGAAACCGGTTTCGGGCTCGTGCGCGGAGCTTCCGCTCCCACTTTCTTGGCCGCGGTTTTCAAACCGCCGCCCCACATACCGACGCCCAGCTTGCCGCCGCCGCGGCTGTTGAGACCCGCGGAGGGCAACGAGTTGATTTTGGTAGCCGCCCGGCGGAAAGCCGCGCGCGTGGCGGGCGCCGCGTTGCGTTTATAAATGTTGGTATTATTTTCTTCCACAGAAGTGCCGACGTAAGACTGGCTGTCGTCCAAACCGCTGCGGTCAATATCGTACAGGTGCGAATCGTCGGAGGCTTCTTCGCCCGAGCCGAAACCTTTAATCAAGCTCAAGGGATCGCGTCCGGCGAGCTGCGCAATCTGTCCTTCCGGATCCCCGGCAACCGTATCAAAACCGTACCGTTCGGGATCGAACATGGATTCCTCACTTCCGGGGGTGACCAAGGGTTCTTCACTCACCGTACCGCTGTATTTGTACAAGAACGGCAGTAACAGCAGCGCCACAATGGCGGCGATGAAGAACGGCGCATCCCGTTTGGTTCTCTCAAAGAGAGTCTTTTTGGGTTTGCCGTCGCTCCCGATTTTGGAGGAAATACGATTAGCGAAAGATTTGGAAGCAGCGGGCTTGCTGTTCTTTATCTTATCGCTAAAGGTAAAACTATCCTTCTTTTTTTCCTCTGGCATAAATGCCTCCTATCAAAATAAAACTGCCTGGATTTGCCCTTTTTCGGGGCCCGGGGAAAGAGACTCCCACCGTCGGAGAAATCAGTCCCGTTTACTGCTTTGCTATAATAAAGAAATTCGTTGTTCAGAGATGGTCGCCCACTCCGTAACAACTTTCTTTACACGCACTTCCTTACTTCTATTATACAATTAAATCCTCTTTTTTCAAGGGGGATTTTAATAAAATTTCGTGCCACCCCAATCCGCTTCCGGGAAAAAATCCCCCGCGTTCGGGTCCACCGGCTTTCCGTTTACACTTACGTTAAACGTGCCTTCCACCAGCTTGCTTACTCCTTCCTCGGAACAGCCGCCGTTGCGGCAGTCGTCCCCGTCGTAATCGGCGGCGGATTTAATCTCGCCCAGGCAGGCGGCCTGCTCTTCGGGCGTCGTTAAAGCCTGGCATTTTTCTTTTTCCGCCTGGCAGTACCCCGCATATGCGTCGTAACGGCCCTGTAAATTGTTGGTGGTGCAGGTGCCTTCCCGGCCCGCTTTTACCGCCATTCCGCAGAAAGTGCCCAAATCGGAATAAGCGTTTTTAACCTGTTCGCACTGGTTGCGAAGAGCCGATAAACGGTTGGGAAAGCTGCCGTCCACCTCGTCGCAGGTTTTCGGGAAAGACCCCGCCAGCGTATTAATGCCNNATTTTTGGCGGCCTGGAGCTGGTTGGTCAGCGTATCGGCGGAAGAATTTAACGCGCGCTCGCATTCTTTTTCATTCTGCAGGCGCAGTTTAATGTTATCCAAATCCGCCACGACGTCGTCCGGGCTGATGCCGATGCCGGAATAACCGGAAGAATCAAACACTTTTTTGGGCATTTCCGAGCCGTCAAACCCGGCCGAGGCCAGCGTTTTTTTAAGCACCAGCTGCGGCGTGCGCCGCGCGCTCATACCCGTCAGCCAGGCGTAATACATATCGCGCTGGGCTTTGTGGCGGCCGATATCCGCCGCCGGCGCAAGCTGCGCGAGCGTACCGCCCGTCTCCAAACTTTTGGCAATGCCCTCCAGGCCCGCGTCGGCCCGGGTGGCTTTGTCCACCAGCCCCCCCAGCCAGTCCGTACTGCCGCCGCCGGCGATATTCGGGTTTGCAATTTTTTTAAGGGAACTTGTGGTATTAAATCCGTCTTTCGGGTCCCGCGCGACGGCGGAAGCGTCCGCGCCAAAATATACTTCGCCGGGTTTGGCTTCATTCGCCTGCGTATTGGCGGAGGCATTTCCTTTGCGGATGCGCACGTCCGGCCCGCGCGCGCCTTCCCCGATGTCAACCGAATAAAAGCTTCCGGCCAGGCGGTCCGCGGCCTGCCCCTGCTGGGCCAAAGACGCATTGACCGCGCGCAAATTAATCAAATTGGAGTTTCTTTCCGATTCCAGCCGCTGACGCGCCGAGGAAAAACCGCCGTCGTTGCCAAAGACGTTTGCCGCGTCGGGATCGGGCAGTTCCCCCCGCATTATTTTGGCGTGTTCATTCCAGGACAACAAAGCTTTTAAGAGAGAAATATCCTGCGTTTCTTCCGGCGTATAGCCCATCGCCCACGCCAAATTGCGCAGGAACGGGATTTTTCCCACCGGCACCACGCCCGTGATAAGCAGCAGAAAAAAGAACAAAACGAACAACGCCCAGGCCTTTTTGGAACGCGAAAGCCTTTTGATTTCCGCCCATAAAATGACAAGCGGCTTTTTTTCTTCCTGTTGTTCGTTTTGTTCTTTCATCGGATTATCCATACAAGCGGGAAGAACGCCTGTTGGGCGCTCTTCCCGCTTTACAATCTATTAAGATTTATTAATACCTTCCTGTATTTTAGACACCGCCACATTGGTGGCCGTGCCCACGGCCAAATTCTTGCCTTGGGAAATGACCAGCTTTTTCATCTTAGGCATAATCTTCTCAAAGAATTTGTTCAGCGGGCTTCCTTTATTGGTAAAGGCGGCCGCAACGGTCAAGCCCAGGCAGGCAATGGCGACACCGCCGATGACAGCGGCAAAGGTGGACAGGAAGCCGCCCGAAAATTCCGCCGCATACTGGCCCGCTTTAACCACCATGGCAATGGCCGTAGCCAAAGCGGCCGCAATAATAGCGCACCCGGCAATCACCAGGCCCCATCCGAAAGGCTGGGCATTTTTACCTTTAGAAATTAACTGATACCCAAACGGAATGGCCAAGGCGGTCGCCACAACGGTGCCAATCAGCAGCCAGGTAAGCGTTTTGCGCGCTTTATCGCGTCTTTCGGCCTCTTTGTCCGTATCATCCGACCAATCGCCTACCGCTTTTAAGCGCGAAGCTTCGGGAGCTTTAAAATCGGCAGAGCCGGTTTCGCCCACCTCCACCCCGCCTTCCACAGTCATACCGCCCGAGTTCCGGGTGCTGGCCAGAAACGCGCGCGAACCTTCGTTCGCCGCGCGGTTGCGGTTGCCCGCCGCATCGGCGGAACGTTTGGAAATATCTTTTAAATCATTTTTCTCCCGGAAAGAACGGGCTCCGCGTCCGGTGGTGGAGTAGCGTCCGCCCGCCATAAAGGTGGAACCGTCCGCCGCGCCGCCGCGCGACAGCCCCAGCGAAGAAATCGCATTGGTACCGCTGGGCATCGCGCCGGAAAGCTGGTAACCGTCCCCGGAGCCGGAAGAACCGCCGGAAGCGCGCGAAGAGGCGCCTCTTGCGCCCGAAGCGGCGGAACCGCCGCCCACAGAACCGGCCGCCGCGTTAAACGCATTACCCGAAGCGCGGGCCATAGAAGCCGTGCCCAGCGTGGGGCGTTCCCCGCCCGCCGCGCCGAATGACGCTCCGCCGACCGCACCCGCTACGGCGCCGGGATGCACGCCGGGAGCCGAGCCGCCGGCAGCGCCGGAACCAATCGGACCGCTGAAAACGGCTTTGTTTCCGCCCATGCCCAGGCCGTCCGTTTCGGACGTTTGGGCGGCAGAGCCAAAGGATACATTCTGTACCCGCTCCACATTATCCAAACCAAAATTATTAGAGCTTCCGCCCGCTTCCATCGCGGCGCGTTCTTCGGCGGTAGCCACCTGGTTGAGGCCGTCCTTGACGTTAATGGAGGTCAGCAGGCCGTTTCTGCGCTGGAGGCCCTCATACGAAGAATCCCTGGAAAGAGACGACAGCGAGCGGACCGCCATTTCCTGCTTGGTCTGATTGCCCGCGGCGTTATATATCGTCCCCGCGGCAAGGCCGCCCACAACAAGCGCCATTGCCGAGGTGTTGACCATGGTTAACTGGATTTTTCCAGATACACTTTTTAAGAATTTAAACAAGTTCATAAGTGTTCTCCCTACTGCTTAAACGTATCCACCGCGTTCTGCACGCCCGACTGAACCGCCTGCTGTTCCAGCGCGGCCCGGCGGTAGGCCGCTTCGCGGCGGAGCAGTTCTTCTCTGCGTTCGGCTTCCCGCCGCGTCTCTTGAATTTTTTGTTCGGCTTCCTGCACTTTGGAATACAGGTAAACCGCACCCGCCACCCATATCACGAATAATACGCAAAATACGATGCGGGCGATAATAACGCCCCTTCTGGATATGGTCCGCTGTTCAGGCATTACGAAATCTTTAAATTTCATACGGCCCCCTATTGGTTGTTGGGATTGTTAAGCGACTCTGGATCAATCCCCGGATCAGTCTTTACGGTGCCGTTAAGCAAAGCCGCCGCACCGGCGCCCAAAGCAACGCCGCCCACCGTGGCCAAAATGGCGTTCCAAGAAAGTACGCCCAAAGCCGCACCCACACCCGGAATCATACAAGTTCCCAGGCCGGCCGTCAAAATCCCGGCGATCGTTGCGCCCCAGGTGGACAATGCCTCTCCTCCGTAATTGTTCATATGGTGAATGCTTACGCCTAAAAGCGTCATCACGGGAGCAAGCGCCACCGCCAGCAAGATCGCCGCCTTAACCCACAGCGCCACACCGGCAGCCAGCGTGAACGGGTTGCTGCAAAGCGCCGCGGCCAGCGTAGACATAGCGGCAATCCACGGCATGGCGGCTAACGCCACGGGCAGGGCAATCCACAGCCACATACGAATATTTTTCTGCGATTTGTCGCGTTTGTTGGCCTGGTCTTCTATATCCATATTCCAAGTTTTCAAACCGCGCAGGTTGGCTTCGGTGGCGGCCTCAAAATCTTTAGAACCCTGGCCCTGGCCGGTGGTAACATTGTCGCCCACTACGGTCATACCGCCCGAAATACGGGTGCTGGCCAGAAACGCGCGCGAACCTTCGTTCGCCGCGCGGTTTTTATTCTTGGCCGCATCCGCGGAGCGTTTACGGATAAAGTCCAAATCTTTGCCTTCTTTAGAGCTGCGGGCGTTGCCCACCGCGGTTTCTCTATCACCGGCGAGCATTTCGTCCCTGCCAAAAGAGGAGCGGGCGCGCAGCTGCGCACCTTCGCGCGCCGCGGCGGCCTGCGCCTGAAAATTACGCACAACGGCATCCGGATCTTTCAAGATAGCGGCCGCTTCTTTGCTGTTTTTGCCGCTGTCCTGAATGGAAAAAGAGGAATTAAACGAGTTTCCCCCGCCCCCCGAAATGCCTTTGGTGGCGGCGGAAGAGCCCCAGTCGCGGGTGGCGCTGGCTAAAGTGCCCGCGGGAGCCTGCCCCGCAGGAGCCTGGCCTGCCGCCGCGGCGGCCTGCCCCTGGGCTTGCGCTTGGGCCCGGCTGACCGCCTCCGACACGCCGGCCATAGACTGCTGTACAAGCGCCATCGGGTTATTTTTCAAATCCTGTTCGTTGGCCCGGTTGCCGCCCATCCCCAAGCCTTCGGTTCCGCCCATCTGGTAAGCCCGCGGGTCCGAGGGAGCGGCGGAAGACGGAATGGTAACGGAATCGTCCAACTCTTCAGCCCGCTGTTGGGCAAGCGTCATTTTTTCCGTCATCTCAATGGCTTTGGAAGGTTTCGCCCGGAAAGCGGACTGCACTTCCCCGTTTGCGCCGTATGCGCCGCCGGAAGCACCGGCCACGTATACAATTTCGCCGGGGTTATATTGTGCCGCGGGGTTAAACGCGGTATTGTCCGCAGGCGCGTCCAGATACTGCCAGGCGGCAATACCCGCAACGCCGACTACGGCCGAAAGCCCCACCGCTTGCGCGGCGGAGAGAGCCATCTTGCCGGCCCTGCCCGTAATCCATTTAAAGATATTCATAAATTCCTCCGTAACATCTTAAATATTAATTCCGTTTCCGTTTTAATAAAGTTTCTTTTACATCATTATCCACCGTTAACCCATTCACATAATCCTCATACTGGGTCTGAGTTGTAAAATCATTTGGGCTCTTAAACGAACCAGTGTTACCGCTTCCGTTATTTGACGAAGCCCCCGCAGTATTGCCGGCAGAGTATCTCTTATTGGAATGGTCGCGCTGTTTAGCATTATATGCCGTGTTATACTGCTCCTGCCGGCCCTGCGCGTATTCCGTATTTATCAATCTGCCGTCACGTTCAGATTTTAATGTCTGACGAAAAGAATTATCCATATCGTCTTCCCACGCTCTGTTCGCTTTTTGATAGCGGGCATACTTATCCTGGTCCACTGTAACCACAGCTTCTTCCGTAACACCCAATGCCAATAACTCCGAATCCGTTACCGGTTGGGTAGAAGAAGATTGATATTCAGCTGTCGGACGGGAGAATTTAGCTGAAGCTGCCGGATCGGATCCGGCCTGCCCTCTGCGGTAGGCAGCCCAATCATCACGCATAGTCAAAGTGGGATTGTCTTTAAAAGTTTGATTCAAAGAGTCCACGCTTACGCCTCTGGTCTTAGCGTATAATTCCTTATCAGTATCACTCAGCTGGTCCCAGGAGCTGCCCATAATGCGACTCGTCGTTTCCTTATCAAAGCGATTAGCCGCACTGTTGCCGCTGATAGAGCCCCACAGGGCGTCCATACCCTGGTTAATACCATTACCGATGAGATCTATTCCAATATTAACTAATCCGCTTAACAACTGTTGAAGCAGTTTGTCCCCTAATGTCTCTCTAAAATCGTCTTCGTCTGCATCTTTATCGTTTTTGGCTTTGTTGGCGGCGTCGGAAATGTCTTTACCCAGGTTGCTTAAATCCGCCGTGGACACGGGCGCATTGGTATCCAGCGCCAGGCCGCCGCTTTTGCTTAAATCCACACCGCCGTCGGTAAAGGCTTCGCTGC
This sequence comes from Candidatus Avelusimicrobium alvi, assembly GCA_002329395.1. Classification (GTDB taxonomy): domain Bacteria; phylum Elusimicrobiota; class Elusimicrobia; order Elusimicrobiales; family Elusimicrobiaceae; genus Avelusimicrobium; species Avelusimicrobium alvi. The sequence goes on along the minus strand of DCTQ01000102.1, from coordinate 38,328 downwards.
CCTGGACGTTACCGCCCATCAAGGCTCTTTTGGCGTTGGCGCCCTTGGAGTCTCTAAACCCGGCCGCGGCGCGGCTGGTTTGCGCAAACTGGGAAAGCGCGCGGCGCGCGTCATTATTCTTAAATTGTACGGGCAGTTCGGAGCCTTTTTCCTGGCTTTTATAAGGAGAAAAGTCCCCTCTCGGGGCGCCCCAAGAAGAGTTCACCCCGCTGCCGCCGGAGCGGCTCATGCTGGCCGAACCCAGCTGCCCCACTTGCGTCGGACCCGCGCTTCCGGCTCCTCCGCCGGCGTAGCCGCCGGAATAACCGCCGCCCGAATAGCCGGCGTAACCGCCGTCAGCCGAAGCGTCCGTCTCCGCGCCGTCGCCGCCTTCCTCGGCGGCTTTCGCGGCGTCTTCTTCCTGGCGGGCTTCTTTTTCCGCCGAAGTGTAGAGCATCGTGGAATTATTGCCCTGCATATCCGGATACTTGGAAGCAAGCAGGTATTCTTCCGCTTCATCGTTGATGAAGGGCATTTGGGCCAAATCGTAGCCGCGGGTGTTAAGCCCGTCAAAGGACGTATCGTCAGCATCCCCCATAAAAGAAGCCAGCGTGATAAGCGCAATAAAACACACTATCACAATGGCGCCCCAGGTGTAAGCCTGTTTTTTGTCCATCTTGTTAATCTTCTGGAATACGTTTCCCGGTTTTAATTTAAACATATAAAACCCCTTATATATAATAATAAAAACTACTCTTGTTGACCCGTACCCGCAGGTACGCTCAAACACAGAGTTATCACTTGCTTGCTACTAGTAGTATAGGCAGAAAATACCCCTTTGTCAAGAGGATTTTCCCATACGGCTACCGCCCTTCCGGGCGCTGGTACGGGGCCGGGCGTTCGTTATGGCCCACATACTTAATCACTTCCACCTCGCCGCCCGTTTCGCATAAAAACATATAGCCTTTGAGGCATTTGGCGTCCCGGTCGCACACCTGGTCCTTATTGTAATTGCACAAAAAGCGGATGCGCGGCGGTTTGGTGCGCGCGGTCAAAACAACTTTTGTCCATGTGCCGGAAGTTTCAATATCCATTTTCAGTTCGTTTAAGCTCAAAAATTTACGCATACCCTCGTTGTCAAAACCCAGGTAGCTTTCCACTTTGCGCTGAATGTCTTTTTTCAGGAAGCGCCTGTCCCACGTATTGGCGTAATAATCCGTTTCGTGGGACTGCAGCTGAAAGCGGCGCGCCGCATAATAGCCGGCGATTTCCATTTTTTGGCTTAAAATGAGCAGACCGAAAATTTTGATAATAAACAAAATAAAAATGACAAACAGCGGAAACAACAGCACGACTTCGGTGGTCGCCTGTCCTTTCCTGGAGCGCAGAGAAAAAAGTTTGTTCATCATTACGGGTTAAGCGTTACGGTGTATTTCGGCAACGGGTTGGGCCACACGCAGTTGTTTCCCGCGCGGGGGCATTCCAGCACCGCCGTATTACGCACGTACGGTTTATATTTTTGTTCCAAATTGATATTAAAATGGTTTTTCGGCAATTTAAACGGCTGTTTAAGCACCACGCCGCGGGCCAGCGTGCGCAGCTTACTGCGGGAGCTCGGCTCCAGATACGCAAACTGGAACAGCTTGGTCTTAATAACCTCCGTCATCGGCAAATCCAGGTTCAGCGCGCCGCCGTGCTCGCCGCTGAATCCGGAATCAGACCCGTAGAAGCGAATCTTGTCCAGCTCAAACGGTTTGGTGCGCAAATCAATATACGGCCGCAGCTGGGCCGCGCTTTGGCGGGCGCAGTCCGACTTTTTGCAATCGTTGGTGTTGAGATAATACGCCTCGCGGAACATAATGGCGTTTTTGCTTACCTCTTTGTACACATACGACTGGGATTCATAAATGGACCCCACGCGCACATACGTTTCCAAATAGTTCTGAATCACCAGCGTACCGAACTTCAAGGCCGGGAAATAGTAATCGTTGACGAGCGACTTGCTCATCACGGGCACCCATTCGTCCGAACCCGGGGCGCGGGGCTGTTCTTTTTCCCAATCGCCGCGCGGATATTCCTGGTTGGCCTTATCATAATACAGCCCCCAGTCCACGGACTCGGCTTTAGGCGGCCCGTTAATACCTGTATCGTAATCGGGGCCGATAGCGGGCACGCCGCCGCCGTGATAGAACAGCTCAAAAATAGAAATCGGCTGGCGGCCGCGCTGGGCTGCGGTTTCCGTCGGATTTACTTTTTGGTCTTTGTAATACAGCATCACGCGGTACGGGAGCGGCCCGTTGGCCAGCGCCACCGCGTTTAAATACGTGCTGGCGGCGGACAGCTGGGAGTAGGCGGCGTTATCCAGCGCAAACTGCTGGCGGACCTTGGTCATAGACACTTTGGCCGTCTCAAACAGCAGATAAATCACCAGGATGAAAATAGGCGCAAGCAACACCGAAGGCAGCAAAATCTGCGCCTTTCGGTCCTGCAGCTTCCAAACGGCCCGGCGTATCAAGTGCATAGAATCAGCTCGTGAGCAGTTGCCCGATAAACGTAAAGAAAAAACGCACGATGTGCGTGTGAAACGCGGTTAAAAAGGCCGACAGCACGACGACAATCGTCGCGAGCATAAGCACGTACTCAATCGTCGCCTGCCCCTGTTGGCGGCGCAAACGGCGCGCGGCCGGCCTTTGAAAACGCATAGATTACTCTCCGTCGTTATCGTCCGGAACCACGGTTCCTTCTGACGAAATCAGCCCTTTCTCAATGGCTTTTACCACCGCTTCGGTGCGGCTGCTGACGCCTAATTTGTGAAAAGCGCTGTTTAAATGGTTTTTAATGGTTTTTACGCTGCAGTTAAGCTCTTTGGCGAGCTCTTTATTGCTGAGCCCTTTGCCCAAAAAGTCCATCACCTTGATTTCGGTTTTGGTCAGCGTGGCCTGCGAAGGCATACCGCCGTCGCCCATTTTGCGCAGTCCGTGGAGCAGTTTGCCCATCAGCTGCTGGGGAATCATCAGCCCTTCGCTGGTAAACGTTTTGATGGAGTTGACCAGTTCGGCCGCGGGCAGCATTTTGGACAAATAGCCGTTGGCGCCCGCCTGAATGGCGTCCAGCACGTGGGCTTCGTCTTCAAAGCTGGAAAGCATCAGCACATTGACTTCGGGGCACGACTGGCGGATTTGGCGCGTGGCGTTAATACCGTCCATCTTGGGCAGTTTAATATCCATCAGCACCACATCGGGTTTTAACTTCTTGGCTTTGGCCACCGCTTCCAGCCCGTCGGCGGCTTCCCCTACGACTTCAATCCATTTTTCCCCGGTAAGTACGTCTTTGATACCTTCCCGGAACAGAGTCTGGTCATCGGCGATAAGCACTGTAACTTTTTTCTTCTTGTTCATTGGCATACTCCCCTAACGTTGTTAAATTCTAAGAATTTGCGACGGGCAGCGTGAAGTTAAACGACGCCCCTTTACCCAATCCTTCGCTGTGCGCCCAAATCCGGCCGCCGTGGTTGGCAATAATATCCTTGGCGATGGAAAGCCCCAGCCCCAGCCGTCCCACGCGGCTCTTGTCGCCCACTTGGGTAAAACTGGTGAACAGGTTGGGCGCCTGTTCGGGGTCAATACCGTCCCCCGAGTCCGTTACGGACACTTTAGCATTTTTTTCATCTATTTTGCTAACGACAATTTCAATCGTGCCGTTGTCGGGCGTATGGCGCACGGCGTTTTCCAAAATGTTGGAAATAACCTGCCGAATGCGTTTTTCATCGGCAAACACCGGCACCGCGCCGCAGCTTTCAAACGTTACGCGGATGTTGCGCTTGGCGCCTTTGGCCCGGAAAATTTCGGCCGTTTTCTTTAAGCTTTCCGTCAGCTCAAAGCGGGCTTTTTCAATGCGGAGCTTGCCCTTTTCAATGGCGGCCCAGTCCACCAGGTCCTTAATCAAATGCTCAATTTGGCTGACCGACTCGTCCATAAACATCATTTTTTTCTTCTGGTCCTCGTCGGGAGTCATTTTCTTTTTGAGCATATCAAAGCTCATTTTAAGCGTCATCAGAGAGTTGGACAAGTCGTGCGATACGATGGAAAAGAATTTGGATTTCATATTGTTCAGCCGGTCCAAATCCTCGTTGCGCGTCTTTAACTGCGCGAGCAGTTCCTTGTTGCTCTGTTCCAGGAAATACTTGTCCAGCGCGCGGTTGATGGTGCGTTTTAAATAGTCAAAATCCACGGGCTTAATCAAGAAGTCGTACACGGATTCCTGCATAGCTTCCATAATGGCGTTTAACGAAGCGTACGCCGTAATCATAATAATCTGCGTATCCTGGTTAAACGAGCGGTTCTTGCGGATTAAGTCCAGCCCGGTTTCGCCCGGCAAGTTATAATCCATCAAAATGACGTTGAAAAATTCGCTCGCGCAAATTTCCAGACATTCGGCGGCATTCCCCGCCTGATAGACTTTATAACCTTCAATTTCAAGCAAATCCACCAGCGTTTCGCGCAGGTTGTTGTCATCATCTACGACTAAAATTTTAACTTGCTTCTCCATAGTTGGTATCTCCGGGTTTTCTGTATATTTTTAGGTAAATCTGAAAACAGGTGCCTTTTCCGGGCGCGCTGTTGATAAACAGCTTGCCTTTATGCCGGCTGACGGCTTTGCCCACCACCGCAAGCCCCAGGCCCGTGCCGCGGGCCTTGGTGGTAAAGAACGGCGAAAACATCTTCCGGCGCACCTCTTCGCTAAGGCCGGGGCCTTCGTCCGCCACAAAAATGCACACCATGCGGCGCCCCACTTTCGTACCCACCGTCAGCTTGCCGCCGCCGGGCATGGCTTCCACCGCGTTGGAAACCACGTTGCGGATAGCCTGCTTGATTTCCTCCGCATCCACTTTAATGCGTACGGTTTCCGGGTCCAGTCGGTCTTCCAGCTTAATGCCGGGAATAAACGGATACGAAAGCAAAATTTCGCGCAGGTAGCTGTTTAAATCAATGGTGGTTAAAATCAACTCGCGCGTGCGGGCGTACCCCAGCACCTCGCTGATAATGCTGTTGGCCTGTTTGATTTCCGCCTCAATAATGCCAAACTGTTTGACCAGCTTCGGGTCCGGCGACGTAACCAGCATTTTAATCAGACGCGTGGCGTTGCTGATTACAGCCAGCGGGTTGCGGATTTCGTGGCTGATGATGGAAGCCATCTGCCCGATGGCGGCCAACCGCTCGGATTTGACCAGCTCGCTCGTGGCGGCCTTTAACTCGTGCGTGCGTTCTTCCACGCGCTTTTCAAGCGCCTGGTTCATGCGGGCCAGTTCCTGCTGCGTGCGGATCAGCTCCTGCCGGCGCGCGTGCAAGGCAGCGGACATATCCACAAACGCCGCCGCCAGCTCGCCGATTTCGTTATTGGGGATTTCCACGTCTTCTTTTTGTACGACAAAATCGTCATTTTCGCGCTGTTTTACCGCCGCCGTGCGCAAACGCTCCAGCGGGCGCGTAATGGGCTTAATGACCCAGTAGCTCACCACCACCACAAACACCAGCATCGCCAAAAGAAGCACCAGCACGTCCCAGAGAGAATTAAAAGTGCTCTCCACAAACAGCTGCGCCGCCACATTGGCGGGCTGGTCCACATACACTTTCCAGCCGGGCAGGGACAGGTTGGCCGCCGCCACCAAAATCTTTTCGCCGCCGGGCAGCGTTACCTCGCCGCTGCGGCGGTCTCCCAGCTGCTCGTTAATCACGCGCACTTTTTCCACCATTTCCGGCTGGACCTCCTGAGAGAGACCATCCGGAGCGCCGTTATACGAAACGATTTCCCCGCTGTCCGTGGCAATAATCGCGTTCATATCCAGCGGATACGCCTGCGACAGAGATTCCCCCATCTCTTTCAAATCCATCTCCGCCACCAGCACGCCCGAAACCTGCGCATCCCCCAAATGCTGGCGGACCGGAAACGCCATTAAAGCGAACAGACCGTCCTTCATATGGTATACGTCGCTGATATAGTCTTCCCCGCGCCGGACGCAGGTCTCCAAAATCTCCGGCAGAATATCGTTGTAATTCACTAAAGGGGCCGCCCTGCCCGAAGAAAAAAGCTGTTTGCCCGCCGGGCTCAGCACCGCCAGGTAAAAGATGGACGGGTTGCGCATGCGCAGGTAGTTTAAATCCGGCTCGTTGATAAAATCGTGGCCGCCCAAATCGGTATGCAAATCCACAAAGACGGAAAACAGCTGCGCTTTGCGGTTAATATGCGCGCGCGCGACGGAAGCCAGCCGGCTGGCCACCGTTTGTTGTTTTTGCAAAATTTCGTTCTTTAAAATGCGGCTGTCCACCCCCATCACGTGGTAGCCGATAATGACCACCGGCACAATGGAAATCAGGATAAGCACAAACACCGCTTTAGAGAATAAACCGCTTAGTCTTTTTACTTTCATATTGGGAACGGATTGTCGTCGGGGCGGAGCGTTTTTCTTCCGGCGCTCCCGCCCGGGCCTTCCGAAACGGCCGGGTCATCCGCCGTAAAACCGGCCTATCACCCGGACACTTCTGGAAAACGGGGGCCGGGATACGTCCCAGCCCCCGTTTCGGCTTTAAATTCAGTTGCTTAGCAGCTGCCGGCGGGAGCCGCGGCTCCGGGCTGGGCGCTGTTGGGGTTTAAGAATTCAAACCCGGGAATCTGCGAAGCGGAACCAAAGTCCAGCTGCACTTTGCCTTCCCACAGGAAAGACGGCGAGGCGTTGATGCCGTATTCCTGGGAATACTTGGCTTCTTCTTTCAAGAGTTCAATGCCTTCTTTGTCAAATTTCTTCATAATTTTTTTGCTGTTGATGCCGGCTTCTTCCATCGCTTTATCCCAGCGGCTGGAGCGGTAATCTTTGTTGCGGATTTCCAGGTATTTCCAGAATTTTTCCGGGTAATACTTCGCAATCAGCAGCTGGCGGACGTTTTCTTCCCATTCGCCGGAACCGTGCAGGCTGGAGAAACCGTCTTTGTCGCTGTAGCTTACGATATAGCGGATTTTGATTTCTTTGTCAGCCGGCAGTTTGCCGTCTTTCTGGGCCTGGATGACCATATTTTCCGCCATCGCGCCGTAAGGGCACTGGGACATAACAAAAATTTCCATCACGCCCGGTTTGGCGGTTTTGCCGTTGTACACGCCCTGGCGGGTCTGGTGCGGCAGGATGATGAAATCGGCGTTTTCCTGCGCGTAACCGTACTGGAGATGTTTTTCCAGCTTGGTGCGAATAGCGTCCGTTTTCTTAATCAGGTAAAGCGGCAGAAAGCTGTAGTCCAGATTCGCCAGCTTCGGGTCGGCCGCCGCGTCTTTATAAGACACATTGGTCACAGACGGTTCGGCGTCCAAAAACTGGGCGATGCCGGCGGTCAGCTGGGCGTCTTCTTTGCCGGCGGCGTATTCGTCGGATTCCACAATAATGAATTCCGCTTTGGCTTTGGCCGGGGCCTTGGCGGCTTTGGCCGCCTTTTTAGCCGGAGCGGCGAAAGCAACGCCCGCTACGGCACATACAACGAGTAACGTTAATAATTTTTTCATCAACCCTTCTCTCCTATTTATCTTCCAATTCTACGCGCACGCCGCGAATGCCTACGGCGCACAGCAAATTATACGCCAGCAAGAAAAACACCGACGATACCAAAAAGAGCAGCGTGCTCTGGATGGCGCGCATCACGAGCCCCATCACGTAGGCTGCGTTGACGACGGCGTCCGGGTTGAACACTTCCATAAAAGCGCTCAGAAGCATCACCACGAACACGGCCAGCGGAAACACGGAAAACAATACCGTTGAAATGCCAATTTTTTTGATTTCTACTTTCATAGTTTCTCCTAAATCAGATTCCCTTATTTTTCGGGTTCCAGCACCAGCACGATGCGATTCTTTCCGGCATCATCGGGCAACTGCACGGCTTTCACCAAACATTTTACATTTTTATTGATGACCGTGCCGCGCAAAACTTTCGTCGGGTTCTCAAGCGCTTCCCCCACCACCTGAATAATTTCCTGCTGACGGCCGTCAAAAATATCCAGCAGGTGCACGCGCTCTTTGCCCGGCACTTTTAATTCAAAATTGGTATAGAGAATGTTGTTGTTCTCGTCAATAACCAGGGCGCGGGAGCCTTTGGGCACCGTAACCGCCAAAATGGTTTTCCACCAGCGCTGTTCCTTTTCCAGGGACATAATTTCCACGTTTTCCAGGCTCTTGATGTCCGCGCGGATTTTGGCCAGCAGCGAAACAATCGCCGCCGCCACGTCGCCGATTTCGTCCCGGCGCGCGGAGAAGGAAAGCTCCAGGTTATTGAGCGAAACGGCTTCCACACTGTCTTTCAGTGCATTTAACGGGCGCAGAATTTTAAGCAACAGGAACAAATACAGCACCCCGCCGATGAGCAAAATCATAATAAACGCGCCGAACGCGTAGCGTACCATAGATGAATGAATCAGCTTTTTGGCGCTCTCGCGCGATACGGTAACGTTCACCACGCCGGCTACGGTATTACCTTTGGCTAACAGCGGAATGGCCATATCGTAATAGTCGCCGCTGCCGAACAGAATGGCGCGGGGCAGGCCGTCGCGGATGGCCTGCACGACGGAGTTCGTGTCAAAACCGACGGAGTTGTTATAGTCCGAGTACGACATGCGCAGAAACTTGGTGTTCTCGTGCCAGCGGATAGACCCGTCGTAATTGAGATAGACGAGGCTTTTGATGCGGTCGTCGTTGCGCTGAAGGCCTTTCATAATTTCGGCCTCGCGGAACGTGGCTTCGCCTTTCGGGCGGGACGCCAGCCACTGCACCAACGTCGGCGCGCGGAAACGCACCATTTCCACCATTTCGTTTTGGAGTTTTTTGTCAAAAACGAATTTAAACAAATTGTAATAGAAGAGGCCGCCGATAATGGACGCGTATACCGTTACCAGCACGAACCATAAGACCCATTTGGATGTAAGTTTCATATTTTCCGGTCCCCTATCTCATCAACTCTTCCACTTTGCGAAGGCCCAAATCGGCGTCGCTGTTGCCCGGGTCAAGCTGTTTGGCCACAATCCAGGCCTGGCGGGCGCGTTCGTAATCGTCTTGGTTGAAAGCGTCCAGGCCTTCAATATATTTGGCGCGGGAAGCGGCGCTGGCTTCGGCCGACACGCGGTTGACCGTTCCGCCCAAAGTAGGCAGCGTTTCGTTGGCGCCCACTCCGCCCACGGACGAACCGATGCCGCCGGACGTGCCGGGGGTGCCGGTGGAACCGGGGATCAGCGTACCGCCGGGAAGTCCGGGCACGTTGCCGTCCACGGTAACGGTTTCAATCGGCTCTTCGTCTAATTGTTCGGCCTGCTGGTTGGCCTGTTCTTCGGCCTTCTGGGCGGCTTCTTCCGCCCGCTGCGCGGCCTGTTCGGCCTGGATGGCCTGCTGCTGTTTGACGCGCAAATGGTTTTCTTTGGCGTTGCGCGCGCGCTTAATCAGGCCGTCCATCGTCGTAGAATCCGCGCCCCATTTTTTGGCGTTGGTCCAGTACGCGATGGCCTGGTCAAAACGGTTGGAGTTATACGATTTGTTGCCCGCATTGTAATAACCGCCCGCAATTTCGTTTTTCAGCTGGGACATATACTTCTGCACGCGCGGATCGCCGGGCTGGATTTTCGTGATGCGTTCAAACACCGCGTACGATTCCACAAACTGGCCTTTGTTATAAAAGTCCAGCGCCTGCTTCATGGAATCGGCCACCTGCTGTTTGCGCAGTTTGTTTTCCGTATCCGCAATTTTCGCCACCAGCTTCGGATCGTCCTTGCGCATCAGCAGTGCGTTATACCAGGCGTCCAAAGCTTTTTGATAATCATTCTGGGCGTAGGCTTCGTCGCCGCGGCGGGTATATTCTTTGGCGATGTCGTAATCAATTTTGCGTTTCCAGGCCTGGGCTTTGGAGTTGCCGGGCTGGATGGTTAAAATTTCATTTAATTTATCGTTGGCTTCCACCAGGCGGCCGCTGTCGTAGAGGCGGATGGTTTCCTGGAATTTGGCCTCAATCACTTCGGCCTCCGAGGTCGTGCCGTACGTGCCCATGTGGCTGGCTTGTTTGGCAAGCGTCTGGGCCTGTTTAAAGTTCGGGTCAATGCTCAGGATGGTTTGGGCCATTTCCTGCGCGCGCTGGTAATCCCCGCGTTTATAGAGGAGGTACGCGTTTTCGTACACCATGCGCAACGTATAATTCTGGATGCGCTGTTTTTCCAGCTGCACGGTGGAAAGATACTGTTTTTTTTCTTCCACGTCGTTTAACGTTCCCATGGAAATTTTGCTCAAATCCAGCAGCATGCCTTCTTCTTTGCCGTGCTGGCGGACGGGAACTTCTTTACGGAAAGTAGCCGCCTGGGCGGAGGCCGCCGCAAGAGCCAAAACCAACGCTAATGTGAAATGTTTTTTCATACGTTTATCCTCTAGAATCCCATGCCGCCGCTGACAAGGCCCATAATCATCGGGGCTAAAATTAAAATAAAAATCGTCGGGAAAATGAACATAAAGAGCGGGAACAGCATTTTGGTGGACGCCTGGGCCGCCAGCTTTTCGGCGCGGCTTAAACGGCGCGAGCGCAAGTCGGACGAGAAGTTGCGCAGCAGGTCCACCAGACTGGTACCGAGTTCGTCGGACTGAATAATCAGCCCGACCAAAGAGCGCACTTCCTGCACCCCGGTGCGCGCCGAAAAGCGTTCCAGCGCTTCTCTGCGCGAGTAACCCAGCTTAATTTCGTTAATCGTCTTGTCCAGCTCTTCTTCCAAAATCGTCTTTTCCTTGGCGATTTTAATGATTCTTTCAAAAGCGGTTAAATAGTCCAGACCGGACTCAATAATCAGCGCGGCCAGGTCCACCGTCGTGGAGAAGTTGCCCAAAATTTCCGCCTGGCGTTTTTGGATTTTGCTTTTAATCAACACGTCGGGCACCATAAAGCACACGGGCACCAAAATCACCGGCCAGACGGCCTGGAACAGCAGCATAATCGCCGCCGGGATGGCCAGGGCCGCAATGATTTTAGTATATAAAATATCCACGGGCTGCGGATTGTCCGGGCTGCCCAGCTGCATATGCATTTCTTCCAGGCTTTTTTCCAGGTGGAAGTTATGCAGGCAGAAAACGGCCAGCCGGTCCATCATCTTTTCTTCGGGTTTTAAGCGCGCAAAGCTGGAGGTGGATTTAAAACGGCGCACGGCCACGTCCACGATTTCCTCTTTTTTGCCTTTCGGCGCAAGCAAGCCGAAGATGGCCAGGAAAATGGAGAACATCCCCACCGCCAGCAGTAAATTAAGCCCTAACGTAAACGCTAAACTGTTCATAATTATACCCGCACTTCTCCCATCTTTTTAAGCACTTTCATGCCGATGCCGATCCAGATGATACAGAACACAAACACAAACAGGCCCACCGGGCTGGTGTAGAACGAAATCATCTGCGTCGGGTTGAAGATGAACATCACCAGCATCATCACAAACGGCATAATGCTGACCACGATGGACTGGATTTTTTGCTGCGCGGTCATGGCCTGCAGTTTTTCTTCCAGTTTGCTTTCCTCGCGGATGTTTTCCACCAGACGCGCAAAGATGACGGTTAAGTTACCGCCGACCTGGCGCTGAATGATGATGGCTTTAATAATATACGAAAGCATACGGCTTTCCACGCGGTCCGACAGACCGTCAAGCGCTTTTTCAAACGGGGTGCCCAGCTGGTAGTTTTTCACCACCAGGCCGAATTCGTCGGCAATCGGGGGCAGCATATCTTTGGAAACCAATTCAAACCCCTGCACGATATCCATGCCCGAACGCAGCGAGTTGGAAAGCAGAATCAGCGAGTCCATCAGCTGGTTGTTGATGCGCTTGCCGCGGCTCTTTTTAAGCGCGTCCAGCACGGCGGCGGGCATACGAATGCTGATTACGCCGCCCATAAACACCACGAGCAGGAACAGGAACACGCCCAAAAAGCCCCCCGCCATCAGCCCCATCAGCAGGCCGGCGACGGCAAACAGCCCCACGGTGCCGAAAACGATGTATTTAATATCAATGGTAACGAACTGGCGGTTGAAATCTTCCGCCCACACCAGGCTTTTTTCTTTATATTCCGCCACCATATGCAGGATATTTTCGCGCTTGTTTTCAAGCAGCAGATACACCGCCAGCCCGGCCAAAGCGGAACCCAGCACAATCAAAATCAGGCTGACCAGACGGTCCGCCGTGGTGGTTTTGTAAATATCCGGTTTGGGCGGATAAACGGGAATCGGCGTGCCCATAAACTGCGAGAAGAGGTGGTTGGACAGCACCACCACCGCCATGACGGACTGGCGGTATTTGTTTTCGCGCTGGGAAATGCCGCTGGAAAAGGACTCAATCGTGCTGAAAAATTCGTTATTAATTAATTCAAAGGTGGAAAGCATGGAACGCGCACGCCCTTCCATACTGTCTTTCATAATCAGCAGCTGCTGGCCGCGCAGCAAGTCTTTATTCAGGCGGTCCAGCGTGGCCATCAAATTGATGCGGTTGCCCACAAAGCCGCGCGAAAGCTGTTCAAGCACGACGGGCTGGCTGGGATCAAGCGATTTGTCGGCACGGTCCAAATACAAATACACGTTGGAAAACGCCTGGCGCCACAAGTCCACCTCGCTGTATGTGCCTTCGTTCGGGACATAGACGACTTTATTTTTGTCCATACGCGCGAGTTCGTCGGCAAACCACTTGGGCATGGTAACTTTCCGCCCGGCCGACGCGCCGCACACCTGCGGCAGCGTGTAGACTTTCTTATCCGCCGGAAGATTCACGTCAAAAAATTCCGCCAGAATACGCATTTTTTCCTGGGCGCACTGAATGCGCGCGCGGTCCTGCTTGCCCAGCGCGCGGGCCTCCAAGCCCTGCGGCGCGGCAAACGCCGCCAGACACAAAACGCCCAACAGAAAAACGTGAACTTTTTTCGTCATATCAAACCTTGTCCCAAACATTGTAAAATCAAGCCTTTGAAGGCGCTGCGGGCGGAGCGGGAGGAATGGTATTCCCCGCCGCCTGCTGCATACGCTGTACGGCTTTTAAATCGGGCTCGCCGTTGGCGTCAAGCGGAACGGCCCCCTTCAGGAAAACGTCTTTATCCACCGGCTGGCCTTTGGCCGCAAAATCGTCAAAGAACGTGGGAAGATGGCCCGTAGGGGCGAACATACCCTGTACTTTGCCGTTTTCGTCCACGCCCGTCTGCACGTAGCGGAACAGGTCGGTGGATTGGATTTCACCATCTTTCTGGCCGTGCATTTCGGTAATATAAGTTACCTTTCTGGAACCGTCCGAAAAACGGGACAGCTGCACAATCATGTTAACGGCCGAAGAAATCATTTCGCGAATGGCGAAAATCGGCAAATCGGCCCCCGTCTGCATGCACATGGCTTCCAAGCGGGACAGCCCGTCGCGCGGCGTGTTGGCGTGAATGGTGGTCAGCGAACCTTCGTGACCGGTGTTCATGGCCTGCAACATGTCCAGCGCTTCGCCGCCGCGGCACTCACCGACCACAATGCGGTCGGGACGCATACGCAAGCAGTTTTTTACGAGGTCCTGAATCGTTACGGCGCCTTTGCCTTCCACGTTTGGCGGACGGCTTTCCAAAGACACCCAGTGCGGCTGCTGCAAACGAAGTTCCGCGGTATCTTCCACCGTAATGATACGCTCGTTATTGGAAATATAGCCGGAAATGGCGTTTAAAAACGTGGTTTTACCGGTACCGGTACCGCCGCAGACAATAATGTTTTTGCGGATGCGCACGCATTTTTCAATAAACGCCATACACTCCGGGCTGATGGTGCCGAAACGGTAGTAATCTTCCGGCCCGAACGGCTTGGCCGAGAAGCGGCGGATGGTGAGCGTGGGCCCGGACACCGCCAGCGGCGCGATGATGGCGTTTACGCGGGAACCGTCTTTCAAACGGGCGTCCACGAGCGGGACGGATTCGTCAATACGGCGGCCCAGCGGCGCCACGATGCGTTTAATTACCTGCACCACTTGTTCGTTGTTGCGGAATTTGTATTTGGTTAAAGTCAATTTACCTTTTTGTTCAATAAAAATCTTGTCAAAGGCGTTGACCATGATTTCGGTAACGGCCGGGTCGCGCATTAAGACTTCCAGCGGACCCAAACCCAAAATTTCGTCCAGCAGTTCGGACGAGAAGCGCGTGCGCTGGTCGCGCGAGAACTGCAGGTTCGGCTGTTTCTGCAAAATATCGTCCACAATGGCGGCCACGCGTTTGCGCGTCTGTTCGCTGGCGGAGCTTTCGTCGCTCACCACAATGTGTTCAATTTCCAGCGTGTGCACCACTTCTTTGTGGATTTTCTGTTTTAAATCGTCCCAGAAAGACATTTTCGTTTTGGCGCTTTCGTCTTCCTGTCCGGGGGCGGCCACGTGGTCCGCCGTCGTGCCGGTTTTACCGTCGTCAAACAGCACCGGGCTCCAAATTTCTTTGGCGGCCTGGGTAAATTCTTCATCCGACACGGAGGCGACCCAGTCTTTGGGGGCCGATTTTAAATCGCGTATTTTCGCCAGCACCAGGCGCAGCCCTTTAACCCATTCGGACTGCGGATTTGTGATGATTTCCACTTCTTTGCGGTTGGAGGTGGCCATCACGTCTTCGTCCCAGGGCAGGAACACGTCAATTTCGCGGCCCAGGGAAGAATAAAAGCGTTCCACTTCTTCGTAGGGAATGGAGCCGGGCGTATCATAGGCGTTGCAGATAACGCTGACGCGGTCCATCGGGTAGCGCTGTTCTTTATAATCGTTAAAAAGCTGTACGGTGGAATTTAAATGCGTGCGGGTGGCCTGGGAAACCCAGAACACCTTGTCGGCGATGTCAAACGAAAACGCCTGCATCGGGAAGCTGGAATCCACGTCCAGAAAAATGTCAAACGTCTGGGAAAGGCGGGACAAAATGGGAATCAAAATTTTCGGGCTGATGGAAGCCACCTGCGCGCGGGTATTGCCCAGCGGCAGCACGCCCACGCCCCACTGGGACATGGAAATTTTACCGCGCAGAAGCCCCCCCACCACGGCAATAGAGGTATTGCCCAGCGTTCTTAAAATATCCGATACGCTGACCGGCTTTTTAATATCCAGATAAAAGCTGTGCTCCTGGCGCGCCAAAGGGTCCAGCGGTACAATCAGCACCGGACGCTTTTGGATGCCCGCCCAGCCCAAGGCCAGGTTCAGCACCAAGGTCGTCTTTCCGGCGCCTTCTTTCGGGCCGGAAAACGCGATGATTTTAGCTTCGGATCTTTGGGGTTCGTTTTCTTCTGCCATAAAAATTATTCCACAATTTCAACCGTAATGAACAGGAACAAAGAGCGCTGTTCTTCCGTTACGTCTTTGTTTTTAAACAAAAGCCCGATAAGCGGAATGCGGCCCAGGAAGGGCACGCGGTCTTCAGACACGTTGCGCGCGCTGCTTTTCAAACCGCCGATTACCAGCGTTTCGCCGCTGTTGATTTCCACGTGGGTTTCCACGTCGCGGTTGGTGAAGGAGGGCGCGGTGGCCGTACCGATAACGACGGTTCTGGAATAGTCCACCGTAGAGACGGACAGCTGCACCTGCAAATCAATGATGTTGTTGCGTTCGGGGATAATCGTGGGCAGCACGTTAAGCAGAATGCCGTACTCTTCCAGCTGCGAGCCCACGCCCTGGTTGTTTACAATCGGTATCGGGATTTTACCGCCGACCGTAATCTTCGCGCTGTTGCCCGAAGAAGTTACGATTTTGGGGTTGGAAAGCACCTGCGCGCGGCCTTCCGTCTCCATCAAGCGAAGACGCGTGGTAACGGCCGTTTTGCGTTCAAATTCGCCCAGGGACAAAATGCCGGGAATGGTCGCTTCTTCAAAATCAAAGAGCTGGTTCCACGAGAAGCCCTTTACGCTCTGCATGGTACCGCTGATTTCCACCACGTCGGCGCTGACGGCCACCAGCCGCGTCTTTTTGGCAAAGGCGCAGGACGGCAGCAGCACGCTTAAAAGTAATCCCGCGAGTGATACGTTAGCTATAAACTTTTTATTCGTCATATTTGTCCTGTTCGTTATTGAAATAATTTCTCAAAGGTCGCGATTTCCATCAAGTAGTTGGTTACGTCGCCATGCGAGCGCAGAATGACGGAAACATCGCCTTCCGACTGCGCAAGCGCCAAATACTGCGCATCGCGCGGGGAAAGCGCTAAAGACAGGGCCGAGCTGTCCGAATACGCCGCGGCGTCTTCTTCTTTGCTCTTCATAGCGTTGGCGGCCTTGGCGTCCAATCCCTGCCCCAGGTCCGACCCGACGCCCAGCACTTTTACGTTCTGCAAGAGCGTTACGGTTACTTTCTGGCGGGTGCCGCTTTTCATAACGGCTTCAAAGGTCAAAAGCACGTCAATGTTGTCATCGGGCTTAATCATGCTGGCGGTGGCAATCGGCACGTTGATGATAAAACCTCTCATCTGCACCGGGATTTTGCTGGACAAGCCGGCCTCGGGAGACAGCGAGGTGATGGCATACTTGGAAATTTGGTTGCCTTTGGGAATCTGGATGCGCGCCACAGCGTTTTCAATCGCCTTAAAATCGGCGTCCGTCGTGTAGGTAAAAGCATCCTTCTGCAAATACGCGGCCGGCACCGGCACGGGTTTGATAAAGTCGCGCTTGATTACTTCGCGCTCTTTAATATCGCGCACGGGCACGAACACCTGTTTGATGTTCTTGGACGCGTTGAGCTTTTTCTCCGCGCTGCTGACAATCATCGCGTATACGATGGCCGCCAAAATGGCCACCACCAACGGAAGAAAGATTCCTTTTTTCATTTAGTCTCCTTAAAAACAGCTTTTAAATTTAACAAGTCAAATCTATTTGCTATCCGAACTCAGATAGGCTTTTTCAACCGGCATCCGGGTAACGGCCTTAATCCGGCGGATGCCCTCCCGGCGGGGCTCGCTGGCCAGCACAAAGCTGGTGCCCGGAAAAATGAGCCGCACGGGATAGTTTACCGTTACGACAACGTCCTCGTGGCGGTGTCTTTTATACATCGGGTCGGTGCCGGTGGTTTCCACTTTTACGCTTACGCCGATGCCGCCCGCTTTGGAGCCAAACACCTTCTGCTTGGCCTGGTTAATCTTCTGCGTGATAATCGTTCTGTCCGGCCGGCCGCTGGGCTTTTTAACGGCCACCAGCGAACCGATACGGGCAAACTCATAGGAAGCGTGGTTGGCGATAATCGTGTGGTAGGCGATGTTGCCGTATTCAAGGACGAAAAAAATCATCAACATGAACACCGGCAAAATCAGCATCAGCTCCGCGGTAACCTGCCCGCCACACTTCCTACGAAATTTGTTCATACGGCCTCAAATTACATTTCGTTCATGCTGCCGGTGATTTTGCCTTTAACCTGTTCAAACAAATCAGGCATAAATTTCTTAATCAGCACGCCGGCCAAACCGGCCACGCCCACGACCACTACGAGCATCAGCACGTATTCAATCGTGTTCTGGCCTTCTTTTTTCTTCAGACACCCCAAAGCCTGCGCTTTCAAGGCGTCCATTTTGTTCTGCAAAGCAACGATAAACTTCATATAAGTCCTCCTGATTTTTTTAAAACTATCTTCCTGCGTCGTATTCCGACAAAATCACTTTCGCTCCCTGGTCAAACTGCTGCGGCACCAAATGGGAATAGAGTACGTAAAAAGAAATAATCGCCGTAAAGAGTCCGGCCGCCGTTACGATATATTCCACCGCGGTCTGGCCTTTTTTATTAAGTAATTTTTTCTTTCCGTCTCCGTTTATCATACATTAAAATTGAATCGCCAGCGCAATCTGCTGCGACGTGCCCAGCGCGCCGAACGGCGTTACCGCGTAGTCAATAGACGCGCCGTAACCGAACAGCTCCGAACTGTAAATGCCGAAGCCGAAGGAAACTTTAGACGTTTCCGCCAGGCCCAAATCGCCCACCCACGAATCTTTCTCGTTCGTGCCGGTGTTTTCGCGGGTATAGTAACCTACGCGCAAATCAAAGCGGGCCACCTGCAACAGGTCTTCGGGGATATGGATTTCCAACCCCACGCCGTAGCGGGCTTTGTCGTCGCGGTATTTCATATATTCGCCGGAAAGCGTAAAGTAGCGGGTGTTCAAGTCCGCACCCAGACGCAGGCCGCGCGGCATTTCTTCTTTGTCGCCGATATTGACCAGCGCGCCGCCCAGCCCCAGCCAGTTGACCAGGCGCAGTTTTGCGCCTACGTCAAAACCGACGTTGTCGTAATGATCCGTATCCAGCTTTTCGCTGATATACTTGGCCGTACCGCCGATTTGCAGTTTCTGGTCAAAGAAACCGCGCGCCACGGACAGACTGCCCACAAAGTTCTGCACGGGTACGCCCACTTCCGGCTGCTGTTCGCCGTATTCGCCGCGGAAATCAAACCCGTCCATATCCATATAGTTTACCGTTACGCCGATAATCGTTTTGCCGATAGGCTGCAAATACGCCAGCGTGCGGGCTTTGTAACCCTGCAAATAATCCAAATACGAGAACTGAAGCTCGCGCGTGGTGGCCGAAGCCGCCCCGGCGGGGTTCCAGAAAAGCGCTTCCGGGCCGTCGGCGATGGACACATAGGCGTTGCCTAAGGCCTGGGCTCTGGGGGAGCCGGCGTTAATCTTTAAGAACGCGCTCGCGCTGGTACCGGCGTTTGAATCAATAGACGCCGCAGACGCATTCGCGCTGACAAGACCAACCGTTAAACAAGCAATTAAAACTTTTAATCTTATATTCATAAATCAATTTTATTTGCCGGGCACGCCGGACATTTTTCCTTGGGTTCAGGCCCTGCGGGGCCCGTACAAACTACGGCTTTTACTTGCAACACCCCGGGGGGCTTTTTAGGCCCCCCGCAGGGTTTTACGGCACCAAAATCTTGACTACTTTCTGGCAGTGTTCGCGGCCGTTCTGGGCTTTAAAGTCCACCAGGCCGAAGTACACGCCGCGGGCCACTTTCTTGCCGTGCTGGTTCGTGCGGTCCCACTTGCAGCGCAGAGCCGCGTTGCGGATATTGGGGAAAGCGGCGAGGCCTTCCTCATCCAGCTTGGTGGAGCCTTCCGGCGTATTATCCGGGTTAAAGCTCAGGCTGCCGCCCATCGTAACCTGGTAGTTGTTGGCGTCCACGCAGGTATAGTTGCTGTCGCGCACCAGGTCGCCCGCCAGGTTGAAGTATTTGATGGACACGGTGCCCGGCACCGGCATCTTGGTAATTTCCAGCGTACCTTTGGAGGCGTTTCTGAGCGGGTTCGGATAGAAGAACACCGTTTTCTCCCAGTCTTCGCAGACGAAGCGTCCGTCGCCGATGGCCACCGTCGCCTTATGCAGGTTCTGGTATTCGTAGGTGTCGGCCACTTTGTCAATGCTCCAGTCGGTCGGCGTGGAGCTGGCGTCATCGCCGCCCAGGATTTCGCCGGTTACGCTGTCAATATCGGACGAATTGAGCGCCGTTACGAAGCGGAACGGATAGGTTCCGTCCGGCACTTCCTGCTGCGCATAGTCGCGGCCGTCCCACAGTTCTTCAATCAGCGTGGTGGCGGGGCGGATGCCCACAATGGCTTTTACAAGCACTTCGTGGATGTCTTTCACTTCCGTACCCGTGGTCGGGTTGCGCAGGGTGCCTTTCTGGTAATCGTAAATCGTCGTACCCGGCTTGAAGATTTGGATGGCCACTTTCATCGGAACGGAAATCTGATAACCAATTTTCATATCCGTGCCGCGCTGGCTGAGCGCATAGCCGTCCGCTTCCAACAAGTCAAACACTTTTAACAGGTCGGCATTGATGGTAATGCTCTTGACCGTTTCCTGGTACAGGCCCGGATCGGGGTAGTTTTTAGCCGTCAGGCGGATTTCATAGATACCCGGTTTGACGTAAATACCGTTGTTGTCCGTACCGTCCCAATAGATTTTGCGCGTAACATTCGGGTCAAAATTGCTGGTGTTGGCAATCGTCATCGTGGACAGGTATTTGCATACCGCGCCCGCCGAAGCGTTGCGGCCGGTCAGGTTGCCGGTGGTGTCGTAGCACATATTGGCGCCCAGGGCCACGATGGCCACTTCCACGGTGGAAGCGCGAGACACCGCAAAGTTGATTTCGTACGGCGGGATAAACACCGGGCCGGACGACGCATTAAACAGCTGCGGAGCGTTCGGGTACACCACGGTGGAACCGTCCAGGAAGTACACCGGGCCGCGGGTTACGTTAATCTTGCTGACGGGTTTTTCCGTCGCGTACAGGTAATCCTGCTGGAGCACTTCGTCCGCCGTTTTAAACGGAGCGCCGGCCAAATAGGTACCCGTGCCGCCCGCAATCGTTTCGCCGCCGTTGGCATAGTAGCGGTTGAACGCTTCATCGGAGCGGGCGGAGATGAAGAACGGATACTGTCCGTCCGGCACCATTTCGTACGGGCACTGGTTCAAATTGGTCGCGCCGGTGCATTTGGCAATTTCAGCCGCCGTGTGGCGTTCGGAAGACGGGGTCGGGTTGTAGAAGTACAGCGCGTCCCATTCTTCGGTAATCTGCATACCGTCGCCCACTTTGGTGGCGGAACGGTCAAAAGTTTTCACCGGCTGCAAGCGTACATCCACCACGCCGGAAGCGGCTTGGGCCGCCGTAGTAGGATAGTTCACGAAAGTCGTATCGTTCACATAGATACACGCATGGTCCGAGGTTACTTTGGCCGGGTCCACATAGTTGCCGGTAAAGATAGCTGCGTCAGTCGTTTTATCGCAGATACGGGGCGGCCAGGTGGTAGTCGTGTTGGTCTGCACATTGACGCTTTCGCGTGTGAGCGTAACGTAATATTGTTCCTCTCCGGACACGGTAGATCCGGCTACATAATTTTGGTTTTCGGTAACCGTTACGGTATCGCGGGTATAGGGGTTGGCCGTACCCGTCAGCGTGGTAACGCTGCCCAGCGACACATTGGCAAGCGTAGCCAGCGGCGTGGCGCTGCCCGCTTCATACACGGGCACCGAGGCCAGGTTGTTGGTATAGCCCGTAGCGTATTGGGAAGACAGAACCGTATAGTCATTATAATCGCCGGCAGTAGCATTATACGCGGGGATGACCACATCCTTATTATATATGTTCACCTGTACGTTCATCGCTTTGGACAGGTAATAGGAAATGGTGGCTTTGGCCTCGCTGTCGCCATACACGTCGGTGGTGGAAACGTCCACCACGCGGTACATATCCACGGGGAACACGGCGGAAGCCTTGTTCGTTACCGCGGGGAACATAGCGTCTTTGGTTTGCACCGTAAACATATAGGTGCCGGGCGTTACCATACGGCCCTGGTCATCGCGGCCGTCCCACGACAGCGTGTTAAGCTGCTGGGCAACCTGCGTGATGCCTTCTTCGGGCGTTAAATGTTTCACCGGTACGCCGGCGGAGTTTTCCACCCGCGCGATGACGGTCGCGTCGCGCACGATGGAGTATTTAAAGATGAACGGATCCAAACCGTACGCCGTCGGGCTGGAACCCACGGTGGCGTAGCTGACGGGCTGGATGGTGATGTCCACCATGCCGCGTTCAACAGCAATCTGGCCGGTGGAATAGTTCAGCGTCTTGACGCCCGTAAAGCACTGGTTGTTGATTTCAAGTCCCGAGCCGGAGCAAGTACCGTTAGACGTAAACGCAGGCGTGCCGTTACCGCCCACCGCATTTACATATTTGCCGTTATACGGGATTTCCGCCCACAGCACATACACATAATTGCCGTCCGGCATTGGCGCACCATAGGCAAAAGTTTCGGTACAGGTCGCCGTATCACACTTGGTGCCGTCGGATTTAGTCTCGTTCTGGGCCNNGTGCCGCCAACCGGAGTCGGGCCAGTACCCGTCGGTTTAGAAGAATCAGTCAGCATCGCGCCGGAAGAATTAGCTTTGTTAAAGCTGGTTCCGGGCGTGTAAATTTCCCAATACACTTTGGACGCTTCGGTCGGTACATAGTTAATAGAAGCGTAAGCCGTGGACTTTTTGTTCAGGCCGGTGGCTACAATATCCGTCAGTTTTAAGGGATCCAAAGACACTTGGCGCGTAACGGCGCGGGAGAAATCCACCCCCGGCCATTCGTCTTGCGCCTTGGCCTGAATGGCCGCAATATAGTTGCCCGCAGGAAGCAGGAGGCCGTTGTCGTTGCGGCCGTCCCACGAGTCAAATTCCACAATTTGAGTATCTTTGTCCGTCCCTTTCATACCTTCGCCGACGCGGGGCTGCCAATCCACCAGCGTGCGCACAATCTGTGCCTTCCCCTTAATCGGATCGCCGGCATTAGAGGCACCATATTCTATATTGTCTCCGTTGGAAGCGTCTAAAATAGCAATGCGGACATCCGAATCTTTGCTCAGGCGATACGCAAAGGTATACGGCTGGGCGGACACGGCCGTAATGTTACCCACCACGGTAGGCGTACTGCGTACGGTATGTACGTTGGTTACGTCCACCTGCATCGGGATTTGGTTCATACCCGGATAGGCGATAGTAGAGGTAAATTCAATTTTGTCGGTAATGATGTTGTCGCCCGGGAAATCCGTGGACACGGTGGCGCGGAAAGCAAAATTGCCGTTAGACTTGCCGAACTCGCCCGCAATTTCGTACGAGCCGTCCCACGCGGCACAGAAAGGAATAGGTTTTCCATCAGGCTGTCCATTATTGTCAAAAACGATACAATCATATTTTGATGAGCCACAGTCACCAGAACCAGTGTGATCCTTTCCATCGCAAACATTTCCATCAGTACAAGTAGGCACCGTACCGCCGCCTATTTTGCTAATGGTACCATTTATCATTTGGTACACAGGCGCAGGACAAGGATCTCCGGCAGCAGCACCTTCGCAATGGTATGACCCACAAATAGCATCCTGAGAATTGGTATCCGGATATAAAGAAATAGTACGAACCGCAGGGGTTTCTTCAGGGTTTTCAATATTTTTTCCGTTATAGTACTTTACAACATCAAATTTAATATTCTGTAACGGAAACGCAATGGAGTATGTACTCTGCGACATCGGTTTGTTGGTGCAAACCACATTCATACACAAAGCCAAACAATGGTTTGGATACTCATTGTCCGCAGGAGTAGTGGAAGGGTAAGGCTGGTCGTACTCAATCAAAGCAGAGCTGACCCACGGGTCTGTCTTATTATCATTGCCAGTCGGAGCAGGGGAATACACAAAACTCCTTTCATTAGTGGTCGACATGACAGACGTGCCCCAATCACAGTACATTTGGTTGACAGAGGTAGAATTATTGTTATAATACACGCCCGCCTTTCTTACGTCTGCCCGCTGGGCGAACAGCGGCGCGGACGCCGCGACGAACAACGCGGTTAAAACGGCGCAAAGCACCGTTCTACCCAGGAAAACCCGAAGTAAACTTTTGATTTTATTCATTGTGTAAGTATCCATTTGGGGGACCAATTTCCCTTCTCAAAATTTAAGTTTTTACAAATCTTTTGCGCTCCGAATAAATGCACGCAAGAAGGCGACTGGTTATAAATATAAACAGACGCCGACATAATACTCTTAAATTTTTGCAACTTTTGCGCTAGTTGTCAACTGTTTTTTGGAAATTTTTCCGTCTTACCGCGCGGTAATCCCGCGGCATGCAAAAATGCAAACGCAAAATCGCGTCCGGTTACGCGGCGGCTTGTTCGGCCACTTCGCGGTATACGGCAAAGCTGCCGCGCCCGTTTTGCTTGACTACGTAGAGGGCTTTGTCGGCCTTTTCCACCAGGGCTTCGGGCGTCTGCCCGTCAAAAGGAAAGGAGGAAATGCCCTGGCTTACGCTCAGGTGTACGGCTTTACCTTCGGTGTAGCGGTCCGGCAGGGTAATGGCGCCGATACGGTCTTTTAACCGCTTGGCGATGATTTTCGCTTCTTCGCCGTTGGTGCGCGGGAGCATAATCACCATTTCGTCCCCGCCGAAGCGGCAGGGCACGTCGGTCTGGCGCAGGCTGGTGCGAATCACGCGGCTTACTTCTTTTAACGCCCAGTCGCCGATTTGGTGGCCGTAGCCGTCGTTGATTTGTTTGAACCAGTCTATATCCATAATAATAAGGGACATCGTCAAATCAAAACGTTTGGAGCGGTAGATTTCTTCGGCGAATTTTTCGTTAAAGTAACGGCGGACGGGCAGTTTGGTCAGCTCGTCGTAGTTAGAAAGCTCCTGCACGCGTTCAAACAGACGCGCGTTGTCAATGGCCAGGGCCATCTGCGAGGCAAACTGCTGAAGCGAAATAAAATCCATATACCCGATGCGGCGGCGGGAGAGAATATTGTCAAACGCCAAAAACCCCACTTTGGTGCGCTGTACTTTAAGCGGAATATAAATTACGCTGCGGGTGGAGCGGTAGGTGGCGGAAGAATCAAACACTTCGCGCAGCAGGTTTTCCTCCCCTTCCGCAAGCGTCTTTCCGTCCTGCTGGGTTACCTTGCCGGAGATGTCCGCCCCCAGCACGGATTTGATTTTGCTCCCTTCCGAATCGGTCAGATACAGGCGCACGCGGTCAAAGCGGAAGTATTTCTGCACGCCTTTTAAAATGAGTTCCAGGCCGTCGTTCAACCGTAAAGACGAAGCGAAAATGGTGGATAAATCGTTCAGCGCCGTGGATACGTTAAGACGCTGGTTTTTGGCCTGGTCAATTTCCGTATTGCGCAGGTTGTGGGAAATTTCCAGCCCCAGCGCTTTAATCAGTTCCTTTTCCTCGCTCGTAAACACGCGGTTTTTGCGGAAGCGTTCCAGGCGCAGCACGCCCACTTTCTCCTGCATATAATTGTGCACTTCCCCCGCTTTTAGTTCCACGCTCGGGCGTTCCCAGCGCACCAGCATATAAATGGCGGGATAGCTTAAATCGGTCGTTTCCGTAATGCCGGTTTGCAGCAGCTGCTTTAAAAACACCGGTTCGTTTAAGACGGAAATGTCTTCCTGCATATCCATACAGTATTCTTTTTTGCACATCATCCGCAAAGACAGCAGCGCGCGCTCCTGCTGCCAGTCAAAAAAATACACGCGGTCCAGCTTAAACAAATCCCGCAAAGCCGGCAGGGCGCATTCCAGCAGTTCGCGCTTATTTTGGAACGATTGGTTCAGCTGTTTGTGGAATTTATAAAGCGTATAGGATTTTTTGTCAAACATAAGCTAGCCCTCGTAAATGGACAGCAGGTATTCAATTTCTTTGGCGGCGAGGTCCAGCTCCCGGTCCAAAGAGGCCTGCGTAAACCGCTCTTCCACGATTTGCGTGGCGCAGACCGCCAGGATGCGTTTTAAAATTTCCATAATCGTACCCGTAACGGTAATGTTGGGCAGGGTGCGCGCAGAAGCCAGGATGTTGCTGTACGTCTGCAAACGCTGGGTGGAGGAGAAAATAAATTGTTCAAACGCGTCTTCAAACGCCGGGAAGGCGTCTATCATCGCCGCGTAGCGCAGCTGGTTGTCCGGCCGGGCGCAGAACTTGATGAATTTTAACGCGTTCTTTTTATCTTTGGAAAGTTTATTAATAAACAGGTTCATCCCCGACAGGTAGGAATAGTACGTGTTCCCCGTGGTCGGCACCGGCAGGGTGCGCACGCGGATGCCCCGGCGCGCGTTAAAGGTGCTTACGCCCTGCTTGCGGGAAATCATCATACTGGCTTTGCCGGAGACCACCGTCCCCAGCGAGCCGCGCTCGCGCAGGATGGGCATATAGTTTTTGAGCGCGAGGTTGACGTAGTCGCGTATGCCTTCTTTAAACGCCTGCGTACCCACGAGCGTGGTGCCCAAATCGGCCGACAGCAAATCCCCCCCTCTGCCCCAAATGCACGGAAGGGCGTTGCGCACGGAAAGCGAGCCGCGCCAGTCGCTGTTTTGCATGGGGTAATAGCCGGGCGTGTCTTTGAATTTTTCGCGCAGCGCCTCGCAGACGGTTAACAGTCCGTCCCAGGTGGCCAAATCGTGTTCCGGCTTGGAAGTAACCAGTTTTAAATGGTCGGCCCGGTAGTGGAGCGCGCTTAAATCAAACCACCAGGGGTAGGAGTAAATGTCTTTGGTGCCGGGCTGGTAGCAGTGGGCTTTTAGCGGCACGAGACAGCTGGAAAGCGAAAGGCCCGGATCCAGCTCCGAAAGGTTTTCCGCCACGCCTTCGCGCACCAAGAGCGCGGTCCAGTAATGCGGGACCTGAATCAAATCCGGGATTTCTTCTTCGTGCGTGGGGTGTTTAATGGTAAACATCCGCCGCCAAAGCACGTTGCGCGTAAACACGCGCACGGTAACGTCCACAGACGGGTTTTCCTTCTTAAAGAGCGAGACGAATGAGGAATAATCCTCTTTGGTTTTATCGCCCGAATCGGGCATAGCCCACAAAATCATTGAAACTCCTTGTTAATCCCAGCTGCGCACTTTCATATTGGGATTAATGTCTATATTTTTCTTAATCGGCTTGCCGGTTTTCTCGGCGTGCTCCAATTTTTTATAAGCGGCCAGCGCAATCATGGCGGCATTGTCCGAGGACAGTTTACGCTCCACAAAATGCACCTCTATGCCGGCACCGGCGGCTTTGCTCTGCATCCGTTCGCGCAGCAGCGTATTGGCGGCCACGCCGCCCCCCACGGCAATATGGCGCACCTTATACTTTTTGGCGGCTAGGAGCGTTTTGGTAACCAGGGTTTCCACCATGGCTTCTTCAAAACTGGCGCACACGTCGGGAATGCTGAAATCTTTATGGTCGCGCAAATAATAGCTGACCGCGGTCTTAATGCCGCTGAACGAAAATTCCCACGTGCCGGGCATCAGCGGACGCGGAAAATGAATTGCGTCCCGCCGGCCCGAAAGCGCCTGCCTGGAAACCTGCGGCCCGCCCGGGTAAGCCAGCCCCAGCAGTTTGGCCACCTTGTCAAACGCTTCGCCGGCGGCGTCGTCGCGCGTCTTGCCGAGGACTTTATACTCCCCGTAGCCTTTGACGTACCACAGCTCGGTATGCCCCCCCGAAACGACCAAAGCCACCAGGGGGAACTCCAGCCGGTTCTTTACCGCGGAGCCTTCAAAATCGCAGGCAAAGATGTGCCCCTCCAGGTGGTTTACTCCTAGTATAGGCACTTTTTTAAAATTTGCAAGGGTCTCCGCCGCCACGCGCCCCACCATCAGCCCGCCGGGCAGGCCGGGGCCGCTGGCAAAAGCAATACAGTCCACGGGGTGATTTCCCAGCGCTTCGTTTACCACGGTGGCGATTTTGGCCGCGTGCGCGCGGCTGGCCAGTTCGGGCACGACGCCGTGGTATTTTTTATGTTCGTCAATTTGGGAATAAATCACGTTCGTAACGATTTCCCGGCCGCCTTTTAACAGGGCGGCGGAGGTTTCGTCGCACGTAGATTCAATGCCCAAAATGGTAAAATCTTTCTTCATAAATTAGTTTTCCGCCTCTGTTTGGGCGGCGGCTTTGTTGTTTTTGCCGTCTTTGGCGGCTTTGCGCGCCGCGGCTTCTTTTTGGGATTGGGCCTTGGCGTCTTCCAGCGTAATTTTGCCGGTCAGGATTTCCACGGCTTTATCCAGCACCGGGTCTTTCTCTTTAAATTCCACGACGGGGGCTTTTTGGCCCGGCGTATGCACGATGTTGTTGTACTGCATAAATACTTTGGCTTCCTCGTCGGCGGGAACGATTATTTCCACATCCGGCAGGATGCCGCCCTCGTCGGCTTTGGATTTGTCGCGGTAGTCGCGCTGAATCAGGCGGCCCGAAGGCGTGTAGTATTTGGCAATCGTCAGGCGCAGGCCCGCGCCGCCGGAAAGCGGCAGCACCTGCTGCACGCTGGCTTTGCCGAAAGTGCGCTGGCCGACCACAAACGCGCGTTTGTTGTCCTGCAAAGCGCCGGAGACGATTTCGCTCGCGCTCGCCGAACCCTGGTTCACCAGCACGGCCATCGGCACGTCCGGGTATTCGGGCTTGGCGGAAGTTTTAAATTCCTGGTAATACTCCGGCTTTCTGCCCTGGGTGTAGACAATCATTTCATCCGGCCCCAAAAACAGTTTGGAAATGTCCACCGCCCCGGTTAACAGGCCGCCGGGGTTAAAACGCAAATCCAGCACCAGGGACTGCATCCCCTGTTTGCGCAGGTCCGCCAGCGCCTTTTTGACTTCTTCGGTGCTGTGGCCGGAAAAATCCACCATATAAAGGTAGCCCACCTTATTCGGCAGCATCCGGTGGTACACCACTTCGGGCACAATCCGTTCGCGTTTAAAATGGAAGTCCGGCAGGTTTTTATAAGCGTCCTTTTCGCCTTTGCGGCTGATGGTGATTTTGACTTTGCTGCCCACCGGCCCGCGCATAAGCTCCACCGCGTCGTCCAGGCGCATACCGGCCAGGTCTTTATCGTCCACAAACAGAATGCGGTCGCCCGGCATCACGCCCGCCTTAAACGCCGGCGTGCCCGGCATGGGCGTCATGACGGTTACAAAGCCGTCCACCATCTGCAAGCGCATCCCCAGGCCGCCGAAGTCGCCCCGGGTGTCGTTTTTTAAATCTTTATAATCTTTCGGATCCAGGTATTGGGAAAAATCGTCCAGTTCGTTTACCACGCCTTTGATGGCGCCGGAAATCAGTTTGTCGGTGTCGGTCGTTTCCACATAGTTTTCTTTTACAAACTCCAGCACGTCCACAAACGTGCGCAGCTGTTTAAGGCTGTTGTCCGCCGCCGCGTAAGCGTACGGAAACAGCGTCCCCACAAAAAACAACACCGCCGCTAAAACGGCGTAACGGCTCAATTTTTTTGATTTCATAGTATCCCTCTTAAATCGTTATTTCAGCCACTCCAGCGGGTCCACCGCCGTGGTGCCCTGGCGGATTTCAAAATACACCGCACTCTGGCCCGTGCCGGAGGAGGACTGCGTATCCCGCCCCGCCGTGCCCAGCACGCCCTGCTGGGGCAGTTTATCGCCCACGCTGACGCTAATTTCTTTTATAAATCCGTAAATCGTAAAGAAGCCTTTGTTGTGGTCCACAATCACCACGTTGCCGTACGAGCGGAACGGCCCGGCGTAAATCACGCTGCCGGCTTCGGCGCTGCGCACCGGCTCGCCGGATTTGGCGGCGATTTTAATGCCGTCGCGGAAAATCCAGGTATTGAGATCCGCGCGGTACTCTTTGCCGAATTTGCTGATGACTTTCCCCTCCACCGGCCACGGCAGCGATTTGCGCGCCGCGTCAATCTTGGGGCCGGTGCCCGTCTTTTTCGCCGGCGTTTTGGAAGCGGCCGCTTTTTTCGCGTCCGCCGCTTTGCGCTTGCGCTCAAACGAAGCCAGCAAATTGTTCAGCTCCGCCGCCGATTTGTTCAGTTCGTTAATTTCCCTGCGCACGGCGTCGGCTTTGCGTTTGGTAACGTCCAAATCTTTTTGTTTTTTGTTAAAAGACTGCGAAATAATCGCCTGTTCTTCCTTGATTTTAGAGCTTTGCTCCAACAGCCGGCGGTTGCGTTCTTCAAAGGAATGAATGCGCTCTTTGGCCTCTTGGTTTTCTTTTTTAAGTTCGGCGGCAAACGCGGCCTTGTGCGTAACCATCCGGTTGACGAAAATATCCTGCTCCAGGCTGTATCCGCCCGGGCAATACGCGCAGGAAGGCGTAAAGTAATAACGCTCCAGTTCTTCTTCCACCACGCCCTGCCACATAGGCATACTGCGCTCCAGCGCGGCGCGTTTTTCCTC
This sequence comes from Candidatus Avelusimicrobium alvi, assembly GCA_002329395.1. Taxonomy (GTDB): domain Bacteria; phylum Elusimicrobiota; class Elusimicrobia; order Elusimicrobiales; family Elusimicrobiaceae; genus Avelusimicrobium; species Avelusimicrobium alvi. Next base: position 8,638 of record DCTQ01000102.1, on the reverse strand, counting down.
AATGGACAGCAGGTTCTGCTCCACGTAGGTAATGTCGGACTCCACCTTGTTTTTCAGCCGCTGCGCGCGGACCTTCTGGTCCTCCAGCGCGGAAATTTCTTTGGAAATTTTCTTTTCCTGCTCGCGGTACTTTTTCAGTTCTTTTTCTTTTTGCGCGGCTTCGTTTTTCAGCTTTTCAATTTCACGTTTGCGGTCGGCGGCTTCGTCGCAAAAAAGCGGCGAAGCGCAAACCATCAAAGCCAGAAAAACGGTTAAAATTTTTGCCATTTGGATAAGGTCCACCCGAAAAGTCCGCAAAACGCCAGCATCAACAGCTGCCGCCCCGGCGTGGTAAACTGCGCCGCGGCCTCGGCCAAAAAGCCCGTGGGATACACCAGCACCGCAAAAAATACGCACGACGCCAGCCCCGCCAATACGCCCGACACCGCGCCCCCCGCATAATGCGCGCGCCCCCGGCCGCCCGGATACGCTTCCACCAAAAACATAAACGCCAGGAATAACAAAAGCGCAAAAATCACCGCCAGATTAAGCAGTTTGGAACACAGCCCGGTGTAGAACAGCAGGGCGGCGTGCTGGGCGTTGTAATGCGGCGTAAGGGCCGGATATTCCGTAGCCAGATTGTCCACAAACGGGCGGATGTTATTGATGGCTTTATAGTTTAATTTTAAATCAAAATACGCGGGCATTTTGTTTTTGCCCATCAGCAAAAGCGCTTCGGTCAGCTGCGGGTTTTGGCGTTTGACGGCTTCCAGCGCGTCCTGCGGAGAGAATAAACGCACGGCCGTAATATCCGCCTTTTGGTTTAAGGATTCGCCCATTTGCTCCAGCGCGGCGTTGTCCGCCCGGCCGCTGACGGTTAAAATCAGTTTAAAACTGCCGTCCAGCTCCTTATAATAATCCTGCAGGCGCATATCCACAAACACCAGGCTCTGCAGCAGCACCGCCACCGCAAACACCAACAGAAACAGCCTTCTGTGCAGGCGGAAAACGTGCCTGGGCGCCTGGGCCGGCTGCTTTTTCTCTTCCAAAAAATCGTCCATAAACCTCTCCGTTAGTCGGCGTTCCAGCCCAGCGCGCTTTTCATGCGCGGCAAAATGTCGGTATTGTGGTAAACGCCGGAAAATTCATCGGCTTCTTCGCCGTATGCCACGCTTAAAATAGGCAGCGACGAGTGCGAGGGCGTAGCCCACACCAGCCCGCGGGACTCGTTTAACTGTTTAAACAAGCCGCTTACGTCGGACGGATTTTCAAAACGGCTGATGTCCACCGCAAAGCCCATCGCTTCCGTCAGGCGTTCCTGCAGGTATTCGGGCGTCAGTTTTTCCGCCGGCATTTTCTGCAGTTCTTTTTCTAAATTGTACAAGCTGCGTTTCTGTTTGGCAAACTGCCGGAACGTTTCAAACGAAGCATAGTCCACGTCTCCGCCGTAGAGCACTTCGCCCTGCGCGGTTTTTTCCATGGCTTTTTGCTTGCCCAAATGGCGGTAGGTAAACGCGCCGAGGCCGGTGTCGTGGTCGGCGTTGAGGTAGATTAACGTGTCGCCGTTGGCGTCCGCGTAAGACTTTAAATAACCCAATAAATTATCCAGCGTTTTCATTTCGTGGAACCACGCGCCCGCGTCGTTGGCGTGGCCGGCCCAGTCAATCTTGCCGGCTTCCACCACCAGCACAAAACCGTTTTCGTTTTTGCTTAACAGTTCCACGGCTTTTTGGGTCTGCTCCGTTAATGTAGGTATCTGCGGGTACATATCCAGCTCCAAAGACATCGGAATAGCCTGGTCGGCAAACAAGCCCAGCACTTTGCCGGATTTGATTTTGGATAAATCCTTTTTATTTAACGCCACGCGGTAGCCTTTTTTCTTGGCGTCGCGCAGTAATTTTTTATTTTCGCCGGTATTGAAATACTGCAAGCCGCCGCCTAAAATCACTTCCGGCCCGAAGTCAATCAGCTGGCGCGCGATTTCCATTTTCTGGTTGCGGTTCTGCGCGTGCGCGGTAAATCCGGCGGGGGTTGCGTCCGTTACGTAGGTGTCGGTAATTACGCCCACGGCTTTGCCCTGTTTGCGCGCGGCTTCCAGCAGGGTTTCGGCCGCCTGGCTGTTGTAATCCATCCCGATAAATTCCGGGCGGGAAAATTTGCCCGTAGCCATTTGCGTGGCCGACGCGGCGGAATCGGTAACGACGGTGTCGTACGTATTATTGAAGAACAGTCCCCAGGTGCCGCCGTTCATCAGGCGTTCCAGGTTGGAGACTTTTTCCGGGTATTCCTCCAGATTGGCGTAGCGCACGCCCTGCATAAAGAAACCCATAGCCTCCGGGCCCATACCGTCCCCAATGACCCAGATGACGTTCTTCACGTCCCCGGCCGACAAGGTACCGGCTAAAAATATGCTTGCAAACAGGGTAAAAACCGCACGGCGGATATTCATATGTCTGTTCTCCTAAACGATAGTGTTTCTGTACAGTTCCAAATAAGCCTGGGCCGATTTATCCCACGATAAATCCTGGCGCATGGCGTTTTTGACCAGGCGCGTCCACACCTGGCGGTCGTTAAATACGCAAAGCGCTTTTTCAATCGTGGCGTAAATGCCGTTTTCGTTAAACGTGTCAATGAAAAAGCCCGTGGCGGTTTCTTCGTTTCCTTCGCGGTAGCCCCGTACCGTATCCACGAGGCCGCCCACCTTGGAAACAATCGGCAGCGAACCGTATTTCATGGCAATCAGCTGCGACAGCCCGCACGGCTCAAACCGGGACGGCATTAAAAACATATCCGAACCCGCGTAAATGCGGTGCGCCAAATCTTCGTCCAGCCGGCCGTTATAGCTGACGCAGGTAGGATTGTTGCGCGCCAGGCTTTGGTAGGCTTTTTCCAGCATCGGGTCGCCCATGCCCAGCACCACAAACTGCACTCGTCCTTTTAAGCGTTCAATTAAATTGACGACAATATCCAGTCCTTTTTGGTAATCCAGGCGCGATACAATGCCGATAAGCGGCTTATCCGGCTCCTGCGACAGTTTACACTGCTGCTGGAGCGCCAGCTTGGCCGCCAGCTTGCCTTTTACCGATTCGCTCACGTCGTAGCCGATGGGCAGCACCGGATCAATTTCCGGGTCCCACACTTCGGTATCAATCCCGTTGACGATGCCGCAGAAGTTCTTGCTGCGGTAACGCAGCAGGCCTTCCAGGCCAAAGCCCATGGCGGGGTCGGTCTGCACTTCGCGGGCGTAGTTGGGGCTGACGGTGTTGATGTTGTCGGCAAATACGATGCCGCTTTTTAAAAAGCTGATGCCGCCGTAGTATTCAAATTTGTCCGGCGTGTAATCCACCGGGTGGAAACCCGCTTTTTTAAAGGAAGAATACGGATAATGCCCCTGGTAAGCGATATTATGGATGGTGTAAAGGCTGCGGGTGCGGGTGTAAAAAGCGTCTAATTTATAGACGGTTTTTAAATACGCCGGGATAAGCCCCGTCTGCCAGTCGTGGCAGTGGATGATGTCCGGGCGAAAGCCGATAAATTTGCAGCCTTCCAGCACGGCGCGGTTAAACAGGATAAAGCGTTCGTCGTTATCCGGGTATTCGCCGTTTTTCGTACGGTAAAGTTCGGGACGGTCAAAGTATTTGCGGCTGCCCACAAAAAACACCAGCACATTGCCCCAGTTGATGTAAGAAAGCGAAACCTGTTCAATCCGGTCTCCGACGGGAATTAAATACACGCCGGGCACCACTTTTAAAGACGACACGCGCACAATGTTGCGGTAATGCGGCAGAAACAGCAGCACCTTATTGCCTTTGCGCGTGGCGAACTGCTGGCACAGCGCGCCCACCACGTCGGCGAGTCCGCCGGTTTTGCAAAAGGGAAACGCCTCGCTGGCGGCCAAAACGATATTCATATTATTTTTCCTCCTGGGGTACGGCTTCTTGCTGCGGTCCGGCGGCGGATTCTTCCCGTTCGGTCTGCAGGGAAGCGAGCTCGTTGTCGGGCACGGTTACTTCTGCCTGCATACGCGCGACGGGGTCTTCGTCTTCGTTCAGCGCCGGGGCGTTTTCTCNNCCTTCTGCGGGGGCGGCCTCTTCGGCGGATTTGACGGCCTGCGCCAGGTTTTCGGGCGCGGCGGAGCCGTCAGAAAAAAAGTCTCCGCGGTTATAGCTGGTGCGGGAGAAGAACGGATCCGCCGAGGAATCCAGCACTTCCAGTTTTTCTTCCCCTTCCAATTCTTCCACCGGGATAATGGCCGGCTCCGCCAAAGGCGGAAGCGGCTCTCCAAACGGCAAATCTTCCTGTTTTTCGTGCAGGGCTTTGGACGCAAACACCTGCAAGTCCGGCAAGTCGGAAATTTTGTTAAGGCCGAACATACGCAAAAATTCGTCCGTCGTGCCGTATACCATCGGGCGGCCCACCGTGTCCTTCTTACCGACGACACGCACCAAGGCGCGCTCCAACAGTCTTTCCAGCGGGCCCGCCACGTCCACGCCGCGGATGGCTTCCATTTCCGCACGGGTGATGGGCTGTTTGTACGCCACGATGGCCAGCGTTTCCAGCGCGGCGTTAGAGAGTTTGGCGGTCATTTTTTCGTTATACAGGCGGCGCACCCAGCGGCCGTATTCGGGCTTGGTGGACATTTGAAATCCGCCCCCCAGCTCCACCACCTGCACCGCGCTGTTGCGGCGGATATAGTCGGACTGGATTTCCAAAATCATCTCCCGCACGCGGCGCGCGTCCACCCCGTCAATCACGTCGGCGATGCGGCTTGGTTTAAGCGGCCGGTCGGTAATAAACAAAAGCGTTTCCACAATCTGTTTAAATTCGCTGGTGGGCACCAGTTCAAAAGGTTCTTCCGCCTTGGCGGCCGCGGGCCGGGCGGCCTCTTCGCCGGCAGGCGTCTGCGCCGGAGCCGCCTGCAAGGCGGCAGGTTCCCCGGCGGCCGGGGCGGCCTGCGCTTCGGGCGCGGGTTGTTCCGGGGCGGCGGTTTGTTCTTCTTGGAGTTGTTCTTCGGTCTGCATATCAAAATCCTCCGGGGCGGCTAATTGGCGTCGCCGTGCATCAGGGTTTTAAAATCTTTATCTTTGTTTTCCGGGTTTAAATAAATCCGGATCTGGCCCAGCTTTTCATCCTGGCGCGCGATAAGCTTTTTAATTTTCATCAGCTCTAACAGCGCCATAAAGCACGTAATAACGCCGCGCTTTTTGGTCTCGCCCACAAAAATATCGTCCAGCAGCACCCATTCGCGGCGTTTAAACATTTCCACCACTTTTTCCATTTTTGTTTCAATGGGGAACTCTTCCACCTTTAACAGTTCAATGCGTTTGCGTTCGTCCAGCCGTTCAAACGCGCGCTTGACGGCAGAGAGCAAATCAAACATCTGCAGGTTGATGACTTTTTCCCCGTCGTCAAAAATAGGCGCGGAGCGGTAAAAACTGTCTTTGTTTTCCTCAAACTTTTGTTCCAGGAATTTGCTGGCTTCTTTGTACTTTTGGTATTCCACCAGCTTGGCGATAAGCTCTTTAACCGGGTTGGGGCCTTCGTCCTCGCTGGTCGGCGCCTGGGAGGGCAGCAGCGTTTTGGCTTTAATCTGCATCAGCGTGCTGGCCATGACCAAAAACTCGCCCGCCACCTCCAGGTTGAGCTCCTTCATTACATTTAAATAATCCAGGTACTGCTTGGTGATTTCCGCGATATTAATGTCGCAAATGTCCAGGTTGTCTTTTTTAATCAGGTGCAGCAGCAGGTCCATCGGGCCTTCAAACACGTTGATGTGGACATTTATCGGCGCGGGCGTAATCATTATTTAACCAGCCTCATCGTTTTCTTAACGGCCGCAAGCGTTTTGGCGGCGTTGGCCGCGGCGCGTTCCCGCCCTTCGGCCACAATTTTGTCCAGCTGCGCTTTGTCGTTTTCAAACGTTTTGCGCCGCTCGGAAAACGCTTTGAGTTCCGGTTCCATCAGCGCAAACAATTCTTTTTTGCACGCCACGCACCCAATGGCGCCGGCCTTGCATTCTTCGCAGCGTTTGGCGGCGTTCGGGTTATAAATTTGGTGGAAAGCAAACACCACGCAGCCTTCGGGGTTGGCGGGGTCGTTGGCTTTTTTCTTGTTGGGGTCGGTAAACATCGCCATCACTTTTTTGCGCACGGAGTCAATGTCTTCACCCAGCGTAATGGTGTTGTGGTAGGATTTGGACATTTTGCGCCCGTCAATGCCCGGCACGCGCGCCACGTTCGTGTACAGCGGTTCCGGCTCCGTAAACACCTGTTCGCCGTAGACTTCGGCAAAGCGGCGCGCCAAATCGCGCGCGATTTCCAGGTGCGCGGTCTGGTCCTTTCCTACGGGTACGTAAGCGGCCTGCTGGATAAGGATATCCGTCGCCATCAGCACCGGGTAACCCAGAAAGCCGAACGAAGAAATATCTTCGTCCCCGGCGATGGAGCTGAGTTTTTCGCCCAGCGATTTTTCGTCCAGCTGGCCGGCGTATTTTTGTTTTAAAAGTTCCTGAATCTGCTCTTTATACGTCGGGTTTCTAAGCAGCCAGCCCAGCGGCGTAATCATACCGAGCAGCGTGTTGAGTTCGCTTACCTGCGGCACGTCGGACTGGATAAAAATGGTGCATTTTTGGGGGTCAAGCCCGGCGGTCAGCCAGTCAATCAGCATCGCCTCGCTGTNNTTTCGGTATGGTCGTAAGCGGTGGTGAGGGAATGCAAATCCGCCACGAAAAAATAGCAGTTGTACTTGTCCTGCAGCGCCACCCAGTTTTTAAGCGCTCCGTGGAAATTGCCCAGGTGCAGTTTGCCCGTAGGGCGCATACCGGACAGCACAATTTTATCACTTTTCATAAATACCTCTTGTAGCTTACATTAAAAATTTGGAAAACAGCCCCACAATCAACATCGTCGGCGGCAGGAGGATGTATTTTACGCCCCCCGTCAAAATAAGCGCCAGCACCACATACATGCCGTAGCGGCCGAAAAACGAATCATACGCATACGCCGCGCGCACCGGCAGCAGCGCGGTAAGGACGCGCCCGCCGTCCAGCGGCGGAATCGGGATTAAATTAAACACGGCCAGAAACACGTTGATAAACATTCCGTACTGTAAAAACCGGAACGTCTGTTCCAGCGTATGCACGGAAAAATGGGACTGCGCAAGAATTAAAATTTTCATCACCAGCACGCATATCACGGCCAGCGTTAAATTGACGGCGGGCCCGGCAAAAGCCACCTTACCCATATCGCGCCGGGGCGACGGAAAACGCATCGGATTAATCGGCACCGGTTTGGCCCAGCCGAANNTTCCAGATTCACCGGCACCGGTTTGGCCCAGCCGAAAAGCGGCATACCCGTCAGCCAGCAAAGCGCGGGGACGGCCAGCGTGCCAATCGGGTCAACGTGTTTGACGGGATTTAACGTCAGGCGGCCGCTTAGGTAGGCGGTGTCGTCTCCCATGCGGTAGGCCGCCAGTCCGTGGGCGAACTCGTGCAGTACAATGGAAAAAAATAAAATCGGTATAAATACAATTACATCCATATATACCATTCTACTAATTTATCCCGGTTCCTGCACGCGCGCAACCCCCAAAAACACGCCTTTTTGAAGCGTTGAAAAAACCTCTTGAATTTGTAGTTTAAATTAGTTATACTAAAATAATCTTAATTAATGATACCCATTAATTAGGGTTACAACTAAAGCAAACCAAAAACGGAGCGGGCAGAAAGAAAGGCAATTCCCTTTCTTTTTGCTTGAGGAACCGAACGGCCGGCTGTTAAACCAGCCGGCCGCTGTTTTTATAAAGCACGCCGCGCACGAAGCCACCCAATACATAAAACCCCGGCACAAATGCCGGGGCCTTGCAATTAAATTATATCAGAACCCCTTTAGGCTTCCTGACACTCGTAATAATACGTTACGATTTCGCAGTCATCGCAGCTATACTGCGGGTCCAGCCAGGCGCGTGTTTCTTCGCATTTGGCGCCCGGAGCAGAACACTGGTTGGTGGCGGCGTTTGTAAAGCACTCGCCGCTGTCAAAAGCTTCTGAACAGCCTTTGTCACATCCATTGCAACCATCCTGCTGTTGATTGTCGCATCCATAGCCGCGTCCATAAGTACGGTCTGAGCTTACCTGTACCCATTTATATTTTTTTACCGATTCCTGCGGATTACCGCAGACTAAATACACTTCTTCCGCTTTCTTGAGTTTTACTTTCTGCCAAGATACCTGCGGTGCGCCAGAGGCACCCGTCGCCGCGCACGACGGGAACTTCGCCGCACTGTCCGAAGACATATGACTGCGAAATAATGTAAGCGAACTTACGTTCATATCCGTAGCTTCCAAACTGTAACCGTTGTTTAACGTACCGATACGCAGGTTTGTAGCGAAATCTATATTTACCTCTCCAGAACCGCTCCCCAAAGTTACGTTCGTGCTTTTTATGGCAGAAGCCGTGTTTAAATCCAGCTTCCCCCGGTTCAAATTAACTGTTGTGGCCTGTAACGGACGCGTTCCCAATGCGCCGGACTCTGAACAGCCCAGGTTCATTTCACAGGCGGATGTTAAGCCTATGTCTAATTGTTTACTGGCGTTAATCTTGCTGTATGCCACATACGGCACCGGAAAGGATGTTACCATTTTGATTTTATTTTCAGAGAA
>DCTQ01000082.1 GCA_002329395.1 Candidatus Avelusimicrobium alvi | reverse complement strand
GTTCTACTTGAGAACGACGGACGTAACGGGCGAATTGTCTTTCAAGCAGGACATGATTATGCCTGGGGACAATGCAGAAATTGAAGTGAAATTGATTACGCCAGTGGCTATGGAAGAAGGCTTGCGCTTCGCGATCCGCGAAGGCGGTCATACGGTAGGCGCCGGCGTTGTTACCAAAATTATTGAGTAGTAAAATTGTTTAGTTCACTGTTGCGGGGGCATGTAACAATGCCCCCGCAGATATCGTGAACCGGCAAAATTTGAGGGATTCCCTCTTATATTCAAGGATATTTAAGATGGCTACTGAAAGATTAACGATCGCGCTGATTTGCACCGATTGCAAAAACAAAAACTATTATCAAGTGCGCGGCAAAAAGAAAGAATACAAGCTGGAGCTCAACAAGTTCTGCAAAAAATGCGGCAAGAGCACCAAGCACAAAGAAGGCAAAGCCTAAGATTTTTTGTGGGAGCGTCGGTTAACTGGTAAACCACCGGTCTCCAAAACCGGGNNTTCGAGTCCTTCCGCTCCTGCCAGGTTTTATACCAAGGAAAACGGATATTTCTATGAATAAAGCAATCAATTTTCTCAAGCAGTCAGTTGGCGAGCTGAGAAAATCCACCTGGCTTTCCAGACAGGAAGTGGTGCAGTCCACCATCCTGGTTGCGATTGTTGTGGCGCTGGTGTCGGCGTATGTCGGCGTCATTGACTTTGGTCTGACCAAAGTGCTGGGATTTGTGGTCGGGGGTCGCTAATGTCTGAGGAAAAAGCTTGGTACGTCGTGCACACCCAAACGGGGCACGAAGACAAGGTAAGAGAAAAAATTCTGCTTAACATTGACATCCAAGGCTTCGGGGACCGTGTCTTTCAGGTGCTGGTTCCCACCGAAGAAGTGGTGGAAGTTAAACAGAACAAGAAAATTTTGCGCAAACGGAAATTTTTCCCTGGTTACGTGCTGGTACAAATGAATATGACCAGCGAAGCGTATTGGTTTATTAAAAGCATTACGGGCGTAACCGGCTTTTTGGGTGATCCCAACCCGGTTCCGCTGCCGGAAGAAGAAATCGCCGGCATTGTGGAATTGACGGACAACACCTCCGGCAAACCCAAACACGTAGTGGAATTTGAACGCGGCGAGAGTGTGCGCATTACCGAAGGACCGTTTAAACACTTTATCGGCGTGGTGGAAGAAGTCAACGAGCAGAAGAACAAACTGAAGGTGATGGTAACGGTGTTTGACCGCGCCACCCCTGTGGAAGTGGACTTCCTGCAAGTGGAAAAGAACTAGATTTTACCGCAGCAAAGCAGTAAAAAATACGGAGTAACGACAAAATGGCAAAAGAGAAAAAAATTAAAGGTTACATCAAGTTGCAGATTCCCGCTGGCGCGGCCAACCCGGCTCCGCCCGTAGGTCCGGCCCTGGGCCAGCATGGTGTAAACATCATGGAATTCTGCAAACAATTCAACGCCAAAACGGCGAAAATGGAAAAAGGCATTAAGATCCCGGTAATCATTACGGTATATGAAGACCGCTCTTTCTCCTTTATCACCAAAATGCCGCCTATGGCTGTTCTCATTGTGAAAGAGCTGGGCCTTGCGAAAGGTTCCGGTGCCCCGCACAAAGACAAAGTCGGCAAGATTACCCAAGCCCAGTGCGAAAAAATCGCGGCCCAGAAACTGCCCGATTTGAACACGAAAGACATCAAACAGGCCGCCGAGATGGTAAAAGGCACCTGCCGCAGCATGGGCGTGGACGTAGTAAAATAAATTTAAACTTGAGGGAGGGCGACAACGCCCGTTATCACCTAAGGAGTATTAAAGATGGGAAAAAGAATGGAAGCAGCTCAAAAAGCTTACGATAAGACCAAAGTTTACACGATGGAAGAAGGCGCTCAGATCGTAAAAGACAACGCCAAAGCCAAATTTGACGAAACCGTTGAAATCCACGTGAAACTGGGCATTGATACCAAAAAGGCCGACCAGCAGGTCCGCACCACCGTCGCGCTGCCGCACGGTACGGGCAAGACCAAACGCATCGCCGTCATCGCCAAAGGCGAACACGCCTCCGAGGCGCAGAAAGCCGGCGCCGACAAAGTGGGATGCGAAGATATCGTTGAAGAAGTGCTGAAAGGCAAAATTGACTTTGACGTGCTCGTCGCCACCCCGGACACCATGAAAGACTTGGCCAAAGCCGCCAAAATCCTGGGTCCGCGCGGTTTGATGCCGAACCCGAAAAGCGGTACCGTTACCTTTGACTTGGCTAACACCATCAAAGCCTTGAAAGCGGGCCGCATTGAGTTCAAAGCCGATGCTTATGGTATTGTGCACGCCGTGATTGGCAAAGCTTCTTTTGACGCTGCCAAACTGGCGGAAAACGCAAAAGCCGTTATGGACACTATCCTTCGCGTGAAACCGAGCACCTCCAAAGGTGTGTACGTTCAGAGCGTTTCGTTCAGCTCCACGATGGGTCCCGGCGTATTCGTTACCCATAAATAGTCGTTCTCTTTTGCATAAACAAAACCCCGCTTTTACGAGCGGGGTTTTGTGTTTTATATCTCTCCGCTGTTTGGGGTTTGACCTTCGTGCGGCGCTTGCTGATTCTGTCGGTGCCTTGTCAGAGGCCACGGTAACAGTATGCCACAGGCTTGCCGGCTGGCGGGTTTTCCCTGGTGCTGGCATATACGCGCAACTATGCAGACACGCCTTTGTACCCTTCTATACAAATGCCCCTTGCGCAAATAAGGGCTTCTTGTTACAATGAAAAGAGAGCTTACTATGCGCCATTTTCTACCCGTTTTTCTAATGGTGTGCTGCTCCGTTTCCGCTTCGGCGGGGCCGGGCCCTTCCGCTTGGCGCAGCGCGCTCCAGCGGGTGTTCGGCAAGCCGGCCGTCCAAACGCCGGCGGTTCTGCCCGCCGCGGCGCAAAGCATTGAACAGCAGGTCCTTTTATCGCGCGAGCTGAACCGTTCCGCCGCGATGTATTGGAAGTCCTCCCACTCGCTGGTGCCGCCGGGCCAGTNNTCCCGCCTGCCGTATCAGAGTATGGCCGGGGTGAGTTCCAAATCCATCCGGCCCGCTACGGCGGAAGACAGCCGTTTTACCATCATCAATAACCGTATGGCCGCTTTGTGGCTCAGCGTAACGGCGCGCGATTTGGCGCTTATGCGGGCGCGCAAGGACGATATGCTCCGCTCCCTGCAAGTGGCCTATCCGCAGGCTCCCGTCAACTATGCGGCGCTTATCCCGGAAAAAGCAAGATATATTGCCGTGGGGGAGGAACACGGCTTCCCGGCGCTTCGCCAGGCGTTTGAAGAGCTGGTGTTCCAGTACCGGGCGACGTATCCGGAGCGGAAGATTATCGTGCTGACGGAATTTGTATTTGACCGCACGCTCCCGCTTTCCGAAAAAACGGGCCTGCCGGTCAGTTCCCTGGCGCTTAAATACCGCCGGGTCAGCCCGGACTTTAAATTTTTGGATAAATTCGTTAAAAACGGTATTGATGTAATCGGCCTGGAGGATGAGCGGTACTTTAGAAACCACCAGCAGCTGATTACGCCGTCGTTCCGCCAGGTGGAATCCGTTTACGGGATGAAACAGCGCAACGATCATTGGCGCAAAATTATTGAGGACGTCCGCCAGCGGGAACCCGGGGCGGTCTTTTTTATCTATACGGGCAATATGCACGTACATTACCGCGCGCCGTTTACGCTGGCGCGGTCGTCTCCGCAGGTGTTTGTGCTGCAGCTGCTGGCCAAAGATTTGGGCAAAGATTTGCCGTTCGGGGCCGTAATGCTGGACCAGCCGTTTGCGCGCGCGCGTGCAAAAACCGCTTTTCCCACGCTGCTTTCCTGGCCGGCCACCAGCCCCTACCGCCCTTTGAGCGGGTTTGACGCGTGCCTGATTTTTCCCGCGCGCTGATTTCCCGTCCGCCAAAAATTTACTATGATATACAAGCGGCCCTTCCCGGGCCGTTAGTTTATCCGAAGGATGATATATGAAAAAAGTTCTCTTGCTGTCTTTCCTTTCCTGCTGGCTGGCCGCCTGCGGCGGCGCCAAGTATTACGTGCGCGGCGACAAAGCCGCCCCGCTGTTTGAAAAAGAACGAGTGGTCTATATCGTGCAAAACGACGCCACGAAAGAAGGCTTTTTAAGCAATATGCAAAGCTGGCTTGCCAACCACGCCTACCGCGTGGAAGTGGTTTCCGCGCCGGTAAACGCGTCCGTGCCGTATTTGACGTATGTGGCGCGCTGGTCGTGGGACGGAGGCATTTTCCTGGCCGACGCGACGGTGAAAGCTTTTTCCGGCGGAACCTTGCACGGTTCCAGCATGATTAAAGTGCCCAACAATTTTAATTTCAGCAAATACGGCGACACGGAAGGACGTATTGATAATTTAATGTCGCTGTTGTTTTTCCACAAGACGGAAAACGCGAAACAAATCAACGTAACGTTTGAGGTGGAGTAACACCCGGGAGAGGGTTGGGAAAAACATCCGTTTCTCCGCGCCTGCTTTATGCCCGGTTCAGGGGATATGTCATGCCGGAGCAGGCGCTCCCGCCAAGGCGAAGCCGGCAGGCTGTATGCTTCGGATGGGCTTCTGTAGCCGCTTGCCGTTTGGTGTTTCTGCTATAATAAGACTATGCGAAAATGGACCCTGCTTTTTTTGTGTTTGTGCGCCGCGCCACTGTGGGCGCAGGTGAGCGTCATTTCGGTTACTGACGAAGACAAACATAAAAATAAAGAAGATTTTTACCATACGTTTGAGTATTACGTGCTGCCCGCCGGACAGCAGACGGGCCAGTCGGGCAAATGTCAGGCCACGCGTATCGGCCGGCGTTGGTTTGCCACGGCGGCGCACTGCGTAAAAGAACAATGCAAAAACGGCTGTACCGTGCAAATGGATTTGCTGGAGTATCCCGTTTCCGCGCTGGCGCGCGTTACGCATACGGCCAAAAAGCCCGCGGTGTTTGTACACCCCGGGTTTTCCGCAGACAAAATGGTGAAGGACGATTTTGCGCTCATCCGTCTGGATTTGGACCGCGCCCCCCAAACCTATTACCGCCGCCCGGCGGGCAAACGCAATTATAATTTGGGTATCAGCAAGCAGGAATTTGCCGCTTTTTTGGAGCAGAACCGTGCGGCCAACCGGCAGTACCGCCGTATCGTCAGCCCGGATTTTCCGCCCATCGTGCTGTTTGACGAAGGCAATTATATAATAGACCGCAAGCTCTCCGTTATTTCCATTTTCGGCGGCAAACGGGAAATCAAACCCGACCCGTACCCGGTGCATTACGTCAAGGCGCTGGGCTTTGCTTACACGAATAATTTCGGTATCCGCAAGGGGATGAGCGGCTCGGGCGTGATGACCAATACGGGCGAACTCATCGGCATTATTTCGGCCAATTTAACGTCTGTCCGCGGCCAAATCCGGGAAGGCGCAAAAACCGAAGAATACTTTATGTTCCCGGTGTTTAACCGGGGGATTGCTTCGTTTATGGAAAGCGTGATGGGCAGTGATTATTATAAACTGGACTTTAAAGACGCCTATCCGTCTTTTGTAAACAAATCCCGCCGCAATTACGCGCCCGTGGTGGAAGCGGTAAACTGGGTGAACGAACACCACACGATGAAGTAATTTTTTGACGGATAAAAACCCCGGAGCCTTTGCGGACATCCGGGGTTTGTTGCTGCCGAAACGTTTATTTGAGTTTCGCCTCTCTTCTGGCTTTGCGTTTGGCCAAACGTTCCTGTTTGGTTTCGCGGCGTTTGTAGCCGGCGTGTTCGGGCGCGTTGGGGGCTTCGTCGTCAAAGTTGCCGTTCCATTCAAACTCGCGTTCGCCTACTACCAGTGCGTCGCCGTCCTGCACGCCGTATTTAAGCAAGGCTTTTTCCAGGCCGATTTTCTTAAAGATACCGCGCAGACGCGCCACGGCTTCGGGCTGGCTGAAGTTCGTCATGGCGATGAATTCTTCCACTTTTTTGCCCGTAATGTGCACGGCGCCGTCTTCGGTGCGGCTGATGGTGAACATCGGTTCCACTTTGTGTGTAACCGCGGTTTTTTCTTCTGTTACGGGGCGTTCCACCGGGGTGGCGGCCAGAATTTTGACCACTTCGTCCAGCACCTGGTTCACGCCTTCGCCCGTGGCGGCGCTCATCAGCATGACCGGGTGTTTTTTAAATTTCTTTTTGATGGTTTCGTACGCTTTTTGTGCGGACGGCAGGTCCATCTTGTTAATCACGATGATGCGCGGTTTTTCAAACAGTTTTTTGTCAAAAGCCTTCAGCTCTTTTTCAATTACTTTTACCGACTGTTCGGCGCTCATACCGTCAAAACCGTCCGGGTCCACCAGGTGCAGCAGCACGCGGGTGCGCTCAATGTGTTTTAAGAACTGATACCCCAGGCCTTTGCCTTCGCTGGCGCCTTCAATAATGCCGGGAATATCCGCCGTGGCGAAGCTGAGCCCTTTGTGAAGCGTAATGCCCAGGTTCGGGTTTAGCGTGGTGAACGGATAGTCCGCAATGCGCGGGCGCGCGGCCGAAATGCGGCTTAAAAACGTGCTTTTGCCCGCGTTGGGAAACCCCACCAGGCCCAGGTCCGCCAGCACTTTAAGCTCCAAAATAAGCGTGATTTCTTCGCCGGGCTGGCCGTTTTCGGCCAGGTGCGGGGCGGTGTTGCTGCGCGTTTTGAAAGACTGGTTGCCGCGTCCGCCCATTCCGCCTTTGGCTACGGTAAATTCCTGGCCGGGCTCGGTTAAGTCGGCAAGCACGTGGCCGCTACTTTTAACGATGGTGCCGCACGGCACGAGCACGATTTTATCTTCTCCGGCGCGGCCTGTTTTATTGTAGGTGCCGCCCTTTTCGCCGTTTTGCGCCTCAATGTGCGGGTTGTAGGCCAGCTCCAGGAGGGTGGTCAGGTTCGGTTCGGTTCTTAAAATAACGTCCCCGCCTTTGCCGCCGCAGCCGCCGTTGGGGCCGCCGAATTCAATGAATTTTTCGCGGCGGAACGACAGACAGCCGTCCCCGCCTTTGCCGGCGGTGATGTAAATTTTGACACGGTCTAAAAAGCTTCCGGATTGCATAAAATATTTCCTCTTTAAGTAACGGCTCCGGCCGGACGGTGCAGGCCGCCGGCCTTATAAATCAAATTAGTTCATCCTGCTCCAACGTGCGGGACAGGATTTTTTTGGACAGGCTGCGCTTGGCTTTCGCGCGGGCGCGTTTTACTTTGGCGCGCGCGGGCCGTTTGGTGCAGGTATAGGTCCATTCGTCTAAACTGACGTGCAATTCATCCTTCTTCATATCTATTGTATCAAACGGGGGACTTTTGTCCAGCCCGCAAAAGGGTTATCACAAAAAAAGCGGCAGGAAAAATCCTGCCGCTTTTTTAAACCGTGAAGCTTTTATTTGTCCGTTTCGGCCTTTTTGGCTTTGGCGGGAGCCTTTTTCGCGGGCTCTTTTTTGGCTTCTTTCGTTTCCGCAACTTTCGGGTACACGGAAATCTGCTTTTTGCCTCTGGTTACCCATTCAAAGGTAACAATGCCGGCGACCCGGGCAAAAAGGCTGTCATCGCTGCTTCTCGCGACGTTGGTACCGGGCAAGAATTTGGTACCGCGTTGGCGGACGATGATTTCCCCAGCGTTGACGAACTGGGAGCCGTAGCGTTTAATGCCTAAACGCTGGCCGTGGCTGTCTCTTCCGTTGGAGGAAGAACCTTGTGCTTTTGTATGTGCCATAGTTTAGTGTCTCCCAATTAGGCTAACTGGATATCCGTGATTTTGATTTGCGTCAAATCCTGTCTGTGGCCGATGGTTCTTTCGTAACCTTTTTTCGGTCTCTTTTTGAATACGAGGATTTTGGGACCTCTCAAATGTTTAACCACTTGAGCGGTGACCTTAGCCGTGTTACCGGCTTTGGTATCTGCCGAGGTACCTTCTTCGTTGGCGGCCCAGAGAACTTTCAGTTCTACATTGGCTCCCGCTTCCGCGTCCAGTTTTTCAACCTGCAGATCTTGACCGGGTTTTACCCAGTACTGTTTTCCACCAGTTTCAATGATTGCGTACATAGTTTTATTATACCAAATAAAGAGACAACACCCCGCGCCCTTGCCTTTTATGGCCGGGCGGGAGGGGTTGCTCTCCCTTAATTTGTATATATATTATAGCATAATTGCCGCTTGCCGGTGCGGCAAACCGGGCGCAAACGTGCAGGGGACGCGCAAATTTAATAAAATAGAAAAAAGAGATTGTTTGAACAGGTTATTCCTCAGGACTATGCCCACTAAAATGAAAGAAGACTATTACCAAATCCTCGGCATTGAGCGCACCGCCACCGCGGTGGAAATTAAATCCGCGTTCCGCCGCCAGGCCATGAAGTGCCACCCGGACCGCTGCCCCGGCGATAAAAACGCCGAAGAACAGTTTAAAAAAGTAAACGAAGCGTTTTCCGTGCTTTCCGATCCCCACAAAAAACAAATGTACGACCAGTACGGGCACGAAGGCGTGTCCGGCGCGGGCGGATTCGGCGGGTTTAACGCCGGCGGATTCGGCGACATTAACGATATTTTCGGCTCCGTATTCGGAGATATTTTCGGCGGGGGCTTCGGCTCCGGCCGGCGCGGCGCGCCCCGCGCCCAGCGCGGCGAAGATTTAAAGTTGGACGTTACCCTTACCCTGGAAGAAGCGTTTTCCGGCAAGGAAGTCCCGGTGGATTATACGCGCTTGGACAACTGCGCCGAGTGCGACGGCAGCGGCGCCGCCCCCGGCAGCGCGCGCAAAACCTGCCGTTCGTGCAACGGCACGGGTACGGTAACGTATGCGCAGGGATTTTTCAGTATGCGCCAGGTCTGCCCGGACTGCGGCGGCAAAGGCACCGTGGTGGAAAAACCGTGTGCGTCCTGCCGCGGCAGCGGAACCAAGCGCGTGAAGGAAAAACTGACCGTCAAAGTGCCCTCCGGGGTGCGCTCCGGCGTTACGCTGCGCGTTTCCAACGGGGGAGACATCGGCACCAACGGCGGCGGCTTTGGCGATTTATACGTGGAAGTGCACGTAAAAGAGCATAAAATTTTTAAACGCCAGGGCGACGATTTGGTGATTGACGCGCAAATCACCTATCCCCAGGCCGTATTGGGGGGAAGCATTAAAGTGCCCACTATTGAAGGCAAAGAGCTGGAGATGGACATCCCCAAAGGCACGCAGTTCGGCGCGGTGCTTAAAATGCAGGGCAACGGGATGCCGAAGCTGGGCAAAAAAGGGTTCGGCGATTTGCTCGTAAACGTGAAAATTGAAGTGCCCAAAAAGCCGACCGCCCGCCAAAAAGAACTGCTGGAAGAACTCGCGAAAGAGACGGGCGGAAAGAAGAGCTTTTTTAAGGAATTGTTTTCTTAACGCGCGGTCCGCGTGATTTGATGTAATTAAACATCTGTAAAACCGGGCCGAAAGCCCGGTTTTTTGCGGCATATTTTATGCGTGCGGGGATTTACGTTTTGGGTATAAATAAGTATGATATTAATAATGTAAGGGCTGTATTTTTTGCTGTTGAATCCAACATACAAAGGAGAATTATGAAAAAAGGTTTTACGCTTATTGAGCTGTTGGTGGTGGTGCTGATTATCGGCATTTTATCGGGCATTGCACTGCCCCAGTATACGGCGGCGGTGGAAAAAGCGCGCGCCAGCGAAGTGGTGTCGCTGATGGCTTCGGCCGAAAAAGCCGCCGACTTGTATGTGCTGCAGGAAGGGTATCCTTCTACCGGGTTGGTGGAGCTGGTGGGAAAACGCAACGGCGTGGCCAGCGGAAAGCTGGATATTGATATTGAAGCCGCTTTAAGCTGCCAAACCAATTATGACCGCTGTGAATCCAAAGATTTTAGTTATGACGTGTATTGCGGCACGAGCACGTGCACGTGGAGTGCTGAACAGTTAAAGGGCGATTATGAAATGTCCGGCCACCGTTCCAGAGGGGGTAAATGGATGCGCTCCTGTAATTATTATACTAAAGCCGGCCGCGTCGTTTGCGAAAGTTTGCGCGGACAAGGCTGGAGTGCTTCCGACAATATGTAACCGCTTATATCCAAAAGCCCCGGGCCAAACGGCCCGGGGCTTTTTTATGGCGTGCGGTAAAACGTCAGCAAATCATTCCGCCGCCGAGCACGGTGTCCCCGTCGTAGAGCACGGCGGACTGGCCGGCCGTAACGGAAAGCTGCGGCTCGTCAAACACGGCTTCCAAGGCGCCTCCGTCCAATATGCGCACCGTCGCTTTGGCGGGCATATGCAGGTTGCGGATTTTAATTTCGCAGGTAAATTCCGGCGCGGGCGGTTCGCCCGCCACCCAGCTGGCGCGGTCGGCCTGCAGGCGCGCGGAATACAGCGCTTCTTTCGGGCCGATGACGACCTGGTTTTTTTCGGCGTCCAGCCGCACCACATACATGGGCACTTTAAATCCGCCGATGCCCAGGCCCTTGCGTTTGCCTATCGTGTAGCCCCAAATGCCCTGGTGCCGCGCAACGGGCTTGCCGTCCAAGGTAACAATGTCCCCGGGTTTGTTGGGGAAGTTCAGCAAGTCGTTGTAATCGCCGCAGTAAAAGTCCTGGCTGTCTTCTTTTTCGGCCACGGCCAGACCCGCCTGGCGCGCAATTTCGCGGATTTCGGGTTTCGTCATTTCCCCCAGCGGGAAGAGTACGCGGGAAAGCTGTTTCTGCGTCAGGCGGTGCAGAAAATAGCTTTGGTCGCGTGATAAATCTTTCGCTTTTTTTAGCAGGTATTTGCCGGTTTTCGGGTCCTGTTCCACGCGGGCGTAGTGGCCGGTGGCGAATTTATCAAACTTCACGCCCTGCCGCTCGGCGGCGGAGGGGAGTACGCCAAATTTAATCAGGCTGTTGCAGAGCACGCACGGGTTAGGCGTGCGGCCGCAGGCGTATTCCAGGCGGAAGTTGTCCAGCACCGCCGCGCGGTACGGCTCGCGGCAGTCCACTTTTAAAAACTCAATACCGAGTTTGGACGCGATGTGTTCAATTTCCGTTAAATCTTCTTTTTCGGGAGAAAGGCACGCGTTTTTTTGGTACGCGCCTTCCGGTACGGGAAGAGAAGGGTCCCACACCAGCATCGTCGCGCCGATGACGCGGTACCCCTGTTCCTTGAGTATGACGGCCGCGGCGGCGGAATCCACCCCGCCCGACAGGCCGATGAGTATCGTCTCTTTTTCCATCAATTACCTCACAGTGTAAATTGTACTTAAGGTTGAAAGCCAAAAGGACACTATATTATAGTATTTTGTCCTGGCGGACGGCTTTGGCGGCCTTGACCGCGGTACAGGCATATGGACGGTGGCGTACGCCCAGAGGGAAAATGTAGGGATATTCAGACTGTGTGGGCGGACGGCTTTGGCGGCCTTGGCCGCGGTATAGAGATATGAACGATGGCATATGCCCGAAGGGAAAATTTAGGAATGTTTAGACTGTGAGGGCGAATAACTCCGGCGGAGCGGCGGCAGACAAAAAACCCCGGCGGAAAACCGGGGTTTTAAATTAAGAATTTTTCTTTTCGTCCGTTACCGGCACATCGCTTGTCTGCGGCTGGGGCTGGTTGACGGAGATATTGGCGTAGAGCTTGCGCACGGACGGATAGATTTTTTTAAACGCCGCCACCACGTGCGGGTCAAACGATTTGCCGGACTCGCCCAAAATATACGCGTAGGCGTCATCGGTCTTCCAGGCTTTTTTGTACATGCGGAAAGCGCACAGCGCGTCAAACACGTCGGCCACCGTAATAATGCGGGCTTCTATCGGGATGTCTTCCCCTTTCAGGCCTTTGGGGTAGCCGGACCCGTTCCATTTTTCATGGTGGTAGCAGGCCATTTTGTGCGCAATTTTAAGCACCTTGGAATGCGCCCCTTCCAGAATACGTCCGCCGTAGACGGTGTGGGACTTCATAATTTCAAACTCTTCCGGGGTCAGCTTGCCGGGTTTTAAGAGGATGTTGTCCGCCAGCGCCACTTTGCCGATATCGTGCAGGGGGCTGGCGTTTTTGATCAGTTCGGAATCTTTTTTGTTCATTCCCAGCGCCAGCAGATACGAAATGATGCTGATGTTTTTTAAGTGGGCGCGGGTATCCTGCTGGTCGCGGTATTCGGCGGTAACGGCCAGGCGGTAAATGGTTTCCAGCTGGGCGACGTGCACGTCCTGATACAGTTTGGCGATTTCAATCGCGCTTCCCGCCAGCGTGGCCAGCAGGAGCAGGATGCCTTCGTCCTTTTTGTCAAAAGCGGTGGCGTCGGCTTTATTTGCCACCTGAAATACGCCCAGCACTTTGCCGGAATTGTTTTTTAAGGGAATAGCCAGCATGGAATGGGTGCGGAAATCGGTTACCATATCCACGTCCATGGAAAAGCGCGGGTCTTCGTATGCGTTGGGAAGATTGATGGTTTCGCCCGTGCGGGCGACGATGGAAATAACGCCGCTGCCGTTAAGCGGTACGCGGATTTCGGTGTGCTCCAGCCCGCGCCCTTGGGCGATTTTGGACCAGAGTTCATTCTTTTCTACGTCTTTAAGGTAAATGGTGCAGCGTCCGACATCCAGCATTTTAGTAATTTGCTGGGCAATGATGTCTAAAAGCTTGTCTAAGCGCAGTTCACACGAAATGCGCGCGCCAAACTCCACCAGCAGGTTCAGCTTTTCTTCGGCCGACAGCTTGCCGTTTTCCGGCCTGAATGATTGCATATGTTCACCCGTTTAAGCGTGCGAAGTGATCTGCTTTGGCGTACGGATAAAACTGTTTTAGGCAAAAGTCCAGTTCCAAAGCAGACAGCCCTGACAATGTAAACACAGTCCCTGTCTGTGTTCGGGCGATGCTCCGTACGGCGTCCATGCAAACCCTTTCCGCCAAATTGTGCCGTACGAAACCGTAACCAAACGCGGGCGTGTCCGCGTCTTTATACAAACACTCTACAAAATTTTTCTTGAAAAGTGTTTTCAAAGTTTTCTGCGCGGCCGCAAACGGTTCGCCTTCGCGCCGGAACAGGGCGGAATAATCCAAGCGCACGGGAGAGGCGATTTCCGCCGCCCGCGCAGGTTTTTTAGGCATAAAATCCGTGATAAAAAGCACATGTTCGGCAAATTCGCGCGCTTTTTGCTGCCAGCGCGGCCACCGCTCAAACAGCTGGGGCGCGCGGCGCAGAAACAGGTATACGTCCACGCTGTCGGTAAGCAGCGGGAGCTTGCCCGTTTGCTCGCGGCGGCGGATGAGGTTTTTAACCAGCCGGCGGCTTTGGCGTACGTTTCCGTATACGTATTCAAACAGGCCGCTCGGCGTGTTCTGCCAGATGTGCGCGCCGCGTTTTGGGGCGGCGGTTTGGAGGACGGACGCCGCAAGGTCCGGCATAAAAAATTCGGCTTCCAGCGAGGGCAGGTAGATAAGTGCGGGGTCTTGCGGGGCGGCCGGAATTTTCGCTTGCCGGAGGCGTTTGGCAAATGCCGGCGTGCGCGCGGGAAGAATGTCATCCGCGTGATTTATCCAGGCCAGGCCGGGCAGCCGGGTGAGCCCCATCAGGCGCAGCAGGCGCACCGCACCCGCGCGGCGCAGTGCAAGCCCGGCGCGGACCATAAAACGGAATAAACCCGGTCGGCGGGAACGCCAGGAAAGCAGGGTGTGTAACAGGGCGGGAAGCGCGCGCCCGTTTAAGGTGCGGCGCAGTTCCAGCATATGTTCGGCCGTTGGGATTTTGCCGGCGCAGGCCTGCGTACAGCGGCCGCACAGCAGGCACGAATTAACCAGTCGGGATAACAGTTCTTTATTCTGCGCCGGATTTAATTTGCCTTCCGCCGCCAGGCGTACGGCCTGGTTGCGTCCGCGCGGAGAGAAGGTTTCTTCTGCCGTTAAAACATAAGTCGGGCAGGCCTGCTGGCAGCTGCCGCAGCGGGTGCAGAATGAGGCGGAATCGTACACCGCGCGCGGGCCGAACGGCGTGTGCAGGGTGCGCAGGTGGCGTTTGGGATGAAGCGGATCCAGCTCAAGCGGGCGAAAATCAGACACGGGCGTCTCCTGTAAGCGGGGGGAATAAATCTTCCGGGTCCAGCTGCGCTTTGACGGCGCGCCACAGCGCGTTGGCGGGCGCGGGCTGAAACGGCAGTTCGGGCGCTTTGGGCACGGGCTTGGCAAAAATTTTAAACGTCAGCTGTGTAACCAGGCCCAGCGTGCCCTGCGAGCCCGCAAACAGGCGCGCCAGATTATATCCGGCGGCGTTTTTCATCAGTTTCCCGCCGTAGCGCACGTATGACCCGTCCGGCAGGAGGGCTTCCACCCCCAGCACGTGCGGATAAAAACCGGGCAGACAGCCGGAGGCGAACGCGCCACCCAGCGTGCCTTTCCCTTTTTCGGGCAAAATACTGTATACGTTTTCGCGCCCCAGCGCCTGCGCGAGTTCGGCCAGCGTCACGCCGGCCCCGGCGGTAACGGTGTAATTGGTTTTATCAATATCCAAAATTTGGTTAAGGGGCCGTGCCGAAAGCGGATGCTCCGCCGCCGTTTTCAGCCGCGTATTCGCGCCCGTTACCGTGCAGGGCACGCGGGCTTCCCGGCGCGTGCGGATATTGTCCGCCAGTTGTTGTGCGGCGGCGGAAAGAGGCTGCTGGGGGCGTGCTTTTTCCGCATAGGCCAGCGGAATGAGCTTGAGCGGATTGGCGATGTTTTTCGGGTCCGCCGCGCGTTTAATACGGGTAAACAAATCCAGTGTGGGTTTATCGTACTGATAGGCCATTACGGCGCGTTTTTCCACGCCTACGCCGTGTTCGCCCGATATGGTGCCGCCGCAGTCCACGCAGGCTTGTAAAATTTCTTTTAGTGCGCGGGTAACGCGCACCGCGTCGGGCTTGTTGCGCTCGTCAAACACGATTTGCGGATGGAAGTTGCCGTCCCCCGCGTGAAAAAGGAGGCTGGCGTAAATGTTGTTATCGTCTAAAATCCGGCGGACTTTAGCCAGCGCGCGGGGCAGTTCGCTGCGCGGGACGGTGCCGTCGCCCACCATTACGTTGGGCGCCAGGCGCGCCATCGCGGCGTAGGCGGCGCGGCGGCCGAACCAAAGTTTTTGGCGTTCGGCTTCGTTTTTGGCCGGAATAAATTTAAGCGCCTGATTTTTTAGGCAGATTTCTTCCAGCTGTTTTTCGTCGGAAGCGATTTGCGCGGGCGTGCCGTCCAGCTCCAAAATAAGCAGGGCCTGGGCGTCCGTCGGGTAGCCGGAGCGGGCAAACTCTTCCACGGCGCGCGTGGTGATTTGGTCCATCGCTTCCACGCAGCGCGGAATCACGCCTTTGGCCGCCAAATCGCTGACGGTTTGCACGCTGTGCGCCAGCGACGGAAACGTAACGAGAAATGTCTTGATGTGTTTGGCCGCGGGCAGGATTTTCACCTTCATCCGCGTAATGACGCCCAGCGTGCCTTCGCTCCCGGCCAGCAGACCGATAAAATCGGGTCCGCCGTCCCGGCGGGAAAAATGCAGGGGTCCTCCGTCCGGCAGGATAAAATCCGCCTCCAGCACGTGGTCAATCGTGCCGCCGTATTTCATACAGCGCGCGCCGCTGGCGTTTTGGGCCAGGTTGCCGCCCAAGGTGCATACGCGTTCGCTGGCCGGATCGGGTGCGTAGAAAAAGCCCAGCGGGGCGAGTGCGTCCTGCAAATCGCCGCCGACGGCGCCCGGTTCAACAACCGCAAATCCTTCCTGCGTGTTAATTTGTAAAATCCGGTTAAGCCGCGTCAGGTTAAGCACCGCGCCGCCGTTTAAGGCCGCACAGCTTCCCGCGTGGTTCGTCGCGCTGGCGCGCGGAACGAACGGGACGGCATATTCCTGTAAAATACGCAGGATGGGGGCCACGGCTTCTTGGTTGGGGACGTTAATAAGCGCATCCGGCCGCGTGCGGGAGAGCGAACAATCGTAAGCATAGAGCGACAGGGAGACGGCATCGGTCAGGACGTTTTCTTCCCCGGCGGCTTGTTTTAGCTTTTTCAGAGCGGCGGATGGTATCTTCATAAAAATGGAGCGCAAGCCGTAGCGGCGCGTGTTTTTTGTATACTATTATTATATTATTTGTATAAGGTACAAAACCAATGCAAAGCCAGAAAAACCCGAAACAAGTGGTGGTCGTGGGGGATGTGCACGGCCAGTTTGAACCGTTTGTCAAAATCCTGCGCCATGCGGGGCTGATTGACGAGCATAACAACTGGTGCGGCGGCCACAACCGCTTGGTGCAGATGGGTGATATTTTTGACAGGGGGCCTTTTTCGCGCAAAGTGGATGACTTGCTGGACTCCATCCAAAAACAGGCGCGGGAGAGGCAGGGCGAAGTCGTGCGGCTGGTGGGCAACCACGAGCTGGAGCCTTTGCTGTCTAACTTTGTGATTTCCGGCTTTAGCAAAGAAGAAGCCAAAGTAATGCACGACAAGCTGACCCGCCAGGTGTTGGACGGCGATTTAAAGGCCGCTTACGCCTACAAAGGGTTCCTGTTCACGCACGCGGGCGTAACGCGCAAGCTGTATAAGATTTTCCAGATGCAGTTGGACGACGCCAATGCCGGCAATATCGCCGCGCTTATCAATTTAATTTTTAAAGAATCCATCAAGCACGAGTTTTTCAAACATCCGATTTTTAACATCAGCATCAGCCGCAAAGGGCCGGACCGTTTCGGCGGTATTTTTTGGGAAGATTTGGAGGATTTGATTGCCTCTTATCCCAAAAGCCCGCTGGTGCAGGTGGTGGGGCACACGCAGGTGGAGCGTATCGTGCTGGACCGCACGGCCAACGTGATTCCGGTGGACGTGGGAATGCACCGCAAACTGCAGTATTTGGTGATTGACGACGAGGGCGCACCGAAAATTGTGGACGTGCCGGAGAGAGCGGACTAAGCCCGGCGAATTTAGAGGGATACGATACGGAGCGGAAAATTTTCCGCTCCGTTTTGCCGTTTTATGCAGGTCTTAGCCCTGTTTATAAAACGCCTCAAAGCGGAAAAATGTTTTTACTTGTTTAAGCGGCAGCGAGTTGTAAAACGCGCCGCGTAAAACTGGATTT
>DCTQ01000031.1 GCA_002329395.1 Candidatus Avelusimicrobium alvi | reverse complement strand
CCTCGGATTTACGCTTATAGAGCTATTAGTAGTGGTTTTAATTATCGGTATTCTAGCCGCAGTTGCGCTGCCTCAGTACGAAACAGCTGTGGCCAAAAGCCGCGTGGCGCAGGTGCTGCCGTTTATGGCCAGCGTCAAAACGGCGCAGGAAGCCTATTATATGGCAAACAGCACTTACAGCTATAAATGGGACGGGCTGGATATTTCGCTCCCGGCCGGGCTGGAGGTAACGGACTGCATTTCCGGCGGGCGCGATACCGAATGCGTTACCTTTCCTTTTGGCGTGCGGTGCAGTCTGCTCAGCAGCGGCGGCAGCGTCTATTGCAGCGGCGGGGCAAGCAAATTGCCGGAGATAGGCATTTCGTATGATTATGGGGGGAATAAATCTTCGTTGGGGGCGCGGCTGTGTTTTGCCGTGCCGGACAGTACGGCGGAAAAGGTGTGCAAGTCTTTAGGGGGAAAATTTGTAATCAATCGATACGGGCAGAATCGTTACAGTTTTTAGTTGTGCCCATTAAAAAACCCGCGTTCAACACGCGGGTTTTTTAACATACTTAAAGTTTATTTCTGCAGGCGCGAAAGGCGGCCCTGGGCTCTGGAAGCGAGCTTGTCCGTCGGGTAATTGACAATCAGCTTTTGGTAAATGTCAATCGCCTGGGCGTCTTTATTCTGCTGTTCGTAGGCATAGCCCAAATCAAACATCAGCTGGGGCGCACGCGGGCCTTTGGGGTAGGCCAGCAGGGCTTTTTCCAAAGACTGGGCGTACTTCGTTTGGTCGCGCATCCGTTTTTTAGCCACGTTGGCGGCTTCCAGCAGGGAGAAGGTGAACTTTTCCTCATCGGCGCTGAATACGGCCGCCGTCTGGTGCAGGGTGTTGTAGGCCTCGCCGTAGTTTTTGGTTTTTATGTATACGTCGGCTTTGCCCCGGTAGGCTTCGTAGGCGGCCGGCGTATTGCCCAACAGTTCAATGGCTTTGTCGTAATTGATGAGGGCGCTGTCAAACTGTTTGTTGTTTTCATCCAAAATCGCCATGTGTTTGTAGACGATGCCCGTTTCGGCCGAGCCCGGGAATTCGCGCAGTACATTGGTATACGCGGCCATGGCGTTGGCGGTGTCTTTTAAATTGTCGGCGTAAATATCGCCGATCAGGCGCAGGCTGGCGGCGCGGTACGGCGTTTTGGGATACAGTTCGCCGGCTTTTTTGTATTGGGCGATGGCGGCCAGGTAGTTGCCGTTTACGCGGTGCAAATCCCCGTACCACAGTTCCACTTTGTCGCTGTTTTTATAATCCGGGTTGCGGGCGAAAAAGGATTCAAACGCTTCGGCGGCCGGCGCATAAAGCGTGCGGCCGGAGAGCTTGGAAAGCGCATATAACGCTTCGGTTTCGCGGTCCGCGGCGGTTGCGGCGTCCGCCGGCAGAGCGGCCGCGAACAGGGCGGAAGCGTCGTTACGGCTGGCCGGGGTAACGGACAGCACGGCATCGGCCATTAACGGGTTTAACAGGGCCGCGTCCACCTGCGGGAACATTTTGCGCAGTTTAAAAAGCGTAACCAGCGCGCGGGCGTTTTCCTGCGCGCGCATATACAGGCGCGCCTGCAGCAAAAGAGCGTCCGCCGCGGCGGGCTGTTTTTCGTGCTGCACCGTCCAGGTGCCCAGGCCGTCCGCAAGCGTTTTGGCAAAAGCGCGTTCTTCGCGGCCGGGGTCGGCGGGGAGGGTTAAGGCCTGCTTCTTGTAAAACTCAAGCGAAGCGGCGGCGTCCGCGGCGCGGACGCAGGGAGCGGCAAAAAGCGCCGCAAAAAGGACTAAAAGAAGTTTGCGCATAGTTATCTGTAGTTGGTGAATTGGAGTTCCAGGCCGAAGTCCTGCCCTTTCAAAAGAGCCATGGTGTTTTGCAGTTCGTCTTTGGATTTGGACGAAACGCGCAGCTGGTCGCCCTGGATGGAAGCGGATACTTTCAGCTTCGCGTCCTTAATGGCTTTGGAGATTTCCTTGGCTTTGTCGGACGGAATGCCCTGCTGGATTTTCACCGTCTGCTTGGCGGTGCCGCCCAGGGCGGATTCAATTTTCTGCGGGAGCATATTTTTAAGCGGAATGCCGCGCTTGGCCACGCGGGTGAAAATAATGTCGCGCAGGGTAGCCACTTTGTATTCGTCGCTGGACGCGAGTTTCAGTTCGTTGTCTTTTTGGTTCAGCTCAATGCTGGAATTGGTGCCTTTAAAATCATAACGGTTGGTAATTTCTTTATTGGCGGCGGCGACGGCCTCCGAAATCACGTTTAAATCCACTTTGGACACAATGTCAAAGCTGTAATCTGCCATAGTAAAACCTCCACAACCGGCCGGTGCCGATTTATTTCCTATATTATATCTTTTTTTGTACAATGATTTTACCGGCAAGCCGTGCCGTGCCGTATACGTTTGCCGCCATATCCTACGGAGGTTGACTCGTACGTTTGCGCCGGGATGTGCCTTATCCGGCGATACTTCTCTTATGAATATCAAAATTCGCTTGACCGTAATGAATTTCCTCCAGTTCGCCGTCTGGGGCGCGTACCTGACGTCTATGGGCACGTTCCTGGCCGGGGCCGGGCTGGCCGAGAAGATTGGTTTGTTTTACGCGGCGCAGGGCTTTGTGTCGCTTTTTATGCCGGCGATAATCGGCATCGTGGCGGACCGCTGGATTCCGGCGCAGAAGCTGCTGGGCATCTGCCACCTGCTGGCGGCGGCCGGTATGGCCGGGGCCGCGTATTTCGGCTCGCTTCCCCAGGTGAGCTTTGCCGCCGTATTCGGCTTATACACGTTTAGCGTGGCTTTTTATATGCCCACTATCGCGCTTTCCAACTCCGTGGCTTACACCGCGCTGCGCCAGGGCGGTTTTAACACCGTCTCCGCGTTTCCGCCCATCCGCGTGTTCGGCACCGTGGGTTTTATCTGCGCGATGCTGACGTCTAACTTTACGGGCTTCCAAAATACTTATGTGCAGTGGTATTTCTCCGCTGTTTTGGGGCTGATTCTGGGCGTGTACTGCTTTACGCTGCCCGCCTGCCCCACCTGCGAAACCAAGGCCAAAACGCTGGCCGAAGCGCTGGGCCTGAAAGCGTTTGCGCTGTTTAAAGAAAAGAAAATGGCCATTTTCTTTATCTTCTCCATGCTGCTCGGTATGTCTTTGCAGATTACCAACGCCTACGCCAACCCGTTTATCAACGGCTTTAACTCTTTGGCGGGGTTTGCGGGCTCGTGGGGGGCCAATAACGCCAACGCGCTTATTTCGCTGTCCCAAATGTCCGAAACGCTTTGTATTTTGCTGATTCCGTTCTTCTTAAAACGCTTCGGCATTAAGAAAGTGATGTTAATCAGTATGTTCGCGTGGGTGCTGCGCTTTGGGTTTTTCGGCATCGGCAATCCGTCCACCGCGTCGGGCATTGTACTGCTGATTCTTTCTATGATTGTGTACGGCGTGGCGTTTGACTTCTTTAACGTATCCGGTTCGCTGTACGTGGACAAAGAAACCGACCCGGTCATCCGCTCCAGCGCGCAGGGCGTGTTTATGCTGATGACCAACGGCTTCGGCGCGATGATCGGCACGCTGGGCGCCCAGTGGGTGATTAACAAGCTGGTCAACGTACACATCAACGCCTACACCGCCGCGCACGGCTTTTTGCCTGCGGGCGAAGTGTATCCGGCGGAAATCTCCCGCTCCATTATGACGGGCTGGAGCGAATCGTGGTTTGTGTTCGCGGGCTTCTCGCTGGTGGTGGCGGTGCTGTTTGCGATGGTGTTTAAATACAAACACGTGCCGGAAGCGTAAGTAAAATTTAAGGTTCAAAAAAGCGGCGTTCCCCTTGGGGGACGCCGCTTTTTTGCGGGGAAAACGTGTGGCGGGCCGATAGGGCGCGTCCCGCCGGCGCAAAATCCCGCGCCGAACCGGGGACGCCGGCTGAGCGGGAAGCGCCGCGCCGAACGGCGCGCGGGACATAAAAAAACCGCCCTTTTGCAAGGACGGTTTTTAAATCGGCTGAAGACTTATTTCGCTTCGGCTTTGTTGGCGGCTTTGGCGAGTCTGGATTTCTTGCGGGCGGCCGTTTTCCAGTGCATCACGCTTTTTTTAGCGGCTTTATCAATGCAGGATTCGGCTTTTTTCAAGTCTTCTTTCAGCGTGGCGGCTTTCGTTTTGACGGACGCGGCTACGGCTTTGGTGGCCAAGCGGACTTTTTTGGTTAAGCCCTTGTTTTGGGAAGTTCTTTTTTCAGCTTGGCGCTGCGCTTTGATGGCGCTAGTGTGTCTACCAGTTTTTAATTTTGCCATTTAATAATTCCTCTATAGAAAAATCGGTTATTAATATTTTATCCTATTATTTCCGCCGGGTCAACTTCTTTTTTAACGCTTCGGCGTGAGGGCGCGGGAAATGTTAAAATAAAATTATGGATCCCAGATTAGATATTTTACCAAATAAACCCGGCGTTTACATTATGCGTTCTAAAGAAGGCGCGATTATTTACGTGGGAAAAGCCAAAAACCTGGCCGACCGGGTAAAGCAGTATTTTCAGGAATCCAACCTCTATTCACGCGGCTGGAAGCTGCCCAGCCTCCTGCCGATGATTGCCAAAATAGACTATGTTACCTGCGCCAGCGAACGCGACGCGCTGGTGCTGGAAGAAAAACTCATCAAGCAATACCAACCGTTTTTTAATTCGCTGGGCAAAGACGGCAAAAGCTATCCTTATTTAAAACTTACGATGGGGGAGGATTACCCCCGCCTGCAGCTTACCCGCCGCGTGGTGCGCGGGAAAGACCTTTATTTCGGGCCGTACCCCAAGTCCAGCATCGTCAAAAGCCTGATGCGCTTTTTGTGGAAGAGCAAATACGCGCCCCTGCGCCCCTGCAAATGGAATTTTTCGCGCGAGCGCCCGCTGGACCCGCGTAAAATAAACACCTGCCTGTATTATCACACCGGCCAATGCCCGGCCCCGTGCGCGGGGAAAATATCGTACGGGGAATACCGCGAAATCGCGGAGCGAATGGCGCAGTTTTTAGACGGACATTTTGGCAACATTACCGAAAACATCACCGCTCTTATGAAACGCCACGCCGNNCGAACAGGCCGCCGTGTACCGCAATTTTTTGCACGCGCTTGCGCATATGCAGGAGCGCGTGCTGGTGGGCCGGTTTAAAGACGACCAAATCACCACCGCCATGCAGAATACCGATAAATTAAAACGCCTGGCGCAGGTAATCGGCATGCACAAGCTTCCGGCGCATATTGAGGCGTTTGACAACTCCCACCTGTTCGGGCGCGAAGCGGTGGGGTGTATGGTGTGCTACGTAAACGGCGAGAAAAATCACGAGCATTACCGCCGTTTTAAAATCCGCTCCAAACTACCGGAAGGCGGCGGGAGCGATTTTGCGATGATGGAAGAAAGCGTCTACCGCCGGCTGCGCCAAATCAAGCGCGACCCGGCCCAAACGCCCGATTTAATTCTGCTGGACGGCGGGAAAAGCCAGATATCCGCCGCGATGAACGCGTTTGACCGCGCCGGCATCTATATCCCGTTTATTTCGCTGGCGGAAACGCACGAAGGCATATACCTGCCGGGAGCGGCGGAAAGCATTAAGCTGCCGGTGGGGGACCCCGCCTTAAACCTGCTGATGGAAATCCGCGACGAAGTGCACCGCTTTGCCGTTACCTACCATCGCAAACTGCGCGAAAAGGCCGAACTGACCGGGCACCAAAGCCAGGAAGGGCTGATTGACGGCAAGGACCCGG
Source organism: Candidatus Avelusimicrobium alvi (assembly GCA_002329395.1). Lineage (GTDB taxonomy): Bacteria > Elusimicrobiota > Elusimicrobia > Elusimicrobiales > Elusimicrobiaceae > Avelusimicrobium > Avelusimicrobium alvi. Next base: position 9,771 of record DCTQ01000031.1, on the reverse strand, counting down.
CGGGAAGGGAATAGCCCTCCGGCCGGCGGGGTGCGGCCGGTACATCAGCGTGCGTCAAAGGCCGTTCGGTGCCGTTACAACGCGGCGGCGGCTTGCTCCAGCGCGTCCAAATCGTTGTTGCATAACAAGGGTTTTAAGGCGTTGAATTTTTCTTCCGGCCAATCGTAGATTTTTAATTTTAACAGCCTTTCTATTTGTTCCGGCGCAAAGCGTTTGCGTATTTCTTTGGCCGGATTCCCGCCGTAAATGGTGTACGGTTCCAAATTTTTGGCTGCCACCGCTCCGGCGGCCACCACGGCTCCCTCGCCAATCGTTACCCCGGGCATAATAAGAGCGCGCAGGCCAATCCATACGCCGTCCCCGATGACGGTGGGGCCTTTGGCGCGGTAGGACTCGGTGATTTTATCCGCAAACGGAAAGCAGGAAAACCAATCCGTGCGGTGGGTGTGGTTGCCGCTCATTAAAATGACGGCTTCGGGGCCGATGGACACATAATCGCCGATGTAGAGCTTGTCCGGCTCCCAGGCGGACTGCCAGTTTTTAAGGCTGTGTTCGTCCCCGTACAGGTAGCGCACGGCGCGGTCTTCAAAAGCGCCGTCCCACGCGCCGCTGTAGTAGCTGTGGGAGCCCTTAATAATAATGTTGGGGTTCTTGACGGTTTGGCTTAAATTTTCGGTGCGGGAGCAGTTGATTTCCATAGAGTATCCTGTAAAAACCAGCCTTTAAACGGTTGTTTAAAGGCTGGTGAAAAGAGTTTGTCTGCCGGGTTTATTTGAAACTGGCGGTGCCCAGCTTTTGCTGGAGATACGTTTTAAGGCCGGACGGATCCGCCGTGTGCGACAAGGCTTCCTGATAGCTGATTTTCTTTTGAATGTACAAATCGCCCAGGGCCTGGTTCATGGTAATCATACCCATCCCCACGCTGGTTTGCATGGTGGAGATGATTTGTTCGGCCTTGCCGTCGCGGATTAAGCTGCGCACGGCGGAGTTGGCCAGCAGCACTTCGCACGCCATGGCGCGGCCGCCGGTGAGCGTGGGGATTAACTGCTGGGACAAAATGGCTTCCAGCACGAACGAGAGCTGCGTGCGGATCTGCGGCTGCTGGTTGGCCGGGAAAACGTCAATGATACGGTTGATGGACTGCACGGCGTCGTTGGTGTGCAGGGTGGCGAATACCAAGTGGCCGGTTTCCGCCAGCGTCAAACAGGCTTCCATCGTTTCGCGGTCGCGCAGCTCGCCTACCAGGATGATGTCCGGGTCCTGGCGGAGGAAGTGTTTTAAGGCGTCGGCGAAAGAAAGCGTGTCCGCGCCCACTTCGCGCTGGTTGACGATGCTGCGTTTGTGCGGATGGACGAATTCAATAGGATCTTCCACCGTCATGATATGGTTGCTTTCGTTCATGTTCAGGTAGTTGATCATACTGGCCAAAGACGTGGATTTACCCGAACCCGTGCACCCGGTAACGAGTACGAGGCCTTTGTTGAGCTTCATGATATTGTACACCACGGGCGGGAGGTTGAGCTCTTCAAACGATTTGAAATCGTTGGGAATGGAGCGCAGGGCGGCCGCGACGCAGCCTTTTTGTTTATAGATGTTTACGCGCAGACGGCCGAGCGATTTGATGCCGAACGAAAAGTCCAGCTCCAGTTTTTCTTCAAACTGCTGACGTTGTTCGTCGGTCATAATGGAGTAAATAAGCGTTTGCGCGCTTTCTTTGGTAAGGGCTTCAAACTGCGTGGCGTACAGGCGGCCCTGAATACGCAGTACGGGCGGCACGCCGACCGTAAGGTGAATATCGGAAGCGTTTTTCGCTTTCATCAGTTTGAACAAATCGTCCATTAATATCATATATCAACCCTCTTTATGGTTATTGAATTTTGCCGACCAGGTCCAGCGCGATATTGTTTAAAGCCCCGGTCAGTTTGCCGCTTGCGGCGTCCGCCTGGAAGACGTATACAATCGGTTCCATACGCGTCTTCGTCAGCCTGTATTTTACAATATATGTGCTTTTATGCAAAGGTTCCGCAGACCAGGAGCCCGTATACCCCTGCGCTTTTTTGGTTTGGTACAGGCGGTCAAAGTAAGACGCTATGGTGCCCCGGGAGCCGGAAAGCTGGTAGTTCTGCACGACGGCAAGGGCTTTGTCCGACAGAGAAGGCTGCACCTGGGGGGCGGGCGGCGGCACGGGGATATCCGGCAGCAGTTCCTCCACTTCTTCCGGCCCGTCCGGCAGTTTGGCGTTGGCCGGGGGCGGCAGCGCCCCGGTTTCGGGGGCGGGAGAAGGTGCCGGCTCCTGCGCGACGGTCTGATTAATGAAAAAGGCCGCGCCGACGGCCAGCAGCGCCGCGAGTACGGACAGGGCGGCCTTGGCTTTTTTGTTGGAGCGGCCGCGGGCGATGCGTTCGTTTTGGGTTTGGGTTAAAAATTCTTCAATTTCCGGCGTCTGGTTCAGGCGCGGTTTCACCTGGTTAATCTGCGGCTCCACCGGCACGTTTTTGATGGGTTCTTCCAGCTCCGGCGCGGGGACTACTTCCAGCTCCCCTTTTAGAATGTTGCGCACCGTCTCTTCTTTCGGGTCCGCAGGTTCTTCTTCGGCGGCTTGGGGCACCAGCTCTTCGGGCTGTTCCTCCGGCGCGGGTTCCTGCGGGGCGGCCTCTGCGGCCGGCGCGGGTTCGCGCGTCTCTTCGGAAGCGGCTTTTGCCTCTTCCCCCGGCTGTGTTTCGGCGGTCAGCGTTTGCCCGTTCGGTTCTTCCGGCGGGGCGGACGTATCCCCGGGCGTTTGGGCGGCATCGGATGACGGAGCTTGTACGTCCTGCGGCGCCGGCAAAGCGGAGTCTGCTTCGTTTAAGACGGCTTCAAAAGGGATTTCTTCCGCCGGGACGGGCGGCAGGTCCGTTTCCGGGCGGCCCAGCACGGGGAGCGAAAAGGTCGGCGCGTCCGCTTCTTCCAGCGGCGCGGGTCCGGCGGGAGCTTGTTCTTGTTTTTCGGAAGCCGGCGCGGGCTCTGGTTGCGGCGTATTTTCCGCCGGCAGTTCCCGGCGTACGGTTAAAATCAAATCGTCTTCGGGGGCGGCGGAAATCGGCACGGAGAGCGGAGCGGACTGTTTTTGGGCGCGCGGCGGTTTATTGGCTGCTTGCTGGGGTGTTTGTTCCGCTTGCGGTTTGTCCGTTTGCGTCCGGGGCTGTTCAGCTTCCGCGCGGGCGGCGTCGGTTTCCCGCTTAGCGGGAGAAGCTTGCTCGGCGGGCGCTTCGGCGGGGAAAAGTTCGTCTGCTTCTTCCGCCGCGTCCGAGGTAAATTCGTCAAACGGATCGTCTTCTATGGGCTGGATTTCTTTGTCCGTCGGCGGCGCGGTTTTGTTAAACTGCGTTTCCAGCGCGCGCGCCAGGTTCATATCCGAGTTTTCATTCGGGTCCGGGATGCCCAGAATGTTGCGCAGGTCTTCGCCTTTGATATTGTTGAAATAATCTTCAATCGGTCCCGGCTTGGCGGGCTTTTTCGGGATTTCCAAAGACGGCGCTTCCGCCGCGTTGTCCGCCGTTTCCGCCAAAGGAGAACGCTCTTTTAACAGCGTGTCCATTTCTTTGTCAAAGGAATCGGTGTTTTCATCCGGTTCCGGCGGCTGGGAGGGGAAAGCTTCCTGGGAGTTAAAATGAAAATCCGGGAACGAGGACGCCGTTTTCCAGTTGTCCTCGTTCTCGCTGAAATTTTCGGGGCATACCAGGCTGGTTTCGGCAAAGCCCGGGCGCGCCGCAAGCTCTTTCGGCGTGAACGGGCCCACTACGTCGTTTCCGTCAAAAAACCAGTATTTCATGGCATCCCTTGCCCGGTTTGGGGCGGAACTATTTGCAGTGCTGAAGCGCGTTTTTAAGCCGCGCGGTTACGGTTTCCTTGCCCATATATTCCAGCATTTTAAACAAGGTCGGCCCGTGGGTGCGGCCCGAAACGGCCACGCGGACGGGGTGGAAAATCTGTCCGGCCTTCATGCCGTTTTCTTTGGCATAGGCGCGCGCGGCGGCTTCCAGGCCGGCTTCGGTAAAATCCGCCAGGCTGCCGTACACGGCGCACATGCCTTCCAACACTTGTTTGGCTTCGGGTTTGGAGAAAACTTTATCCACCGCTTCCTGCTCAAACACGGGTTCTTCAAAGAAGAAGTGGATTAAATCCGGAATTTCAGTCAGCAGTTTGTATTTTTCCTGCTCCAGGCCGATGATGCCTTCCAGCTTGGCGCGGTCCGCTTTGGATACGTCAATGCCGGCTTTTTCAATAAACGGCATAGCCAGGTCGGTCAGGCGGCTAAGCGGCGTGGCGCGGATGTATTCCCCGTTCATCCAGTTGAGTTTTTCGGGGTCCATCACGGCCGGGCTCGGCTGACAGCCGGCGATGTCAAATTTTTCTTCCAATTCGCCGGGGGCAAACAGCTGCTGGGAATCGGGCGTGGCCCAGCCCAGCAGCGCGAGGTAGTTTTTAAGCGCTTCGGGCAGGTAGCCCATGTTGCGAAACTCTACGACGTTCGTCGCGCCGTGGCGTTTGGAAAGTTTTTTGCCGTCCGGCCCGTGAATCATGGACAGGTGCGCAAAAATGGGTTCTTTCCAGCCCAGCGCGCGGTAAATCTGGATTTGGGCGGGCGTGTTGGAAATGTGGTCGTCCCCGCGGATGACGTGCGTCATACGCATTAAGTGGTCGTCCACCACTACGGCAAAGTTATAGGTGGGGTAGCCGCTGGTTTTTTGAATTACGAGGTCGTACAAATCTTTGCTGGCGAATTTAACGTGCCCGCGGATGAGGTCGTCCCACTCCACGTCGCCTTCCTGCGGCATACGGAAGCGGATGACGTATTTGCGGCCCTGGGCTTCCAGCTCTTTTTGCTGTTCCTCGGTCAGGTGGCTGCATTTGCCGCTGTATTTGGGCGGACGGTGTTCGGCCAGGCATTTTTGGCGGTTGGCTTCCAGTTCTTCTTCGGTGCAGTAGCATTTGTAGGCTTTGCCTTCGGCGAGCAGCTGGTCAATGTATTTTTTATAAATGCCCTGGTCGGCGCGGATGGCCTGGTAGTAGGGGGAGTCGGGCCCTTTGTCGGCGCCGTTTGGCATGGGGCCTTCGTCCCAGGTTAAGTTCATCCACTGCATACCTTCAAAAATGGCGTCGGTGGACGCTTGGGTGGAGCGTTCTTCGTCGGTATCTTCAATGCGGAGCAAAAACGTGCCTTTATTTTTTTTGGCGAAAAGGTAGTTGAAAAGCGCGGTGCGAACCCCTCCGATATGCAAAAATCCGGTCGGAGACGGGGCAAATCTAACTCTTACGGTCATAAGGTTTTATGTCCTCTGTGTATTTATAGTGGTACGTATATAAATATATTATACTTATTATGGTAAATTTTTTAAAATATATAAAAGTGATTTTCTGTCGGTTTGGGGGTAGTTTGTGAGTATGTTTTTTATTGTGGCTTCCGTTATTTTGTGGCTGATGCAGGTAACTGTGGGCGCGTGGCTGTATTTTGCGTTCCCGCAGGTTGGGTGGAAAATCCCGGTGGTGCTGGCGCCGGCGGCGCTGACGCTGGCCATCCGTTTTTCTATGGAATATACGCGCACCCACTGGGGCGCGTGGGAAGGCTGGGCCTATTATCTTTCCTATACCTGGGGCGGGCTGGTGTTTCTGGCGTTTTGCATCTGCGCGCTGTGCGCGCTGGTGCAGTGGGCGCTGTTCTTTTTCCACGTAAATGCCCGCGCGTGGCTGGGGCCCGTCAGCGTGGGGCTGATGGTGCTGGTATCGGCGATGGCGATATACGGCGGAGCGTCTTCGCCGCGTGTCAAACGCGTGGCCGTGTCGGTGCCCGGCGCGCCCAAAATGAAAATTGCGCTTCTTTCGGATTCGCATTTGGGGTTGGGGGTGTCGCTTAAACGGTTTGATAAAGCCATGAACACGCTGGAGGCCGAACAACCGGATGTGCTGTTGGTGCTGGGCGACGTGTTTGAGTACGGCCCGCACCGCCGCGCGTATGCCGAGCGGCTGGCGCAGGCCGACATACCTTTGGGCGTATACGGGGTATTCGGCAATCACGAGTATTATGTGGGGTATGAAAACTCCAAACAGTTTTTTAAAGACGCGGGCATTACGCTGTTGGAAAACGAAACCGCCGAATTGCCCGGCGGCGTGCAGGTGGCGGGCGTAAAGGACGTTCGCACCGCGCGCGTGAGTAAAAAAGACGTGGAAAATTTGCTGGCCAAAACGGATAAGTCCCGCCCGCTTATTTATTTAAGCCATACGCCGCTTTACGCCGAAGAAGCCGCCGCCGGCGGCGCGGACTTGATGTTCAGCGGCCACACGCACAACGGGCAGATTTTTCCGTTTAACTATTTGGTGCGTCTGCAGTTTCCGCGCGTGTACGGATTGTTTGACGTGGACGGCATGAAATTTTACATCACGTCCGGTATGTTCTACTGGGGGGTGCCGCTGCGGTTTCTCGCTCCGGCGGAAATCCCGGTGATTGAGGTTAATGAATGAGAATTCTCCTGCTGGCCGCTTTGCTTCTGTGCCCTTTCGGGCTTGCGGCCGCGCCGCGGTTTGAAGATTTATCCTACGAAGAAAAACTGGGCCAGACCCTGGTGGTGTTTGTGGATGTGGACAGCGCCGAACTCGTGCGCCCGGCCGTGGAATCGGGCAAGATTGGCGGGGTGCTGATTCAGTGGGGGAATTATTCGCTTAAACAAACCAAGGAGCTGGTGGACAAACTCCAACGCTGGGCCGCCAAAAGCCCGCACCAAATTCCGCTGCTGATTTCCATTGATTACGAAGGCGGCACCGTCTACACCCCCATTACCCTGGGCTTTGACTATCTGCCCACCAATATGATGCTCTCCGCCGCGCGCGATGAAGAAGGCGCGGCCGCCATTGCGTATCTGTCCGGGCTGGAACTGCGCCGGGCGGGCGTGCATATCAATTTTTCCCCGGTGCTGGATGTAAACAGCAATCCCCACAACCCGATTATCGGCGTGCGTTCGTTCGGGTCCGACCCGGCAAACGTAACGAAGATGGGAATGTCGTTGGTGAACGGTTTTAAGGCGGCGGGCATCGTAAGCGTGGTGAAGCATTTCCCGGGGCATGGGGATACGTCGGAAGATTCGCACTACAACGTGCCCGTGGTAAAAGCCGATTACGCGCAATTGCAAAAAGTGCATCTGGCTCCGTTTGCCGAAGCCGTGCGCCAAGGCGTGCCCGGCGTGATGACGGGGCATATTTTGTATCCGGCGCTGGACAGCCGGAACATCGCCACTTTTTCCAAACCGATTTTGCAGGATTTGCTCCGCACGCAGATGGGGTTTAACGGGCTGATTGTAACCGACAGCCTGGATATGAAAAGCGCGACGTCTTTCTGCACCATTGCGGGCTGCGCCGTACGCGCGCTGGAAAGCGGCGCGGATATGATTTTACTGGGGCGGTACGTACGGCCCGTGTCGGTTTTTAACCAGGTGAATAAAGAAACGCGGGAAAAGAAATTGGAGTCGCGTGTGGAAGAAGCCGCGCGCAAAATTTTTACGCTCAAGGAAGAGCTGGGGCTTTTGGACGGCACCCGCACGATGCCCTCGCCCATTGAGCAGGCGTATAAGACCGCGCTGGAGAAGATAAGCGGGCAGTCCGTCACCCTCGTGCGCGACCGCAACGGCCTGCTGCCTTTTACGCCGCCGGCGGATAAAAAGGGCAAGCCCACGGTGTGCGCGGTGTTTTTTGCGCCGTCCCGTTTTGCCGACCAGCTGATGAGCTTCTCCAAACCGTTTTTACAAAAAGGCTGGAAGATACGCAGTTATAACGCCGCGCTGACGCCCCGTAAAAAAGACAGCGCCCGCGCCGCCGAATGCGCCAAAGGGGCCGATTTGCTGATTCTGACCAGCCTCCAATGGGCCGACAAAACCAATATCAACCAAAAGAACGCCATCAACGGGCTGATTAAAGAAAACAAAAACACCGTATTTATTTCCACGATGAGCCCGTACGATATAAAAAATTACCCGGAGGCGGACGTGGTAATCGCCACCTACGGGTTAAATAAATACGTACTGCAAACCGCCGCCGACATTATTTTGGGCAGCGTAACGCCCAAGGGTATTCTTCCGGTGGATTTGATGCTGCCGGAAAGCGTCAGCTCTTTTTCCGGTGAGCGTTCCAAAACTCGTACACCGCGGGCAGTACGGAAATAACAATAATCGCCACCACCACATAGTGAAAATGGTTCTGCACCACCGGCAGATCCGCAAAGAAGTATCCGCCCAGCGTAAACAGCAGCACCCATAGCGCCGCGCCGATGACGTTGTAAGACGCAAAATGCAAATACGTCATTTTGCCGATGCCCGCCACAAACGGCGCAAACGTGCGGATAATGGGAATAAAACGCGCGAGGATAATGGTTTTGCCGCCGTATTTTTCGTAAAACGCGTGGGCTTTGTACAAGTGGTTTTTGTTGAGGAAGATGCTGTCCTCTTTGGTAAACACTTTGGGCCCCAGCCATTTGCCGATTTCGTAGTTGCAAAAATCCCCCAGCACCGCCGCCGCAAACACCACGGGCATCAGCCAGTACAAATTGATGGAGCTCCCTTCCGCGGCCGCCAGCGCGCCGCAGGCAAACAACAGCGAATCCCCGGGCAGAAACGGCGTAACCACCAGGCCCGTTTCACAAAACACCACCGCAAAAATGACCACGTAGAGCCAGACGCCCATCCAGGCCGCCCAGGCGTTTAAATGCACGTCCAAGTGCAGAAAAATATCAATTACCTGTGATAAAAATTCCATACATTAATTGTACAAAATAGCGGGGAGGGGTTTTGTGCCCGGCGGAGAAAAAAGAAACGGGATGACAAAGCCGCCTTTTTTGTGCTATAATAAATTAACTTACTTACCGGTAAGTAATAAATTTAGGAGAATGTTTATGACGTTGCGGAAAGTGTGTTTGATGTTGTTGTGTGTATTTTTGGCCGCGGGCGCGCAGGCGCGGGAATACCGCGCGGGCGACGTGGTTGTCGGGCTGGGGGCGGTGTTTTCTCCGCTGGGCCTGGGCAGCGACTGGGGGGAAGTGAACGTGGAAGACCAGACGGCCAACATCTCGCACGACGCCAAGTTGGGCCAGCCCGGCATGGGGGTTGAAGTGCAGGCGTTGTATTTCGTTCATCCGCGCGTAGCCGTAGGGGTGGGGTTTGAGGACCAGTATTTCTCGCGGGACCTTTCCAGCGGCTGGGAATTGGACTCAAGCACCCGCGAGCACAGTTATATGGCCGTCGGCCGCGTATATTTAACGCCCGAGGCCGGCTACAAATTGTATATTCCGCTGGCGGTGGGCGTGAGCGATACGGACATTACCGTAGATTTCGGCCCCAGAGAGCATTTCCGCTATACGGGATTTGCGTACTATGCGGGCCTGGGGGTGGAGCGGCCGCTGGGAGAGCGCTGGGCGCTGGGGCTGGAAGTGCGCTACAACGGCAATAAATTCCACGATTCTAAAAATATCACCAACGGCGATCACGTAGTGGTCTACCGGAAAGACAATTATATTTCCGCCATTTTGCGCGCCAACTACCGCATTTAACATACATGGACGGGGGGTAAACCGGTAAACCGTGAAAAAGGAGCTCTTTTAAGAGCTCCTTTTTTGTGTCCTGCGGGCGGCCAAACCTTTGGGGATGACGCCCGTGTTAGCTTTTCAAACCCTGCAGGCCGGCTGGATGGGTGTGTCCGTTGTGTCGTTTTAAGCAGGTCTTAGCCCTGTTTATAAAACGCCTCAAGGCGGAA
>DCTQ01000097.1 GCA_002329395.1 Candidatus Avelusimicrobium alvi | reverse complement strand
ATGTGCGGGATGACCTGCACCGTGGCGCCCAGGTATTCGCCGCGGCGTTCTTTGTCAATGACGGTTTGGTAGATGTTTCCCGCGGTGTTGGTGTTGGCGCGGGTCATATTGACGTCTAAAAACCGTTCGTAATGGCCCAGGTCCAGGTCCGCTTCGGCGCCGTCGGTGGTGACGAACACTTCGCCGTGCTGGTAGGGGCTCATGGTGCCGGGGTCTACGTTAATATACGGGTCGCACTTAATCATATTGACCCGCAGGCCGTTAAGCTGTAAAAGCTTGCCGATGCTCGCGCCGGAAATACCCTTGCCCAGGGAACTGACGACGCCGCCGGTGATGATGATGAATTTAGACATATGAGGCTCCTTGTGTAAATATAGAGTGTATGCGTTTACGTCCGCATGGCTGTACAAAACGGCGCATAACGAAACTCCCGCTTGTCGGCGGGAGTTCGGCGCTATTCGCGTTCTTTTAAATACTTTTCGGCGGCTTTTAAGTCTTCCGCCGTGTCAATGGCGGGTCCGCCGGGGCGGATTTCCACGCACTTAATAGTCATCCCGTCTTCCAGCGCGCGCAGCTGTTCCAGTTTTTCCAGCTGTTCCAGCGGGCTCGCCGGCAGTGAAACAAAACGTTTTAACGCTTCCCTGCGGTACCCGTAGATGCCGCAGTGGTGCCAGTAGGGAACGGTTTTGTTTTCTTCCGTCAGTTCCCTTTTAAACGGCACGCGCGAGCGCGAAAAATACAGCGCGCGGCCGTCTTTGGCCAGCACGGCTTTGACGCAATTGGGGTTGTCAATCTTCGCGTCGTCCGTGGTGGCGGTAACGGCGGTGGCAATGTCGCAGGACGGGTCGCTTTTTAACAGGTCGGCGATGGCCGTGATGGTTTCCGGGCGGATAAAAGGCTCGTCGCCCTGGACGTTGATGATAAAAGGCTCGGGGCGGTTTTGGGCCGCTTCAAAAATGCGGTCCGTGCCGCTCTGGCAAGATTCACTCGTCAGCACGGCCTGCGCGCCGAACTTGGCGGCGGCCTCCACCACAAGAGGCGACTCCGTGGCGATAAGCACGTCTCCCAGCCCGGTTTTCAGGCACGCTTCGTAGGTGTGCTGAAGAACGGGTTTGCCGGCCAGGTCTTTTAAAATTTTACCGGGCAGGCGCGAGGAGCCGTAGCGCGCCGGGACGGCGATTAACACGTCGCTCACGGAAGGACTCCTTCAATTTCTTCGCGCGTGGCCGTCGCGGTGCCGGATTTTTCCACCACAATGCCCGCCGCGTAGTTGGAAAGCACGGCGGCTTCCTGTAAGGTCGCTCCCGCGGAAAGGGCGGCCGTCAGTACGGAGATGACCGTATCGCCCGCGCCGGTAACGTCGTACACTTCGCGCGCCGTGGCTTTGACGGTAACGGGTTTTTCGGCGCCTTTTTCAAACAGGCTCATCCCGTCCGCGCCGCGGGTGATTAAAATGGATTCGGCGTCCAGCATTTTTAAAATTTTCCGGCCCAGCGTTTCAATGGCTTCTTCGCCCGCCTTGGGGGATTCGCCCATGCCTTCCCACGCTTCTTTGGTGTTGGGGGTCATGCAGGTGATGTTTTTATACTTTTTAAAGTTGTCAATTTTCGGGTCCACGCACACCGGGATTTTGTGCTTGCGGCAGGTGTCAATAATGGTTTGGATGTTATGGTCGCTGAGCATACCTTTGCCGTAGTCGGACAAAATGACGCCTTTGGCGGTTTTTACCGCCAGCTCAAAGCTTTTCATGCAGAGCGTGGATACGGAGGGGGAGATGTTTTTTTTGCTTTCGCGGTCAAAGCGGACGATTTGCTGCTGTTCGGCCATCACGCGGATTTTTTGGGTGGTGGGGCGGTCCGGGTCTTCGGCGACGCCGTAGATGTTTACCTTTTTATCGCGCAGGAAGCCTTTTAGCATTTCGCCGCCCAGGTCCTGCCCGACGACGGACACCATCACCGGGCGCGCGCCCAGGGCCGCCAGGTTTACGGCCACGTTGCCCGCGCCGCCGGCTACAAAAAATTCTTTTTTCACGTCCACCACCGGCACCGGGGCCTCCGGCGAAATGCGGCTGACGCTGCCTTTAATAAAGTGGTCAAGCATAATGTCGCCCACCACGATGATTTCCTGCCCTTCAAAATGTTTCAAAATCTCTTTTAAGCGTTTAGTCGGTATGGATTGCATAGCACGCTCCTGAATAATTATTACAACATTATATATTTAATTTCGTTTGTATTCCAGTAGTTCGGCCGATACGCTGCCGATGAACACTTCCGTCTTCATTTTGACGGGCATTTTATACTCGTCATCCGTCAGCCAGACCTTTAAGCTTTTGCCTTTGCTGACAAAAATCCCCTCGCCTCTAAACTGCGGTTCCACTACTATGCAGTCAAACTTGCCGGCGGCGGTTTTTACCGTTTCTTTGCCCAGCACTTTTACCACCAGCGGGTATTGCTTTTCGCGGTTGATGATGTCAAAAATAATGTCTTGACCTTCTTCCAGCTTCTGCGCGCGCACGAAATAAAGCGAGGAAAGCATATCCAGCACCCGCTGGCTGAGCGGGCCCGAAAGCGCGCGCGGGGCTTCTTTTTTCTGCATTTCGCCGTAGAAGCGGTTGTTTTCGTAGTCAAACGTCAGCCATTCGTCGCGCTTGTAGCCGCCTTCGCGCACGCTTTGCGAGTAGCCGAGCGAATAAAAATTTTCGGCGTCAATCCAGGAATAGTTTACGTCGCGCACTTTAAAGAATGCGTCAATTACGTTGGCGGAAAAAGCCGTGGTTTGAATCAGGTACGCTTTGCGTCCGTTCACGGTCGTAATCCCGCGGTTTTTGATATACGCCGTTCCGGCCTTGATAAAGGAATAATATACGCCGTATTTTAATTCTTCGCCGCTCCAGGGGGAGGAAGTATCCGTCTTTTGCACGGGTTCGTAGGCCAGGGGGCTTAGGCGGCGGCCATCCAGGGGAATCAGCTCCTCGCCTTTAAAAGAAGCCTCGTCCGGCGCGGGTTTTGACAGGGTTTGGCCCGCGCGGGCCTGCGCCACAAAATCGGCGGCGCCGGGTTCTTTGGGGGCGGAAGGGAGCGTTTCTTCCAGCGTCTGCCCCGCTTCTTGCGGAAACAGGGTTACTTCTTCGGGTTCGGCGGACCGGGGGGCGGAAACGCCCGCAGGCGTTTGGGGCGTTGTGTGCGGCTGGATAGTTTTGTTAGCCGGGGCGGGCGAAAGGGGAACGGCGGGCGTTACGGGTGCGGCGGCAGCGGGAACAACGGCGGCGCTCTGCGGGGCGGGCGCGTCCGCCAGGCGGTTGCAGGTGCAGCCTGCCAGCAGAATCAGTCCGCCCAGCGCCAGGAGCCGTTTATGCGTCATGGGTGCTCCCGGAATGTTTGGCGATAAAGCGCGCCGCGTTCAGCAGGCTGGAGGCCGCTTTGGCCGGGCGCATATCGGGATATTTTTTCAAATGGTTTTTGCCGTTGGCCGTGGTCACGAGCACCGGGGTAAAGCCGATGGCCCGGCCGAATTCCACATCGGCCTTTTTGTCGCCAATCATATACGATTGTTTCGGGTCTATATTATATTTTTTAATCAGTTCCAGGCCGAGCTTGGGGTTGGGCTTGCGGCAGGAACAATGCTGTTCCGGCGCGTGCGGGCAGAAAACAATTTCTTCAATGACGGCGGGTTTTAACAAATTAAGCATCCGCGCATTGACGGCGTTTACTTCTTTTTCGGTAAAATAGCCCCGGCCGATGCCGGACTGGTTGGAAACGATAAAAAAATGAAACCCCAGTTCTTTAAGCAGTTTGAACGCGGCCGCCGCGCTTTGGTAGGGGCGCACTTTGGCCGGATCGCTTAAATAGGTGCCGGGTTTTTCGTGGATAACGGTGCCGTCCCGGTCCAGAAATACGGCTTTTATTTTGCCGCTCATACGCGTTCCTCCGGGTGGGCTTTTAAATAGGCTTCGCCTTCGGCTTCGCGTTTCCAGCGGTTGTGCGCCCACAGCCACGAAGCGGGGTTTTCGCGCAGCCAGTCTTCGTAATACCCCACGAGCGTTTTGGTAAATTTGCGTACATTGTCCATGCTGTATTCTTTGGGCGGGAGCACCGGGTCCATCACTTCGGAGACGATGGTTCCGTCCGCTTCGCGCCAGACGCGCACCGGGAAAACGGGCACCTGCATTTTGATGGATAAAAGCGCGGTAATGGGGGAGAACGCCGCAATGCGCCCCATAAAAGGCACCCACACTTCGCTGGAACCGGCGTTTTGGTCAATCAAAATGCCGAGCATTTTTTTCTTTTTCAGCCAGCGCATACAGGCAAAAAACGGTTTGTCTTCGTTGTTGCTGTAAAAGGTGCGTCCCGTAAAAATATTGCGCAGGCGGTTGGTTTCTTCGTCCACGTAAGGGTTGTCCACCCGCTGGGCCAGCACCGCTTTGTCCACCCCGTACACCGCGCCCGCCAGGCCGAAGGCTTCCCAGTTGGTAAAATGGCCGATGTGGATGATGCCGCCCGTGTTGTTTTGGGCGTTTAGCATTTTTTCCGCGCCGATAATGCGGCTGTGTTTTTTAAATTCTTCCGGCGTCATGCGGGTCAGTTTGATAAATTCCGCCAGAATGCCGCCCATATTGCGCCAGGATTCCAGCGCGGTTTGGCGGGCTTCTTGTTCGGACATTTGGGGAAACGCGCGGCGGATGTCGTACACGGAGCGTTCAAAACGGCGTTTCATCACAAAGCGGACCGAGCCGGTGGCCGTGCGTCCCAGCCATACCGCCGTTTTATAAGGCAGGAGGCCGAACAGCGCGCAAAAAGTTTTGAGCGCGAGGTATTGGATAAAATGCAAAGGGGTTTTTTGAAAACGGGCTTTTTCCATATATAGCCATTATACTAATTTTAGTTTGAAAACCCGCCCGGTTTTGAAAGGGTGCGCAAAATGCTAAAATATCTAAAACCGTTTTTTAGGGGAGTTTATGGATTTACTGAAATTAAAGGAAGATTTGGAAGAAAACGCCCTCGGGCGCGGCGTGCTGATGGCCGCTTCTAAAATTTACGGCGCGGGCGCCTGGCTGGACCGCGCGGCGTACGAAAACGGGTGGAAAACGTCCAAAAGCGTCAATTCCCGCGTCGTGTGCATCGGCAACATCACCGCCGGGGGCACCGGCAAAACCACCGCCGTGCTTTTAGCCGCCACCACGCTGGCCAAAGAAGGCATCCGCGTGGCGATTGTTTCGCGCGGCTACAAACGCCAGCGCAAGACCGAAGGCCCCGTCGTATTGTTTGACAATCCGGACGCCGACTGGCGCCTGGCGGGCGACGAGCCCTTTATGATGAGCCGCGTGCTGAGCCAGTACAAAGTGCCCATCGTCATTTCGCCCGACCGCGCCGCCGCCGCCACGGAAGCGTTAAAACGTTTTAAAAGCCAGATTATTCTGCTGGATGACGGCCTCCAGCACCACCGCCTGCGCCGCGACGCCAACGTCATTTTAATTGACGCGAAAAACCCGTTTGGCAACAAACACCTTTTGCCCTACGGCGTTCTGCGCGAACCGATGACGGCCTTAAAGCGCGCTTCTTTGGTGGTCATGACGCACTGCGACCAGGTGTCCGTCCGCTAGCTGGAAGACATTAAGGACCAAATCCGCCTCTACAACGACGCGGTGGAAATCCTGGAAAGCGTGCACGAACCCGAGTATTATTTTGATATTTGCAACACTAAAAAAGTGGATTTGAAAGCCATCCAGGGCCCGGCGGCGTGTTTCTGCGCGCTCGGCCACCCGGAAACGTTTGAAAAAACCCTGCAGAACCTGGGGCTGACGCTCAAACAAAAATGGCGTTTCCCGGACCACCAGCACTATACCGAGGAAAACCTGCGCACGTTTGAAGAAACGCGCGGCGGACTGCCGCTGATTACGACGTTTAAGGATTTTGTAAAATTTCCGGACAACTGGCGCGATATCCTGACCAAGGACGTATATGTGCTGTCCGTAAATTTAAAAATCCGCGGCGGGGAAGAGGAATTTAACAAGTTTACCGACGTGTTATATCCCAAATTCTCCAAAATCAAAAATAAATAAACTGTATTTGAACGTTCACGCGCCCCGCAGGCTAAACGCCCCGGGGCGTTTTGCTTTTGCGGCCTTGCAGGCCGTGCAGATAAAGAAGCATCCCCGGAAAACTTTTGCGTCCCCGAATGTTTCTCTCCCA
>DCTQ01000026.1:14211-14383 GCA_002329395.1 Candidatus Avelusimicrobium alvi | reverse complement strand
ACAATTAGACATAGGCCTTACGTCCGCCTGTGAAATGAATCTGGGCTGTTCAGAGTCCGGCGCATTGGGAACGCGTCCGTTACAGGCCACAACAGTCAACCTGAACCGGGGAAAATTAGATTTAAACACGGCTTCTGCCGTGAAGAGCACGAACGTAACGTTGGGGAGCGGT
>DCTQ01000026.1:0-14162 GCA_002329395.1 Candidatus Avelusimicrobium alvi | reverse complement strand
AGCTACGGATATGACGGTGGACGAACTGAAATTGTTTGCGTCGCATATGCGTGCGGGAGGGGAAAAGTTCCCGTCGTGCGCGGCGACGGGTGCCTCTGGCGCGCCGCAGGTATCTTGGCAGAAAGTAAAGCTCAAGAAGGCGGAAGAAGTGTATCTGGTATGCGGCACGCCGAAGGTTTCCGGCTGTGATGCGTCTTCCAAACCTTCCACTCCTTCGCCGCGGACGTGCAATACATGCGGCACGCAGAGCGCCACGGTCAGCTGTAACGAATCCACGGGGCAGTGGCAGACGGTGTGGGGCAGCTGTTCGGTTTCCAGTTCTTCGCAGTGCGCTACATATTCGTGGCAGTATGAAGGATGGACCGTGCTAGGTTCATTTTTATGCGGCCAGAATGAAGAAGCTAAATCCTTTTGTCGTACATATCCTGATACCCCGACGCCTTCTGGTCCTTGTGATACTGAAGGGGAGACACAGATTGTTGGATGTAGCGTGAATGACTATTGTCCAGGTCATCCTATAGATATAGAAGCGTTGATATATGTTTGCAAATAAATGAAACTCCCCGGGCTGAGGCCCGGGGAGTTTCATTACAAATCACTCCCCCAGAATTTGGCGGGCCTTGCGGTCGGACGGCGTTACCGTTTCATTCTCCAGGCTTACGCGCCACACCCCGCACGAGAAGGTGGACGCTTTTAAGCTCTTGGCGTTTACGCCCGTTCTGGCCTTGGCGTGGCAGGATACGGAATAGTCGCCCTGCGTATTTAAGGCGCGGGCCTGCAGGATACGGTCGCTGAGCATAAAAATCGCGCCCTGTTTTTTGTAACTTTTATCCATTTGGTAGAAGTAGGCGTCAATCTTGGCGCCGGCTTTGCGCGAAAGGAGCGCTTTGGCCAGCGTTTCCGTCGCGTCGTTTTGTTTGCCGCGCGTGCGGCCCGCTTCTTCTTCGGCCTGACGCTGCTGGAGTTCGTTTAAATACGCGTTGCGGCGGGTTTGCAGCCGGCGCGCGGCGGCTTCAATCTGCGCCAGGCGGGCGGGATTTTCGTATTCTTTATAAGAAAGTTTTATCAGCCCGTCGTTAGACACCGCGCCCTTGGGCGTTACGGTAACTTTAGTGGTGTTGACGAGATTGGAGTGGGTTACTTTAAACGTAATTTTAGCCGGCGAGTATTTGCGCGCCCGGCCGTAGTAGGCCAGGTCGGCGTCAAAATTTTTATTGAAATCCAGGGTTACTTCTTCTTTGTCGCTGCGCCAGCAGCAGGCGGAAACGCAGGCGGTGCGCGGGTCAATTTGTTCTATGGCTTCCTGCGGCCAGAAACGCACGTTAAAGCGGTAGCAGGAGTCGTATTGCTTGCCGTCAAAATCCATTTTCTTGCCGGACACTTCCAGCCACGGCTTGGTGGTCGCCACGCCGGAGTTGTTAAGCGGCGTATAGCAGGCCGCCAGCAGTAAAGCAAGGATTGCGCCGCAAAGTGTTTTTTTCATACACTTATTATAGTAACTTTTTCGCCAAAGGGGAGCTCTATGAATTTTATTTTGCCGTATGTAGAAAAATTGCCCTATATCCCGGACCNNGCCAGTATAATGTGCTCATCGCGCAGTTGGTGTCGGCGTTTTTGTTTGTGGCCATTTTGTATTTCGTCGCGCGTTTTTCCACCTGGTTTTGCAACCGGTACCTCGCGCGGCTGGTGGCCCGTTTCCATTCGGAAAAATGGTTTAAAGCCATGTCCGAACACCGCTTTTTTACGGCGGCCGGCGTGGTGGTGGCGGCTATGGCGGCCATTAATCTGCACCCGGTGTTTATTAGCAAAGACGTGGCGTGGCTGACGACGCTGATGGGCAAGCTGACGGGGCTGTTTGTGGTGCTGAGCTTTTCCTGGCTGTTAAATACGCTGCTGGACACTTTGGCCCATCTGTACGGGCGCAACCCCAGCCTGCCGATTAAAGGCCTGGTGCAGGCGTTTAAGATTGTCTTGTTTTTGGCGACGTCCCTGCTGGTGCTGTCTTTGGTGCTGGGGCGCAAGCCGATGTATATTATTACGGGTCTGTCGGCCTTGGCGGCGGTCTTCTCCCTTATTTTTAAAGACCCCATTTTAGGCTTTGCGGCCAGTATCCAGCTGACGACCAACAAGCTCATTAAAATCGGCGACTGGATTACCGTGGACTCCGCCGGCGCCGACGGAAACATTATTGATATTTCGCTCACCAGCGTGCGCGTGCAGAATTTTGATATGACCATTGTCAGCGTGCCCACATACGATATGATTTCCAAACCGTTTAAAAACTGGAGCGGTATGTACGACGCCAAAGCGCGCCGCATCCAGCGCAGTATTTTAATTGACGTGGATACCGTGAAATTTTTGGACCGCGCCATGCTGGACCGCTTGAAAAAAATCCATCTTTTAAAAGATTATCTGGAAAAAAAGGAAGCCGAAATCAGAGAGTTCAACGCCGAGCGCAACCTGAAAGAAAACTTTTTAAACGGCCGCCATTTAACCAATATCGGCACCTTCCGCCATTATGCGGAGCTTTATTTGGCGTCCCGCCCGTATGTAGTGTCCGACAACCCGGGTTTTACGCTGATGGTGCGCCAGTTAAAGCAGGAGGCGCAGGGCCTGCCGCTGGAAGTGTACTGCTTTTTAAACACCACGGTGTGGACGGATTACGAAGCCCTGCAAAGCGATATTTTTGACCATTTGTTTTCCGTTCTGCCCGAATTCGGCCTGTATGCCTACCAACAGCCCAGCGGGCGTAATATCGCCCAGGGCGTCAAACTGCTGGCCCGGCCGGAAGAGATAAAAGCTTAATCGGCCTGTTTGCTTTTTTAGAGGGAAAATATGCGTAAAACGCGTATTTTCCCTCTTGTTTTACCGGCGTTTTTCAGCAATACTGTTAGAGAGCGGTTACGTACGGGCGCGGCGTGCTTGGGCTTGTCTGGTTTCCGATGCGGACCTCTGAGGCGGGAGGTGCTTTATGAAACGTATTATTTTAGTATTAATCGGGGCGGTGCTGGGCGTGGCCGCATATGCGGCGGAAACGGTTTCCAGCGTGTCGTTTAATCCTTCGCGGATGGGGGAATATACGTATTTAAAAGTATCCGACAAAGTTGCCCTTTTGGGCGGCCTGGAGGCGGCGACGGTCAATATCGCTTCCGGCGGCACGGTAACGATGACGGCGGACTCCTCCGCCCGCGTCTACGAGGTTCCCACGGTAACGGGTGCGCCGGGCGCGGCTGTTAATATGCCCGACACGGCTTTTCACGGCGATACCGCCAACGCGTATGCTTCGTACCGGTCGGAAAGTTCTTCCGCGCCGTCCGGCCTGCTTCCAAGCGTGGCCGTTAAAGGCGGGACAATGACGTTTAATAACGATTCGTATATCCAAACCTTGGACGCGGTAAATATCCTGAAACAAAAAGTGGGTACGCTCAAAGGCGGTACGCTGGAAATTACGGGTAACGGCGGAAGCGCCGCCGGTTTGTACGGCGGCGGCAATACGGCGGGTTTTCATCTGGCGGGGAACGACATCCCGGAACCGACGGCCGCACATACCAATACGGGCGTCAATTTAACCGGCTGCCGGCTGGCGTGGGAGAAACGCAAAACGAGCGACAGCCCGGCCCAGGAAGTGTATTTGCTGGCGCTCCAGAACTGCAACGGCAGCGGCGGCGATGGAGAATAAGAGGTATACCCCCTGCGCAGGCGGCGGACAGCGGTGAAAGATTTGCCGCCGGGAAAGTTTAAAAACCCCGGGCCTGTTTTTAGGCTCCGGGGTTTTTTACGGAAGCGGAAGGGTTAGTTTGCGGCCGTTTTGGGTTTGCGGCCCACAATGTTCTTGATGTTTTTGCGGGTGGTTTTAATAATCACCTTGCGGAAGCACCACAACGCCCAGATGTTGGGCACGGTCATCATCGTCATCGTAAAAATAGCCAAAGCCCACATAAAGCGGGTGGAGTTGTTGGCCTCGGCGGTACGCAGGAGTGAATCCGTAATCGTCCAATCCCACGAGAAGCTCGTACCAATCCAGCCGCCCACGAATACCAAAATAATAAACAGCACGCGCGCCGGCTTAATCAGCGTGTTGGCCCCTTTGCAGAGAAACTGGAGGGCTTTTTCCATATAATAACCCCAGCCGATAATGGTGGTGAACGAAAAAATCACCAGCGAGAAAATCAGGATGGGCGTGCCGATAAACGGCACCGTTTTAAACGCGCTGTTGCACAGGTTGGCGGCGTAGACGTTGGGGTTCTGCCAGTCGCCCGCCAGCACGATAACCATCCCGGTCAGCGAGCAGATGAAAATGGCCCAGAACACCGAAGTGGCCGAAATAATGGCCATTTGGGTGGCACTGCGGGTTTTGGCCGCGGCGGCCGCGATGGACGCGCTGCCCAGGCCCGCTTCGGTGGCCAGCACCGCGCGCGTTACGCCCGCGCTGACGGCCGGCACCAGGGCCTGTATAATCCCCATAATCCCTACGCCGATGGCGCCGCCCGCGGCGGCTTTGCCCGTAAACGCGCTTTTAATAAC
This sequence comes from Candidatus Avelusimicrobium alvi, assembly GCA_002329395.1. Classification (GTDB taxonomy): domain Bacteria; phylum Elusimicrobiota; class Elusimicrobia; order Elusimicrobiales; family Elusimicrobiaceae; genus Avelusimicrobium; species Avelusimicrobium alvi. The sequence continues at coordinate 9,638 of DCTQ01000026.1, read as the reverse complement.
GGTTATAATAGCGGAGGGAATCGCGCCAAAGTTCATAAAAAGCACGATAACCGCCAGCAATAAATACAAACCGCCCATAATCGGCACCAGCCATTCGGAGTACGCGGCAATGCGCTTTACGCCGCCGATTACCACCACGCCCGCCGCAATCGCCACGAGCAGGCCGATGTACCAGGGGTTCAAATTGTACCCTTCGCGCAAAGCGTCCGCGATGGAGTTGGACTGCAGGGCGCTCCCGGCGGTCAGGCCCATCAGAAGCGTGCCGACGGCAAAAATAATGCCCAGCCATTTAAATTTAAGAATGTGGGAGAGATAATACATCGGGCCGCCGACGTATTCGCCGTCCGGCAGCTTGACGCGGTACTTAAACGCAATCATACATTCGCAGTATTTAATGGCGAAGTTAAAAAATCCGGCCACAACCATCCAGAACAGCGCCCCGGGGCCGCCTTCGGCCACGGCGGTGGTTACGCCGATGATGCTTCCGGTTCCTACCGTGGCGCCGATCATCACCGCCAGAGAACCAAAGCTGCTCACCATGCCTTCCGATTCCACTTTCATCACGGAAAGCTTCATCGCGGGCCAGGTGTATTTTTGAATGAAATGCAGGCGTACCGTAAAGTAAATACCCAGAAAAAGCAAGACGATAATCATAGGCGGGCCCCAAACCAGCGAGTTGAACCCGTTCATTAAGTCATACGCGCTCTGCACGGACGGTCCCGTCAGGAACGAGGCCAGCGCAGTCCATAATTGTTGAATAATCTGCATGAGTGTTTTTTTGTTTCCTCCCAAACGGTACAACCTTTTTATTTTACTAAAAATATAAGGGAAAAAGGAAAATTTCCGCATTTTTTTCAGCCGGGCCCGCGGGGGAAAAACTTCACAACTTTGCGCAATATGATATATAATTTAATAACGCGCGGGCCTGGCCCGCAATATACAAGGAGACGGGTTATGAATAAACTTTTACTCGCGGCCTTAGTCGCCGCACTGGGCACGGCCGCTTGCTCCTCGGGCAATGCCAACACTAAAACCGCGGACGGACGCAGCGCGTCGGCCAAAGACGCCAAGTACCAAATCATTGACCAGGAGTTTGACAATCTCCTCGCCCCGGAAGCCGATTACGACACGCTGTCCGCTTATGAACTCCAGGCCTGCGGCGATTCTTACCTGCCGCCCGCCGAAACCTTAAAAGGCGCCCAAAAACCCGCCGCCAAAAAACCGGCCAAGAAGACCGCCGCCCAAAAAACGACAGCGGCTTCTTCTTCCAAGAGCGTAACGACGAACAAAAAAGTCATCAACAACACCAACATTTACTATCTGGACGGTTCCGGCCCCAGCACGTCTTCTTCCTCCACGACGACCACCACTTATACCAGCGAAGAAGCTCTCCCGCCGGCCGACATTCCGGATACGCTGTAACGCTTTATGCTTAAAACGTTAGATCAGCAAGCACGGCTTACTGAAGAAGCCCATAGACTCTATGGGCTTCTTCGCTCTGTCTCCAAAAGCAAAGCGGCCAAATGGACGTACGAAGACTGCCTGGCCGCGGCTCCTTACACGCTGGCCATCAACCGTTTTAAAAAAGAACAAAACGCCGTCATTCTCGCCCACTCCTACACTACGCCGGATTTGGTGTACGGCGTGGCAGATTTTAGGGGGGACTCGTACGAACTTGCCCTAAAAGCGCGCGATTCGTCGGCGGACGTAATCGTGTTTGCGGGGGTATGGTTTATGGCGGAAACGGCCAAAATCATTAATCCCGGCAAAAAAGTGCTTATTCCCGCCGGACGCGCCGGCTGTACGCTGGCCGATTCCATGACCGGGGAAGAGATGAAAAAGCTCCGCGCCGAACACCCCGGCGTGCCGGCTTTGTGCTACATTAACAGCTCCGCCGAAGTAAAGGCGCAGTGCGATTCGTGCGTTACCTCCGGCAATGTGTTTGATATCGCGCAGAAAATCCCCGGAAACGAACTTATTTTCGTGCCGGATATGCTGATGGCGCAGAACCTGGAAGCCGAACTAAAACGCCGCGGTACGCCTAAAACAATCATTTCCTCCGGCGGTTCGTGCTGCGTGCACGACAAGTACCGCCCGGAACACGTAGAAAAACTGCGCGCGGACCATCCCGGCATTTGCGTGCTGGCGCACCCGGAATGCCCGATTGAAGTGTGCGAATTGTGCGATTACGTCGGCAGTACGAAAGGCATGGCTTCGTATGTGGCGGCGTCCGACGCTAAGACTTTCGGGATGCTGACGGAATTCGGCCTGGTCAACCGCCTGGAAGCCGAACACCCGGACAAAACCTTTGTCTGGCCGTTTGGCGTATGCAGTTATATGAAGCGCAACAGCCTGATTAATACGTTGGAAGCCCTGATTGACCCGCGCCCGGACCAGGTGGTGGAAGTGGACCCCGCCGTGGCCCAAGCCGCCAAGAAATCCATTGACAAAATGTTTGAGCTGGCCAAATGATACTGGATAAAATTATAGAACTTGCGCTCTTGGAAGATTTGAGCCTGGGGGATATTACCTCCGATACGATTTTTACGCCCGAAAACCGGGCCAAAGCCGCCGTTACGGCCAAAGAAGATTTGGTGCTGTGCGGGATGGCCGTCGCCAAAGAAGTGTTCGCCGCGGTGGACCCGGAAGTTATTTTCACGCCGCTTAAAAAAGACGGAGACGACGTAAAAAAAGGGGAAAAAGTGCTGGAGCTGGAAGGACGCACGCTTTCCATTTTAAAGGCCGAACGCACCGCGCTTAATTTTATGCAGCGTTTAAGCGGCATCGCAAGCGCGTCGCGCGCGTACGCGGCCGTTGGCAAAAAATACGGCGTGATGATTGTGGACACGCGCAAAACCCAGCCCGGTCTGCGCCGGCTGGACAAATACGCCGTGCGCACCGGCGGAGCCCGCAACCACCGCATCAGCCTGGCCGACAGCGTGATGATTAAAGACAACCACATCGCGGCCGCCGGCTCCATTACCGCCGCCGTCAAAAAAATTAAAGACGTCATCGGCCATACGCCGAAAGTGGAAGTGGAAACGACGAATTTGGACGAAGTAAAAGAAGCGCTCCGGGCGGGGGCGGATATTATTATGCTGGACAATATGACCCCGGACCAGGTGGCCGCGTGCCTCAAGGAAATTGCGGGCCGGGCGGTGGCGGAAGTATCCGGCGGCGTGAATAAAGACAATTTGGAAAGCTACTGCCGGGTCCGTCCGGACGTTATCTCTATGGGCGCGCTGACGCATTCGGTGCCCGCCAAAGATTTAAGTTTAAAAATAGTACAATATATTAGTTAAACATTATTGTATATACGGAGTTGTAGATGAATTATAATAAGCTGTTTTCCCAGGTGGTCAGCCGTTCCAAAGCTTCGGCCATCAGAGAACTTTTAAAAGTTATTTCCCGTCCCGAAATTATTTCCTTTGCGGGGGGACTGCCCGATCCGACTTTGTTTCCCACCCAAGATGTGGCCGACATTATGCACGACGTCGTTACCAAATCGCCTAAAGAAGCCCTGCAGTACGGTACGACCGAAGGCCAGGACTGCCTGAAAAAAGAATTAATCAAACTGCTTAAAGAAACGGAAAACATTGACGTAAAATCCGAACAAATGATGGTGGTTTCCGCTTCCCAGCAGGCGCTGGATATGACGGCGCGCGTGTTTATAAACCCCGGCGACGATATCATCACCGCCTGCCCCACCTACCTGGGCGCCTTGCAGGCTTTTCAGGTGGCGGGCGCGGCCATTACCGGCGCGGAAAGCGACGCTTACGGCGTACTGCCCGAAGATTTGGAAGCCAAACTGGAAGGTTTAAAGAGTCAGGGCAAACAGTGCAAATTCGTGTACCTGGTGCCCGACTTCCAGAATCCCACCGGCACCACCATCCCGGAAAAGCGCCGGCTGGAGATTTTGGAAATCGTTAAAAAATACGGAACGTTTATTCTGGAAGATTCGCCCTACCGCCAGGTGCGTTTTGAAGGCGAATCCCCGCGTACTTTCTACGCGCTGGACGAAGGCAAAGGCAATGTGGTAACGATGTTCACCTTCTCTAAAGTGTTTGTGCCGGGTTTCCGCCTGGGCTACATCATCGGGCCGGAAGAAGTCATCCGCAAATACGTCATTTTAAAACAAGCGATGGACTTGTGCTCCTCGCCCATCTTGCAGCTGGCCACCGGCGAATACCTGCGCCGCGGCCTGCTGTTGGACCACGTCAGTCAGATTATCGCTTCCTACCGCGAAAAGCGCGATTTGATGCTTAGAACGCTGTCGGAATATATGCCGAAAAGCGTATCCTGGACGCGGCCCGAAGGCGGGCTCTTTCTGTGGCTGACGCTTCCCAAACATATGGACGCCGCCCGGCTTCTGCCCAAAGCGCTGGAGAACAAAGTGGCCTATGTCGCCGGGGTGGATTTTTACCCGGACGGAAACGTGTTTAACGATATGCGCCTGAATTTCTCCTACTCCACCAAAGAGCAGATTGTGGAAGGGCTGAAACGTCTGGCGCAGACGATTAAAGACAATCTGTAATTGCTTCCGCTTTTAAAAATCCCGGGTGTGAGCCCGGGATTTTTTATGTACCCAACAAAAACGCCCGCCGGGCGGGCGTTGTATAACGAAGCAAAGAATTTTTTACTCCGGGTCGCGCACGACGGATATCTCGTGCCGGATTTTCACGTGCCGCGCCACCAGGCAGCGTTTGGCCACTTCCACCAGCGCGTTTTCGTATTTTTCCGGAAAGCCCGGCGGCAGATGGATGAACACTTTGATTTTGTCAATCACATATTCGCTGATGTTCCACTCCGGCTCCAGCGTCAGATACACGGTTTCCGGCAGGTTATGCTGTTTTAAAAAGTTCAGCACAAACACCCCGCTGCAGCTGCCCAAAGACGCCAGAAACAAATCAATCGGCGTGGGAGCGCTGGAGTCCCCGCCGTGTTCCTTGCTTTGGTCCGTCATAATCTCAAAGTCTTTTACCTGTACTTTTACTTTTTTGTTGCCTGCAAAGGTGATTTTCATACCCCCTACTCCTTGATTAGAATAATAACGGTGTACTGACAGTATAATTGCCGTCTGAAAAAAATCAAGGGGGGAGGGCGCCGTCTTCTTTTTTCAAGCGCAAAGATTCCGCTCTGCCGGGGTTTCCCGGGCCGTTGGTTCTAGGGGGAAAATAGGTCTAAAGACCCTGGTGCGCGCCGCGTGTTTTTGAGAGAATAATCATATAGCCCCAGAGGACACATGAAAAAAATTATTTCTGTTTTACTCCTTTTTGTATTTTGTTGCGCATCCGTTTGGGCGCAGAAGCCTCCGTTTCATTTGCTGGCCACGCCGCGCGGCGCCGTTCAATCGGCGCTTGCGGCGCGGCAGTTGGAACGTCTGTCCAACGCGCGCATTGAAGCCCTGGTGCGCCGGGGAAAAGAGCGTTTGGTCATTCAGCGCGCGCTTAGCGCGGCGGCGCGGGAAAATTCGCCGTTGGTGTCCATTTTAAAAGCCGGGGAGCTGAACCGCCCGCTTCTTACCGCGGCCTGGAAAGACGCTTCGCGCACCATGAACCGCTGGAAAGACGGCAATATCGTGGGACTCAATGCGTGGATGTTGGTGCTCGGCCACCGAATTAAAGAGGGAATGAAGCTCAGCTTGCGCCTTTTAGACGCGTTGGAAAAAGAGCTGCTGATGGCGCAGGAGCAGGCCGAAGCGGCCTATAAACTGCAATACGGGCACAAATTCGGCGCGGCGGTGCGTGCAGAGCAGTTTGACCAGCTGCCCGAATTCTGCGCGCTGTTGGGGGAATCCGTCGCCCAGCGTTTAAGCGATAATTTCCTTCCGCTTTTAAGCTCCGCCGACCGCGTACGCTTTTTAAAAGTATTGATGCAGGGCGTGTTTTCTTCTCCGGTAAACCCGCGGGAATTGAACCTGGCCGTCTTGAACAGAGAAGTGCAGGAAGGGCTGCATTTTATGGGTCCGCGCATGAAACGCATAGACCAATACGGCGATATGAAGAACTGGATGCGCGAAGCCGCCCGCGCGGCCGCCGACGAAGCCGCCGCAAACGGCATAGAATCGCTTGTTGTGCTGAGGGGCTTGTTTGTAGAGAATCTGGAATCGTATGCCGCCCGCTTTGCCAAAGATTCGGCCTCGGCGCAGGATTGGCAGGAGCTTATAGAATTTTACCGGAGTAAATCCCGGCGGCCGCGGCGCTGAAAGTAAACCTTTTTCATAAAAAACCTCCGTTTGCAAACGGAGGTTTTTTATGAATACCTTAACAGAACCCCCCGGGCTTCAGCCCGGGGGGTTCATGGCGTAAGGGAACTAAAAAATTCCCCCGGCTCCGCAAAGCCGGGGGAATGAGAAAGCGCGCGGCTTAATTAAAGAGCCACGTTTTAAGCAGGTAGCTTACCGCCGAAATGACCGCCGCCGCCGGAATGGTGATAAACCACGCCCAGACGATGCGGTTGGCCACGCCCCAGCGCACGCACGAAAGGCGGCGCAGGGAACCGATGCCCACAATCGCGCCCGTGATGGTGTGCGTGGTGCTTACCGGCACGCCCAGCACCGAAGCGATGAAGAGCGAAATGGCGGAGCCGGATTCGGCGCAGAAGCCGTCCACCGGGCGCAGGCGCGTAATCTTCTGCCCCATCGTTTTAACGATTCTCCACCCGCCCGAAAGCGTGCCCAGCGCAATCGCGCCGTGGCATAAAAGCACGATGGAAAGCGGCACGACAAACGCCCCTTGCGCAACGGCGTGCATTTCGTTATGGGTCAGCAGGAAATCGCGGATGGGGGCCACTTCGTTGCCGGCCAGCCCGCCCAGGAGCAGCATGCTGATGATACCCATCGTTTTCTGCGCGTCGTTGCCGCCGTGCCCCAGCGAGTACGCCGCGGCGGAGAGCAGCTGGCCTTTGCGGAACCAGTGGTCCACCTTATAGGGGTTGAACGGACGGCAGATGTTAAATACGGCAATACCGATCAGCATACTGAGCAGAAACCCCAACAAGGGGGACAGGAAGATGAACAGTATCGTTTTCAAAATACCGCCGGCCACCAGCGCATCAAGGCCGCCTTTGACAAATCCCGCCCCAATCAGGCCGCCGATCAGCGCATGGGAGGAGCTGGACGGAAGGCCCCACCACCAGGTGAGGATATTCCACACGCACGCGCCCATCAGCGCGCCGAATACCAGGTTGGCGTCCACAATTTGGATGTCCACAATGCCCGCGCCGATGGTTTTGGCTACGCCGGTGTGAAAGACCAAGAATGCCACAAAGTTGAAAAACGCGGCCCACGCCACCGCCACTTTGGGCGACAGCACGCGCGTGGACACCACGGTGGCGACCGAGTTGGCCGCATCGTGGAATCCGTTTAAATAATCAAAGAACAACGCCAGAATGATTAAGAATAATATCCAAAGCATAGCGCCGCCTTAGTTGTTCTTAACCAGAATGGATTCCACCATATTCGCGACGTGTTCGCAGTAGTCCGTGATGGTTTCCGCCAGTTCGTAGAGTTCTTTTTGCTTGATAACCATAAGAGCGTCTTTTTCGTTGTCAAACAGGGACGAAATGGCCTCGTCGCGCAGTACGTCGCCCTCGTTTTCCAGGCGGTTGATTTCCACGCACTGGTGCAGGGTTTCTTTCATATTTTTATTGCTTCTTAAAGAAGCCAGCGCTTTTTGCAAAGCTTTGGTGGTTTGCTCAATCGTGGCGGCCATTTTGCGGCTGAACTCGGTGGGTTTCTGGATTTTGTAGAGGGAGAACCGGTTGGTGATTAAATAAATTCCGTCCACAATATCGTCCAGGCGGTTGGCCAGGGCCAGGATGTCCTCGCGGTCAAAAGGCGTGATGAAGGTTTCGTTTAAAGTGTTGATGGTGGTGTGCGTCAGTTCGTCTCCGTAGTGTTCCATTTCGTGCATGGCGCGTACGTTTTCCGGCGTAAATTCGCCGTTGTCTACGAGTTTTTTGTAAAACTCGGCGGCGCGGACGATATTTTCAGCTTGCTTGTCAAACAGGTCAAAAAACTTTACTTCTTTGGGTAAGAACATATGTTGCTCCGTTAGTGTAGTTTATTTTCTCTATCTTCTTCTTGCTTCTTGCGGGCCCGGCAGTCCCGGACGGCCGGGGGGTTACTGCATGTACTGCGTACAGATTTTTAAAAAACGCCCGTTTGCGTAAAACAAACGGGCGTAAACAAAGGCTAATTTTTTAACTCCTGCTTGAGCTGCTCCGGCAGGTTAATGGCCGCTTTTAACAGGAACGGACGCTTTTTGACCTCTTCTATAAAGGCGGCGTCGCGCAGCTTGTTGCGGTAATCTTTTTCCTGAAAGATGTAGCGGAACTTGGTGTATACGTCGTACGTTCCGGCCAGCAGGGCCACAATATCCTGCACGCCTACGATTTCCTCGTCGGTCGGGATGACGAAAATCTGCACCTTGGAATGGTCGGCCGAGATGCGGCATTCGGCTTTGTTGGTGTCGGCGGCGTTGTTGCGTTCTTCGTCCAGTACGATGCCGAAGTTTTCCAGGCCCTGTAAAATCATTTCGCGGATGTTGGTGGCGCGTTCGCCTACGCCGGCGGTGAAGACGATGCTGTCCAAGCGGCCCAGCGCCGCCATATACGCGCCGATGTATTTTTTAATGCGGTAGCATTCCACTTCCAGGGCGAGTTTGCACAGTTCGTCGCCGTTGGCGGCGCCTTTGCGCACGTCGCGCTGGTCGGCAAAGCGGTTGCCGGTCAGGGCGTACATGCCGCTCTTTTTATTTAAAATGGTGTACATTTCTTCGGGGCTCATATTGAGCTTTTTCATCATATGGAAGCAGATGGAAGGATCAATATCGCCCGAGCGGGTGCCCATTACCAGGCCTTCTAAAGGGGTAAGGCCCATGCTGGTGTCCAAGCACTGACCGTTTTTAACGGCCGTTGCGCTGGCTCCGGCGCCGATGTGGCAGACGATGGTGTTCACTTCGTCCACGTTTTTGCCCATCAGTACGGCGGCGCGGCGGGACGTGTAGAGCACGGAAGAGCCGTGGAAGCCGTAGCGGCGGATNNCATGGTCTGGTGGAAGGCGGTATCCATCACGCAGACGTGCGTTACCTGCGGCAAAAGCGCGCGGGCGGCTTCAATGCCCATGATATGGGCCGGGTTGTGCAGGGGGGCCAAATCGGAAATGTTTTTAAGCTCGGCGATGACGCTGTCGTCCACGATGACGGACTTGGCAAACTTGCCGCCGTGCACGATGCGGTGCCCTACCGCGCTGATGACGTTGATATTTTCAATGACGCCGTGTTCTTTGTCGGTCAGGGTTTCAATCACGAGGTTAATGGCGTCTTTATGGTCTTTGCAGTTCTTTTTCAATTCAAAGGAGGGGTATCCGGGGCGGTCCTGGGAAATGAACGATCCTTCAATACCGATGCGTTCCACCGCGCCGGCGCAGAGGCTTTTCTTCTGGTCCCAGTCGTACACGCTGTACTTGACCGAAGAACTGCCGCAGTTTAAAAACAATATAATCATGTTGGTTTGATTCCTTTTGGGGGCTCCCGCCAGGGGAGCGGAAATTTACGGAGGAAAATCCTCCCTCATTATTATTGTACCAAAAAGGGGTCCGCCGCGCGGAAAATTTTTACATTCCCGAATGTTTCTCT
>DCTQ01000098.1 GCA_002329395.1 Candidatus Avelusimicrobium alvi | reverse complement strand
GGCAACAACACGGCCCGAAAAGCCGCACCCGCCGGGCCAGCAGCAGGGTCCGGGCCGCCATGCTATGCGCCCTCATCCTAACGTATTAAAGCGCCATACGCCGCCGCCACGGCATTAAAAAACCCCGCCAAAAAAGCGGGGTTTTTTAATTCAAATCCATCCGGGCTTAATGCTGTTCTGCCGGCACAGGCTCAGCCGTCTTTTTCTTCGGCTCGTATTTGGGAAGCATCGCAAACAGAATATATGCGCTTAACATTTGGAGCGTAAACGCCGCCGAAACAAACACATATTTATAAACGGTCATCGCTTCCACCGAGGGCGTTGCGCTGAATATATAATAAAATTGCCCCAGCACGCGCAAAAGCGGCACAAACGTAAAATCCGCATTAGTCAAAAGCGCCAGCAAGCCCTGCAAGGCGGCCAATACGCACACATACCGCTCGTGCAGTAACATAAACGCCGCCTGGGACGCATACAGCACCAGGAAACCCGCGTGCAGGCGCAAGAGCACGCCGTCCGAAGAAATATCGCGCAGGACCAGAAATAAGTTGACAAACGAACCGAACAGGCAAAAGAAGAAAATAATCTTTACCCAAATATTCAGCCCCACAAAACGTTTAATCAATGTTTGCATAATTAACGGGACAGCGACAGCGCCGCCTTCCGCGCGTGCACCTCACGCGCCAAGTCTATCAGCCGTTCCAAAATCAGGCCGTAATCTTCCCCGCACGCTTCAAACAGCTGCGGAAACAGGCTGGTTTCGCTCATACCGGGAAGGGTGTTTATCTCGGAAAAATAATACTTTCCGTCCTTATCCATCAAAAAGTCCACGCGCGCCAGGCCGCTGCCGCGAAGGGCGCGGAAGATGTTTTCGCTGTCCTGACGCATATGCGCGGCAACGTCCGCCGGGATGTCCGCCGGAACCTTGGTTTCACAGCCGCCGGCCACCATGTATTTGGCGTTATAATCAAAAAATTCGCCGGCCACCGTGCGCAGTTCGCCGCAGGCGGAGGATTTCAAATTGTTTTCGTCCCCGTAAATCGCGCAGAAAATTTCCCGCGCGCGGTCCACCCCTTTTTCAATCATCACGTCCGTGTCAAACTCAAGCGCAAAATCAATCGCACGGTGCAGTTCCCCCAGCTCTTTTACCTTGCGCACGCCGACGGAAGAGCCCAGCCGCACGGGTTTTACAAACACGGGCAGGCCCTGTTCCAGCACCCAGCGTTCCAGCCCGGCTTTGTCGTACGGGCGAAACTTGGAAACCACGCGGCAGGGCAGCACGGGCGCGCCGGCTTCGCGGGCGACCAGCTTGGAAATTTCTTTATCCATCCCCATGGCCGAAGCAAGCACGCCGCAGCCTACATACGGCACGTTTAACGTTTCTAAAAAGCCCTGCATGGTGCCGTCTTCACAATTGGTGCCGTGCAATACGGGGAACACCACATCTGCGGCTACGCAGAATGAACCGTCCAGCGCCGCAAACGTGGCATCCGCGCGCAGAACGGGCGTAATGGGTTTATCCCCGGGCGTTTGGGGCCCGCAGGATTCCTGCAAAAACCAGCGGCCTTCTTTGCTGATAAAAACGGGATAAATTTGGTATTTGTCCTTTTTATCCGCCAGTATGCGGCAAACAGTTTGCGCGCTATGGACGGACACTTCGTGTTCGGTGGACTTGCCGCCGTATAAAACGACAACTTTTAACAATGACATACGTTTCTTATTCCTTATGTAAAGGGCCTGACGCATGCATCAGGCCCGGATAGCGGTTTGTTATTTATCTTCCCGGAAAATGGACCATTTCATACGTCCGATAAAACTGTCGGTCTTTTCCAGGAAATCTTCGCCGTCAAAGAGAGGTTCCGGCTGGGGAATCGGGTCGGCCACTTTGATTTCGGGCAAATCGGCCTCGGTCATCACTTTGGATTTCACCGTTTCCTGCATCGTCATAGGCATTTCGGAAAGGGGTACCCGCTCCTCTTTTTGCGCGGCAGGGGCCGGCGCCTGCGGGCGGACGGCTTGGGGCGTCTGCGGCGTAACTACGGGCTCTTTTTCGGCGAACGGAGCGGAAAGCGTTTCCTGCGGCGCGGCCGGTTTGTTTACCGGTTCCGCCGGTTTAGAAACAGGCTGATGCGCCTGGGCGGAAGGCCCGGCCGGGCGGGAAGCCGCAGCTTTGCGCAGGGTTTCTTCTTTGGCGGCGCGTTCTTTTTCCTGCACCAGGCGCGCGGCTAAAAGCACCGCGCTTTGGTTGCGCAGCTGCTGGTTTTCTTTGGCCAGCGCTTTCGTTTCGCTTTCCAGTTCTTCGGCGCGTTTTTTAAGTTCGCCCGACTCCAGGGAAATGGTTTCTTTCTCGCGCTCCAGGGCTTCTTTTTCGCGGTTCAGCGCTTCTACGCTTTTGGCTAATATGTCTTTATCCGAACCCAGCCGGCGGGTATGCTGTTCCAATGAATCCTTCTCGCGGCCCAAATGTTCGGCGCGGGCGGAAAGTTCTTCTTTTTCCTGCGTCAGCGCGTGGGTCCGTTCGGCCAATTCGGTTTTTTCGCGGTTTAAATGTTCGGCGCGTTCCACCAGTTCGGCCTTCTCGCGGCCCAGGGCTTCCGCCCGTTCCGCCAGCACCGCGCGCTCGCGGCTGAGCGTCTGCGTCTGCCCGGTCAATTCGGTTTTTTCGCGCGTCAGCGTTTCGTTGGCGCTTTGGAGCGCGGTGTTGTGGTGCGTCAGCGCTTCGTTATGATGGGAAAGTTCTTCGTTCTGCTGGCCGAGCACTTCAATTTTATGTTTCAGCTGCTCAATCACCGCGTCGTTATTATTGATTTTTTCAAGCAGTTCTTTAAAGTTCTTTTCCAGCATTTCTTTTTCCCGGCGCACGGCTTCCAGCGAGGCCTGGGCCTGCTCCAGTTCGGCGGCCAGCCCGTCGCGCTGGCCTTCCAGCGCGCGCAGGCGTTCGGAGAATACCGCCAGCTGTTTTTTGGCGGTTTTGGAGCTGTTTTCCTGCAAGGCGGCCATTTCGGCTTTGAGCGTGAGCAGTTCGCGCTCTTTGGCTTCCAGGCGGGCCAGCGCTTCTTCCTTCTCGGCGGCCGCCTTGTGGAGTTTTAAATTTTCGGCCTTTAAGGATTCAATCTCTTCCACCTGCTTCATACAGGTGTCGGAGATTTCCTGCAGCTGGTTTTCCAGGCTGGAAACTTTCTGCTGGTATTCCTGTTTGATGGAAATGATGCGGCCTTCAAAATCAAAAGATTTAAAGCGTTCTTCGGCGGCGGTCAGCTGGTCGCGCAGGGAGAGGATTTCTTTGGCCTGCTCGGCGGATTTTTTAAGCGCTTCCATTTTTTCCTGCTGCGCTTTTTTAATTTCGCGGTCCAGCGCGCTGTTGACGGCTTTTAACTGCGAGGCTTTCTGGCGCAGGCTGGAAATAATGCGTTCTTTTTCTTCGCGGTCCACGCGGTTTTTTTCGTCCCGGGCGGAGTGGAAATTGGCCGTCTGGTAATGGTAGATGGCGGTATGGTCGGCGTCGCCGGCTTTAAACGCGGGCGGCACGGGGTCAAAACTGCGCTGCACGTCGGGCTCGCGGTACGCGAAAGAGCGGTCCTGCTGGGCGCGGGAAAGGTTTTCCACGCTGGCTTTTAAATTGGCGATGGTGCGGGAGAGATGTTCCAGAAAAGCGTCTTTGTCTTTTTGGCGTTCCATCGCTTCGCGCGTGCGCGCCAGCTCGGAAAGAATCATCTGGTTTTGGGTGGAGGAGGCTTCAAAACGTTCTTCCAGTTCCCGGATTTTTTGCTCCAGTTTTTCAAACGAACGTTCGTATTGGGCGGGTTTGGCGGGAACGGAACCCTCGCGCGGCGCGTAGGCGCCCTCGGGCGGATTTGCAGCCGAAAAAGTTTGCTCTTTGAATTTCTCCAGGAATTGGGCGATGTCCCCGTGTCCGTCAAATTGGTTGTTGTCTAACGCCATTGTCGCTCCCCGTCCTCAAAATGCTTACATTAAATTTAACCACAATCCCCCCGCTACTGTCAACCCCGTTTTCTGACGGAGAACGCCGCCCGCGCCGCCGCGCTTACAAACGCAGTTTTCCGCGCACCGCGCCCGCCAGATAAAAGGACCCCGTACACAATACGCGCGGATACTTTTTAGCCAACATAAGCGCTTTTTTCCAGTCCGGTTCAAAGACAATTTGGGCCTTTTTGGGCAGGGCCGCGCGGATGCTTTCTTCTTCCGCTCCGCGCGGAGAAGGCGGGACGGTAACGATGATATTTTTAAAATGCGGGCACAGCAACGCAAGCATTTTTTTATAATCTTTGTCTTTCATAAACCCGCACAATAGGGTGGTATCCTGGGTAAAAGGCGTTTTTTGCCAAAACTCCGTCAGCAGTTCCACGGCCTGCGGGTTATGCGCGCCGTCTAAAATAAACGTGGTTTTGCCCGCGCGGGCCACTTCAAACCGGCCGGGCAGGCTAAGCGTTTCAAACGCTTTTTTCACCGCCGCATTCGGCAGGCCCAGCAGTTTGGCCGCGTGATACGTTACGCACGCGTTAATCGTCTGGCGGCGGCCCAGCGCATGCAGCAGCCATTCCCGCCCGTCCTGCGTATGCAGGACCGTCTGGTTATTTACATAATCATACGCGTATTCAAAAAAGGGTTCCCCCTCGCCGACAAACGTAAGCGGCGCCCGCTTCTCTTTGGCGGTTTTTCGGATGACTTCGCGCGCGGCGGGATTGACCGTGCCGCTGATAACCGGCACGCCGGGTTTGATAATGCCGGCTTTTTCCCGCGCGATTTGCGCGAGGCTGGAGCCCAGGTATTGCATATGGTCCAGCCCGATGGAAGTGATAAGGCTCAGCACGGGCGTGCAGATGTTGGTAGGGTCTTTGCGGCCGCCGAGGCCGGTTTCCAGCACGGCGTATTCCACGCCGCGGCGCGCGAAATGCACCAGGGCGGCGGCGGTTAAAATTTCAAAAAAATTGAGTTCTTCTTCCTCTTCCTGAAACACCGCCAGCGCGGCATTTGAAAAAGACTGTTTGGAAACGGGAGCGCCGTTAATTTGAATGCGCTCCACGGCAGACACCAAATGCGGCGACACGAAAAGCCCGGTTTTGTACCCCGCGCACGCCAGCGCGCGCGCCGTCATGGTGCAGACGGAGCCTTTGCCGTTGGTGCCCGCCACGTGAATGATTTTAAAGCGGTTTTGGGGATTGCCCAGCCTTTCCAGCAGGGCGCGGAAACCTTCCGGGCCCGCACCGCAGCCGACGCCGGACCGTTTGAGGATGTAATTAAAAACGATGTCAAAACTCATTATTTATCGGGGTTATACCGGCGGATATCCGCCCCCAGCGCGGTTAGTTTTTGCTCTAAATTTTCGTAGCCGCGGTCTATGTGATAGACGCGCTCCACTTCCGTTTCGCCCGCCGCGCACAGCCCGGCGATGACCAGCGCCATCCCTCCGCGCAGGTCGGACGCCTGCACGTGCGCCGCGCACAGCGTTTTTACGCCCGTAATGCGCGCCACGCTTTTTTCCGTTACGATCTCCGCGCCCATACGCACCAGTTCCGGCGCGTGCATAAAGCGGTTTTCAAAAATATCTTCATCCACTTCCGCCGTACCGCCGCATAGCGTCATCAGCGTCATCCACGGGGCCTGCAAATCCGTCGCAAATCCGGGGTACGGCGCGGTGCGCACGCGCACGGGCTTAATATCCCCGTCATAGGCGTGCACATGCACGGAGTCCGGCGTAACGCCCAGCGTAAATCCGGCCTCCTGCAGCGCTTCAATTAAAATGGAATTGTGTTCCGGCACGCATCCGTCCACGGTTACGTCCCCGCGCGTAGCGGCCGCCGCCAGCATATACGAACCGCTTTCAATGCGGTCCGCCACCACGGCGTGTTCCGCGCCGTGCAAGGCGGTTTTTCCGCGCACAATCAGCTGGCCCTTGTCGCCCACGCGGATGTCCGCCCCCATTTTATTTAAGAAAACGATTAAATCGTCCACTTCCGGCTCTTTGGCGACGTTTTCCAACACCGTCTCGCCCGGAATCAGGCACGCGCACATCAACAGGTTCTGCGTCGCGCGCACGCTGGGAAAACGCAGCACGATTTTCGCCGGCACCAGCTCCTTGGCGCGCAGAATCACGTTGCCCGCTTTCATTTCGCATTCCGCGCCCAGCTTTTCAAATCCCTTTAAGTGGATATCCACCGGGCGCACGCCGATGGCGCACCCGCCGGGCAGCGGGATTTCGGCCACTTTAAAACGCGCCAGCAGCGGCCCGGCCACCCAAAAACTCGCGCGCATTTGCTTGACGAGCTCGTACGGCAGATTATTTTTCAGCACTCCGTCCGCCGTAACGGTAACGGTGTTATCCCTGTATTCAATTTTTTTGCCCAAATACTCCAAAATTTTAAGCGTGGTGCGTACGTCGCGCAAATTGGGCACGCGGTGCAAGACGCACGGTTCGTCCGTCAACAGCGTAGCCACCAGAATGGGAAGCGCGGCGTTTTTACTGCCGCTTGTATGCACGGAACCGTTCAATTTTTTTCCGCCGCGGATAATAAATCTGTCCATAAATTCTCCTGAGATAAAAAGGTTAAATTTTGCGGGCGAGTACAAACCGCTCTATGTTAAATATATCTTTTTTTACTTCAGCCTTCCACCCGATTTCTTCCAGTCCCCGCGCAAGCGGCCAGGCCTGGCCTTTGCACAGCTCCAACGCCAAGAGGCCGCCGGGTTTTAAATACCCCGCCGCCGCCTGGCAGAGCGGGCGGGTGATATTATAGCCGTCTTCCCCGCCGTCTAACGCCAGGCGCGGCTCGTGCTTTACTTCGCGCGTCAGGCCCGCCAAGTCCGCCGTCGGGATATAGGGCGGATTGGAAATAATTAAATCAAACGTCCCCATCACGTTTTCCCACAAATCGCTTTGCAGAAACTGGATGCGCTCGGTCAGCCGGTGGATGCGGGCGTTTTCCTGCGCCACGCGCAAAGCGGCTTCGGACACGTCCGCCGCCAGCACGCGCGCCTGCGGAAATTTATTCGCCAGCGCCAGCGCAATGCATCCGCTTCCGGTGCACATATCCAAAAATTCGTACCGCCCCCGGCGGTCAAACGCCGCCGCGGCCAGCTCCGCCAGTTCCTCCGTTTCCGGGCGCGGCGTGAGCACGTCCGGCGTAACCCGGATGTCCAGCCCGCAGAAAGGCTGAAAACCCACAATGTGCGAAAGCGGCTCCCCCGCTTCCTTGCGGGTAAGCATACGGTTAAAAACGGCTTCGTCTTCGGGTGAAATTTCACGCGAGGCATTCGCCAGCACCCACGTACGGCTGACGTTTAACGCGCAAGCCAGCAGCCACTCTGCGTTGGCCTGCGGCTNNGAGCCGGCGGATTGCAGACGGGTTACGGCGGATTGCAAAAGTTGGGCGGCGCAAGGCATATTTTCTCCTTATAAAAAACGCCGGGCAACCCCCTTCGGCCGCCCGGCGCAAGCAAAACAAGCGGCAATCAGATTTGCAGATTTTTGAGTTTCTGCTCCACGCGAAACGCGCGCAAATCTTCCAAAATAGGCTCAATGTTGCCTTCCATAATTTCCATCAGGTTATGGTAAGATTTGTCCGTGCGGTGGTCGGTTACGCGGCTTTGCGGAAAGTTATACGTGCGGATTTTTTCCGAGCGGTCCCCCGTGCCCACCTGCGCTTTGCGTTCGTCGTAAATTTCTTTATTGCGTTTTTCTTCTTCAATCTGGTAAAGCTTGGCGCGCAGCATGGCCATGGCTTTTTCGCGGTTTTTGCCCTGGTGGCGCTCTTCGCGGCAGGACACGACAATGCCCGTAGGCTTGTGAATAATGCGCACGGCGGTTTCCACCTTGTTTACGTTCTGGCCGCCCGCGCCGCCGGAACGGCAGGTTTCCATTTCCAAATCTTCGGGGCGGATTTCAATGTCAATTTCTTCGGCTTCCGGCATAATCGCNNGTGTCCGGCACGCGCTGCACGCGGTGCGTGCCCGCTTCGTTGCGAAGCCAGGAATATGCGCCCTCGCCCTTGATAAACATACTGACGTATTTGCAGCCTTTTAAACCGGTGGGCGTAAATTCCAAAATTTCGGTGGCCCAGCCTTTGGTCTGCGCAAAATGCTGGTATACGCGCAGGAGTTCCGCCGCAAACAGCGCGGATTCGTCCCCGCCCGCGCCGGGGCGGATTTCCAGGTAAATGTTTTTGGAGTCGTTCGGGTCCGGCGGAATGACGAGAATGCGCAGTTCCTTTTGCAGGTCCGGCAGTTTGGCCTCCAGCTCCGCCAGCTCTTCGGCCGCCATTTTGACGAGTTCTTTGTCTTCGCCGGCTTCAATCATGGCGCGGTCGTCCGCGATGGCCTTTTCGGCGGAAGCGATTTCCTGCTCCTTCTCAATAATGGGCTTTAAAAACGCGTGGCGTTTGGCTTTTACGGCCAAATCCTGCCCGCTGAGATTGCCGGAAGCGAGTTCTTCTTCCAGCTGTTTAAATTCGGTTACGTATTTGGAGGTATCCATAAAAAATCCTTACTGACGGGGAATATCCGGCCTTCGGCCCTACAAAGAAAAAGAGCAGACCCCCTTTCGGACAGTCTGCTCTTTTAAAGAATCGTTGCTATTTGGCTTCCGCGCCGGTTTCGGCCTTGGGGGCAGCTTTTTTGGCCGGTTTTTTAACAGCGGCGGCTTTTTTGGCCACGGCCGGCTTTTTGACGAGCTTGGCCTTGGCTTTTACTTCGGTTTTCGGTTTGCGGACCAAGGTTTTACCTTCGGTTTTCGCAAAGCGTTTGTTGAATTTTTCCACCATACCTTCGGTGTCCAACAGTTTCTGTTTGCCGGTAAAGAAAGGGTGGCAGGCGGAGCAGATGTCAAGCTTTAAAGTTTTGGCCGTGGAGCGGGTCATAAATTTGTTACCGCAGGCGCAGACGGCTTCTACGAATTCGTAAGTCGGGTGTATTTTCTCTTTCATTTTAGTCTTCCTTTAAAAATCTTATAGTTTATTTTACCATATATCGCGGGGTTTGGGAAAGCAAATTCTTTTCCCCGCCCAAGCTAGAAGGCGTTTACTTCCATCTGCTTGAAAAAGTCTTTATTGGACTTGGTGGAGGACAGTTTCTCCAGCAACAGCGTCATCGCGTCCACCGAGCTTAACGGCGCAAGCACTTTGCGCATAATCCAGACTTTGTTCAGTTCGTCTTCCGAGAGCAGCAGGTTTTCCTTGCGCGTGGAGCTGCGGTTGATGTCCACCGCCGGGAAAATGCGCCGTTCGGAAAGTTTGCGGTCCAGGCACAGTTCGCTGTTGCCCGTACCTTTGAACTCTTCAAAAATCACTTCGTCCATGCGGCTGCCGGTGTCAATCATGGCGGTGGCGATAATGGTTAACGAACCGCCTTCTTCAATATTGCGCGCCGCGCCCAAAAAGCGTTTGGGTTTTTGCAAAGACGTCGCTTCCAAACCGCCCGTCAATACGCGTCCGGACGACGGGGCCACCGTATTGTACGCGCGGGCCAGGCGGGTGATGGAATCCAGCAAAATCACCACGTCTTTGCCCTGTTCGGCCATGCGTTTGGCTTTTTCCAGCACCATTTCGGCCACCTGAACGTGGCGGTCCGCCGGTTCGTCAAACGTAGAAGCCACCACTTCGCCTTTTACGCTGCGGCTCATATCCGTTACTTCTTCGGGGCGTTCGTCAATCAACAGCACCATGAGCACCGCGTCTTTGTGGTTTTCGGCGATGGAATGGGCGATGGCCTGCAAAATCATCGTTTTACCGCTTTTGGGCGGCGCGACGATCAGCGCGCGCTGGCCTTTGCCGATGGGCGCCATCAAATCAATCACGCGCTGGGTAAGCGAGGATTTGTCAATTTCCAGCGTAAAACGTTCGTTGGGGTGAAGCGGGGTGAGGTTTTCAAAAAGCGGGCGGTTGTATACTTTGTCGGAATCCAGACCGTTTACTTTTTGCACCTGGAGCATGGCGAAAAAACGTTCGTTGTCTTTGGGCGGGCGGATTAAGCCTTCAATCGTATCCCCTTTGCGAAGCCCAAAGCGTTTAATTTGCGAAGGAGAAACGTAAATGTCTTCGGCCCCGGCCAGGTAATTGTTCTCTTCCGAGCGCAAAAAGCCAAAGCCGTCGGGCAGGATTTCCAGCACGCCCCCGCCGTAGACGGAGCCGTTTTGCTTGGCCTGCACGGCGATAATGCGGCCGATGAGTTCCTGCTTGCGCAGGCTGGAAATGTCTTCTAAATTGTAATTGATGGCCAGCTTGGTCAGTTCCGGCATGCTCAGCTTGTTGAGCGCGCGGGCGTCCATCGGCTTGGCGCCGTTGGGACGCGCCGGGACGGGCTGCAAAGCGGCGGACGCCGGCTTCTGCCCGGGGCGGACCATGCGGGCGGGTTTTTGGGTTTTTGCTTCTTCGGCGGCGGGTGCCGCGGCGGCCGTTTTGGCCGGCTTGGCTTCTTTGGCAGGTTTAGCGGTTTTTTCCTGCGAGGTGATTTCTTCCATTGTAACTCCTTACTTGGCTCCGTAAATATATTCAAACGCCCGGCAAAGGCGCTTTACTTTTAACCCCAAATCGGTTTTGTCTCCCCGGTTGGCGAGGATAATGTCGGCCCGGAGGGCTTTTTCTTTTTCCGGCAGCTGTGTTTCCAAACGCCGTTTGTATTCGGCGCAGGTAATACCCCTGGCCCGGAGGCGTTTTGCAAGCGTGCGCCGGTTCCCCAGCACCACGACGTTCAAATCTGTCAATTTATCCCACCCGGCTTCAAACAGCAAAGGCACTTCCACCACCACTACGGTGTTTGCACAGCTTTTCACCCGTTTGGCCGCAAGGGCCAACACTTTGGGGTGCAGGCAGGCTTCCAGCCTGCGGCGGCCTTCTTCGTCAGCAAACACACGCCGGGCCACTTCGGCCGGTTCGGCGGAACCGAACCACGCCAGCAGTTTTTTGCGCACGGCCGGGGTTTGGTACAGTTCCCGCACCAGTTCATCGGCGGATACCGTTCCGGCTCCGTACCTGGCAAAATACGACAGCGCCGTACTCTTGCCGCTTAAAATACTTCCGGTAAGACCCACCACAAGCTTATCTTTAGCGCGTAGAATCATAAAGGCAGTTTTTCCAGCTCATACCAGTTCTTGCCGGCTTTGGCACTGGCCAAAAGCGGCACCCGCAGGCGCACGGCGTTCTGCATCAGTTCTTTAATGCGGGCGGCCGTTTCGCCCAAACGGTCCTGCGGAAGCTCAAAAATCAGTTCGTCGTGCACCTGCATCGTCATTTGTACGGCGGTGCCGCGGTAGGCCTCAAATACGTCAATCATCGCTTTTTTGATGATATCGGCCGAACCGCCCTGCACGATGGTGTTGATGGCCGCACGCTGGGCAAAAGAAGACATGGAACCTACACCCATATTAAATTCCGGCAGATAGCGCACATGCCCCAGCATCGTTTTTACATATCCGTTTTGGCGGGCGGCGGCAATATTTTTATCAATCCACTCGCGCACGACGCGGTAATTTTTGAAATAATTGTCGATATATTCTTTTGCTTCACGCATGGAAATGCCAAGCGACTGGGAGAGCCCCATCGGGCCCTGCCCATAAATGATACCAAAATTAATTGCTTTTGCACTAGAGCGCATTTGCTCGCTTACCATCAGCGGCATCACGCCGAAAATCTGCGCGGCGGTCTGCGTGTGGATGTCCCCCCCGTCTAAAAACGACTGGACGAGCACCGGGTCCTGGCTTTCGTGCGCAAGCACGCGCAAATCAATCTGCGAATAGTCCACGCTTAAAAGCACATTACCCGGCGCCGCGCAGAAAGCTTTGCGCAGCAGGCGGCCTTTTTCGGTGCGGACGGGAATGTTCTGCAGGTTCGGGCTGGAGCTGGAGAGACGGCCCGTAACGGTGCCGGTCTGGTCCAGGTACGAGTGGACTTTGTCGTCCTCGTCGGCCATTAAAAGCAGATTGTCCACATAGGCGGATTTTAATTTATTGTTGGAGCGATATTCCAAAATGGCGCGCGCGACGGGATGCGTCTGTGCGATTTGCTCCAGCACTTCTTCGTCCGTGGAATAACCGGTTTTGGTTTTTTTGACGGGCGGAATTTTCATTTCTTCAAACAAAAGGGTGCCGAGCTGTTTGGTGGAGTTGATGTTGACGGCGTAGCCCGCGCGGGCGTCAATATCTTTTTGCAAACGGGCGATTTCCTGCTCCAAGAGCGCCTTGAAACTTTCCAGCCAGCCCGGGTCCACCCGAAAGCCCGCAAATTCCATATCCGACAGCACCATCATCAGCGGCAGCTCCAGCGTGCGGTACAAATCGTACTGGCCGCTCTCTTTGAGTTTTTGCGTCAGCAGGTCTTTCATTTTCCAGATAAAACGGTTGTACTCCGCCATCAGCGCGCGGGAATCCTCTTCGCTGACGGTGGCCGAAAAATACTCCGAGCACGCGCCCGAAAAACTCAAATCACCCGACGGGTCCAGCAGGTAGCGCGCCAGGCGACCGTCAAAACACGTAATAAACTGCCCGCGCACGTTAATGTCCAGCTCGCGAAGCGTCAGTTTTAAATCGTAGCCGATTTTTTCCACCGCGTCGTTTTCCACCAGTTTTTTAAGCGCGTCCAGTTCCCACGGCCGGAGCTCCGCCACAGGCACCACGGCGGCTTCGGTTTCATTTAAGCCCAGCACCGCCAGTTCGTCCTGCGCGTGTATGAAAATTTTTCCGCCGGCTTCCGCGCGTTTTAACACGTCCGCCACCGGCAGTTCCGTTTGGACCGAAGACAAAATCACCGGCACGGAAGGACGCGGCGCCTGCAGAAAATCCAACAGGTTTTTAAATTCGTACCGTTCAAACAGCGCGCCGAGTTTTTCTTTATCCGGCGTGCGCACGCGGTAATCGTTTAAGTGAAAAGGGATATTCAAATCCGGGTCCAGCACCACGAGCTGCTTGGAGAGCAGGGCTTCGCCTTCGTGGGTCAGAATTTTTTTGGCCAGTGCGGGTTTTAAATCGGGGTTGTCGTTCTGCGCGGCGCGGATGATGTCTTCCAGGTGGCCGAATTTGTTGATTAAATCCACCGCGCTTTTGGGGCCTACGCCCATAATGCCGGGGATATTGTCCGACGCGTCGCCCACAATGGAAAAATAATCCGGCAGGAACGGCACATCCACGCCGAACTTTTCCTTGGCGGCTTCCGGCCCTTTAAAGCCGTCCTTGCCGCCGGCGGGCCAAATATGAATAAAATCGTTTAGAAACTGGTACACGTCTTTATCCGACGTAACCAGCACGCTGGGCACCTGCTCCTTGGCCGCGCCGATGGCTAAGAAAGCCATTAAATCGTCGGCTTCAATGCCGCTTTGCGCCACCACCGCAAGCCCCAGTTCGTGCACCAGCCCGCGCGCCAAATTTAACTGGCTGACCAGCGCGTCATCCGGTTTTTTGCGGTTGGCTTTATACGTGGGCAGCAGCGCCTTGCGCCGCGCGCAGCCGCCGGGAGAATCAAAACACACCGCCACGTAAGCGGGGTTTTGCTCGCGCAGCATTTTAATCAGCCATCTTAAAAAACCGTACAGCGCCCCCACTTCCTGGCCGGACGAGGTCGTCAGTTTCGGCAGCGCGTGATAGTTGCGGTGCAGGAAGCCGTGGGCGTCAATTAAAAACAGCTGGGGTGAAAAATTTTTCATACGGGCAGCGGGCGGGACGGATAATCTCTCCCGCTCCCGGAAAGGGAGCGGGAGGAAACGGCTATCTTAAAGCGTTAATTTTATTTTCAATGGCCTGCTGGGTCGCGGCTCTGGAATCGGCCGAATACCCTCTGAGGGACAGCATAACGGAATCGTTATACACCACGACAAACGTCGGCAGTGCGGAAACCGCCCAGGCGTCTTTTAAAAACACGCCGCCGGGGCCGGCTACGTCTTTCTCCACATCCAGCGTGAAAAAGTGCACGTTGCCGTACTTGGCGTATTTGTTCATCAGCTCGGGGAACATCTGCTGTTTGGCCTCGCGGCACGGGCGGCAATACGCCGCCGAAAACATAACAACAAACACCTGGTCCTTTTTCATGGACGCATAGGACTGGCTGGTTAAAACCGGGAGGGAGGAAGAATCCCCGCCCGAAACGGTTTTATCGCCGGCAACGGTGCACACGCCGCCGGTGCAATCTTGCGCCGCCAGCGAAAACACACCGCCCGCCAGCAGGGCAAGTGCAAAACTCCATATAAATATTTTTTTCATAAACACACCTTACAGCAAGGCGTTAAGTTTTTCCTGCAAAGCCGCCTTGGATTGCAATCCCACCGTCTGTCCGGCGACTTCGCCGTCCTTAAAGAAAATAATAGTGGGAATGGAGGTGATGCGGTATTTGGAGCTGGTATCGGCGCCGTCGTCGGTGTTTAATTTGCACACTTTCACTTTGCCGGCGTATTCTTTGGCCAGTTCTTCCACCACGGGGCCCAACATACGGCACGGGCCGCACCAGGTCGCCCAAAAATCCACCATCACCGGGCCTTTATGTTTCAACACTTCTTCTTCAAAATTAGCATCCGTCAAAATCACTTCGCTCATACGTCTCCCCCTTCAGTTTGTTACTGTATGGAATTATACTTTAAGTATACTATAATCAAAGGCTACCAGACAAAACCCCGCTTGTCAAGGCGGAAATCGGATTAGTAAGAAGGAGGGACTCCATAAAAGTCCCTCCTTTTTACTGTCAAACCGGCGGTTTAAAAAAACGGCCGCGTACCGCCGCCGAAAAACCCGCTAAAGCCAGACAAGTAAAACGCCGCCGCCCGATATATCCAAAAATCCTCCCCCGCAACAATCCGGGGGAGGAATGACACGAACAGAATTTTATTAAATACAGCTCACGTTTCCGTACGTCACGTCACCGCCGCCGCAGTCCATTACTGAAACGTTGCACCAGGTATATTGCGAACCCGCATCAAAGTTGACAGCGCGCATCATATAAGAAGTGCAACCGCCGCCGCCACCTCCTCCGCCGCCGCCGCTGGAGCCGCTGGAAGCGCAAGGACGCTGTTCCCATTTGCAGTTTTTACATGTCTGGCCGCTGTTGCAAGTCTGGTTAGAGGTAGAACTGCCGCTGCCCAATCCATCGTCAATCCTGGAATCAACTACCAAATCCTGACTAGGCTGCATCGTCTGAAGACATTGGGTCGGCCCCGTGCAGGTATATCCGCCCCAGTCGCGGGCATCACCCGTCCAGCATTCAGCGCCTTCTTTTAACGTTTTTACACCGGTGAAGGTGGCCTCCCATTTTCCATTTTTACATTCTTGCGTAATTTTTCTCGTGCCACAATCGTATTGTTCCTCAATTTGACGCGTGGCCCCCTCACTGCAAAGAGAAAAACACTGTGCAAACGTTTTACTGCATTCCCCCGCCTCGGTAATCCAGGTTCCGTCCACACATTTTTCCGTGGTCTGCGTCCCGCATATATTACACGTTTGGCTGCCCCGGGTTGCGCCGTTGAAGCAGGTCTGCACTATCGCACACTCCGCTTCCGTCTTGCTGCATTCGCCCCACGCACCCGTGCTCCATTCTCCCGTAGACGTATTGCACGTTACACTGCGCGTCTGTGTGCCGCAGTTGTTGCACGTCTGGCTTTCTTCCGGCTTCGTCCCCGTGCATTCACACGCATCGCTGATACTGCACGCGCTCCAGCTACTCCACGTCCCCGTGGACGTATCGCACGTACGCGTTTGTGTTCCTTTACCTTGACACCCGCACGACTGCGTAGAAGATCCCGTACATTGTTTCTCTTCCGGTTCCCCTGCACATTCCGCACCGCTCTGATAGTCCGCTCGCGCCATTAAGGCA
>DCTQ01000068.1 GCA_002329395.1 Candidatus Avelusimicrobium alvi | reverse complement strand
GGTTTTCAACAGATACAAAAAACCCGCGCCGTAAAAAGCGCGGGTTTTTTAAACCAACTTTTTTGTTTACTCGTGCGGTTGCACTACCATACATATTTCTTCGCAGAAACCATAACCCGAACACGGCCGCGGCGGCTCGGTGGAGCACTGGTATTTGATGTAATACGTTGGCGTCAAAGCACAGCTGACCCACATGCCGTTTTTATCCTGGTACGGCTTGCATCCCGGCACCGGCTCCCCGCCGGAAAGGTATTTCATAAAGCTGGCGTTGGTATCCTCACCGGACAGACAGGCGGACTGCGCCGCCTCAAAAGTGGAATAGCTGCCTTGCGAAACCATGCCGCCGCTCTCGCTGACCTCGCGCGAAACGCATTTGAAGTAGTAGCTCTGTTCCGGAAGGGCCGCTGCACCGCAGTTGCAGGCGCTCTCATCCCACGACCCGTACTTCGTCACGGTGTCGCATATATACTGATTTTTCTGGCTGGGGCAAGTGCAGGAGCAGGTGTCTTCATCCCATTCATAATAAACGGTAGCCAGTTGAAATTGAGCGCCCAGACTGGTGACAGTTGAAGTCTGAAACCCGACTATTTTGTTTTCACAGGCAGCTGTGGAATTGCATACGCATGCGGTGCCGTTCCAGGTTTTACCGTCCGGGCAGTCCTGCGCGCACTCGGAAGAGGAGCTTACGGAGCAGGCGCTCCACGTTTCCGTCCAGGTGCCGTTGGAAGCGTTACACGTGTAGGAACTGGTCTGCGTGCCGCATTCGTTGCAGTCGCGACTTTCCGAAGCGGGCTTCGGCCCGGAAACGGACGTACAGTCGCACGCGTCGCTGATACTGCACGCGCTCCAGCCGCTCCACGTGCCCGTAGACGTATCGCACGTACGCGTTTGCGTCCCTTTGTTTAAACATCCGCAGGCCCGCGTGGAAGAACCCGTACACTGTTTCTCTTCCGGTTCCCCGGCGCACGCCGCGCCGCTGTTGTAATCGGCGCGGGCCGTCAGCGCGGAGCAGAGCGGGTAATCTTTATTAAGCTTGGCGCACTCGGCTTCGCTTTCGCAGCACAAACGGCCGTCGGCGTACGAAGGCATTTTCAGCGTATAGCCGTATTTGCCTTTGCTCGCCGCTTCCATACCCGTAGACGTGAGCGAATAGGTAAAATTCTTGGTATTGCTCTCAGGCAGGATGTCTTTCACTGCGGACAATTCCGACACGTAACGCTTGTCCAGCGCGCACCGCTTTTCCTGCTCGGTGCGCACGGCGGCCATCAACGCCTCGGCTTCCGTCGTTTTACGTGTTTCCACCACTTTACTGAACTTGGGCAGAACCACCGCCGCCAATACGCCGATTACGATAACCACCACCAGCAGTTCCGTAAGGGTAAAGGCTTTCTTCTTTTTGAACTCCATAATGTCCCTCCTCAATGCTGCAATAACATAACAAAACAGAACGCCGGAGGCGTCCCCTCTTGTGCTGAACCTCAAATTGGAGCGGAACAATACGCATCAGACACTGCCGATTATTCCCTCCCCAACCACCAAATGGTATCGTATCAAAGTAGTTTTATGCCCGTCAAGCAAAACCCGGCCGGACTAACCCTTTTTATAAGTGTACGGGTTTTTGCGAAAAAAGGTAGTATAAAATATAATAATCGGGGAGATGACTTATTATGAAAAGAATCGTATTGCTAAGACACGGCCAAAGCCAATGGAACCTGGAAAACCGCTTTACGGGCTGGACCGACGTAGATTTAACCGAACTCGGCGTGCAGGAAGCCCGGCGCGCCGGCAAACAGCTGCGCGAAGCCGGCTTTTATTTTGACAAAGCCTACACTTCTTATTTAAAACGCGCGGTCAAAACGCTGAACCAGGTGCTGGACGTAATGGACCAGGATTCCCTGCCGGTTGAAAAAAACTGGCGGTTAAATGAAAAACATTACGGCGCGCTCCAGGGCCTCAACAAAGCCGAAACCGCCGCCAAATTCGGCGAAGAACAGGTAAAAATCTGGCGCCGGAGTTACGACGTGCGTCCGCCGGCCCTTACGCCGGAAGACCCGCGCGCCCCGCAGAACGACCGCCGCTACGCGGACGTGCCCCCCGCCTACCTGCCGCTGACCGAATCGCTGGCGGACACCGTGGGCCGCATCCTGCCGTATTGGAACGGCGTGATTTTTCCGCAGCTGGCGGACCAGCGCGAAGTGCTCATCGCGGCGCATGGCAACAGCCTGCGCGGCATTGTAAAGCATTTAAAGCATATCTCGGATGACGAGATAGTAAACCTCAACCTGCCTACGGGCGTGCCGTACGTGTTTGAATTTACGGACGACCTGGTCCTGCAAAAAGATTATTTCCTGGGCGACCCGGAAGAAATCAAAAAGCAAATGGCCGCCGTGGCCAGCCAGGGCAAAGCCGCCAAATAAACTTTGCACCCAAACAAAAACACCCCGGGCCGTAAAACCCGGGGTGCTTTTTATATATGGCCAAATTTAATTCCAGTCTTTACGCAGTTTTTTAATGGCCTTTTTAAGTTCCGGCTTTAAAGCGGGATTTACCAAGTCCACAAACAGTTTGCCGTTCAAATGGTCCACCTCGTGCTGAAAGGCTTTGGCCAACAGCCCGCGCGCGCGTTTGACCTGCTCCTGCCCGTTCTCGTCTATATATTTAAGCGTAACATCCGTAGCGCGCTTTACCTCCGCCCACAGCCCCGGCAGGGAAAGGCAGCCTTCTTCTTCTATCTTTTCCCCCCGCATGGACACGATTTCCGGGTTGATAATTACATAACGTTTTAAAGGCGCGTTTTCTTTGTCCGACTCCGGAATCAAAATAACCGCCAGCCGGTAGTCCAGCCCGATTTGGTTGGCCGCCAGCCCCACGCCCCGCACCGCCAGACACGTATCCTCCATATCTTTAAGCAGTTTGGGCAGCAAGGGCTCCAGCGTCTTGAAATCAACGGGTTTTAGTTTTTGGCGCAAGATATCTTCGCCGTATTTGGTAACGCGCAAAATAGCCATAAATTTATTTTATCATATTGGGAAAACGCAGGCACGCCCCGCCCGGGGCGCCGCCCGACCTTACCGGGTGAACCGGTAGGAGACTTCCCTTCCTTCCCATAAAATACGCAGGGTAACGGGGTGGCTGAGTTCGCGGTCTTTCACCGCGCCCCAGGTCATTACCGCGCGCTCCAGCTGCGGGTTTGCGCCGTGCCGCCCGGAAACGCCCATCACCACTTCCCGCGCGTCCGCCACGGCGGCCGCCTGGGCGATGGCGTAGAAAGCGTCGTTGGAATGCACCAGCACGGGCGTTACGGACAGACCGTATTTTTCGGCCAGAAAAATTACTGCGGTAAACACTTCGTGCTCGTCCACCGCCGCCGAACGCATATCCTGGCGGTACAACACGTTTTCAACGGGCTTGCAGTACAGCACAATCACGTCCGTTTCGTCCGCATTTACTTTGCTGAGCACTTCTTCCAGATGGTACAGGTTTTCCGGGTTTTTAACGGCCACCAGCACGCGGTGCGGGCGGTCCAGCTCCGAAAACGCCTCTTTCAAATCGTCCACGGTTTCGGCATTGATGCGTTCGCGGTAGCCTTCCTCAAACATCGTATTGGCTTTTTTGGCGTTCAACCGCTCGGACAGCGAAAACACCGCAAACAAAAACGCCGTAAACCCGAATCCCGCCACGGTGGCGATTTGTTTGGTGGTCATATTCACGAGCGCCACCGTAAGCAAAAAGCCGGACAGCAAAATAAGCCCCACCGGAATGTAATAATTTTCGTATTTGATATTCAGCGGAAACATAAAATCGCGCTTTTGGGAGGCTTTTTTCCAGCGCAGGCGCGCAATAGCCACCACTTCAAGCACGAAACACCACATCACGCCAAAAGCGTAAGCCTCGCCCAGCAGGTATACGTTGCCGCGCGAAACTAAAACGACAATCATCTGCACCGCCGCAATCAGGTGGATGATATGGTACGAAGTGCCGTAGCGGCGGTGGATTTTGCGGAACCAGTCCGTCAGAATACCGTCTTCGGCAATACGGTTCATCAGCGCGTTGGAGCCGATGAGCGAGGTGTTCACCGCGCCGGAAAGCATCGCCACGCCGCACACCACAACCATTACCTGCATCAGCAGTTTTAAAATGCCGGGGCCGGCCAGGCTCATCGCCAGGCCGGAGAGCAGATTGTCGTTGTATTTGGCGGCAATCAGTTCCGGCGGAATAATAACGGCCGACAGAAAAGTAAGCCCCCCCGTAAACAGCAGCGCAAACCCAAAAATCAGCCACGCGGCTTTCTTTAAATTCTGGGCTTTGGGATACTCAATTTCGCGGTACACCTGGGACAGCGTCTCAATGCCCGACAAAGCCAGCACGCTGTGCCCAAACGCCATAAACATCCCCACGAGGCCGATGGTTTTCATCCAGTCTATATGTCCGGCCCAGCCGAGCGACTCCGGGGAAAAGCTAAGCGCCGCGGGCGGCATATGCGCGCCGCGCAGGCCGATGGTGATAAACGACCAAATGGCCAGCAGAAAACAAACCGCCAGCGAAAACGCAATAATTTTGGCGCTTTTGGAGCTGGATTCTTCTATCCCTTTTACGTTCTGCCGCCAGAAATATACCGTTACCAACAGCCCGAACACTACGGAAATGCCGCCTTCCGGCAGGGTAAAACTCAGCCCGGCCATTTCCAAAAACGAATTGGCCAGCCCGCACAAATAATGCCCGGCGGTAACGGCGCTGATGGGGCCGGTTAAAATAAAATCAAAAATAAGCGCGGACGCGGCCAGCTTGGCGGCGGTATCCCCCAAGCCTTCGCGCACAATTTTGTACGCGCCCCCGCGCACGAAGAGCGAACAGGCTTCCAGCTCCACCATTAAAAGCAGGCCGGAAAACAGCATAACGGCTAAAATATACCAGGGGAACGCCGGCCCGAACGCCCGCATGGCGATGCCGCCCGCGTAGAAAGCGCTGGAGCCAAAGTCGCACAGCACCACGGCGGCGGCTTTCCAGAACGGGATAAACGTAAGCATGGCCGTAGTCAGCACGACCACTTTTTTGACGCGGAACAGACTGGGTGAACCCTCGGAAGCGTTTTTCATGGGGATTGTTAACGGGCCAGACGCGCGGCCACGGCCCCGGCGTCTTGAAGTGAAACCAATTCCTGGATAAATTCGGGTTTGAACGTCTCGGCCAGCGTAGAAAGAATTTGCAGGTGTTTTTGGAAAAACGCCGGTTTGGCGGGAGAAAGAAACAAGAACATGACCCGGATGGACAGATCCGAATTAGTCTGGTCCCGCAACGGTTCGGGCAGCACCGCCAGCGCGGCGGTAAAATCGCCCAGTTCTTCCAGGCGTGCGTGCGGGATGGAAAGGCCGGTGTCAAGCGTGGTGCTGATGCCTTCTTCGCGCTTAAGCACCTGGGAGGCCACATCGGCCGGGTCCAGCTGCGGGTAATCGCGGCAGACGGTCCGCACCAATGCTTCAATTAACTCTTTTTTGCCCGGACGGCCTTGCGCAAACAGCACGCGGTTCGGCGTAATTAAACTTCCCAGGCTCAGTTTGCTTTGTTCATTTGATGGCATAGTCTCAAGTTTTTATGGTAGCAAATAACGCGCCAAACTGGCAAGCCGCCAAAAAACGGTTTTATTCCCTCTCCAAAAAAGCTAGAATACCTTATAATGACTGACAATGAGATTCTGGATTTATTCAACACCCTTTCCGCCGGACGCACGCCCGGCAAGCAGGATTTTAACGCCTCTAAAATGTTTTCCCTGCTGGAAGACCCTTTCAGCATCTGGTGCTTTTTTCACGCGCCCAAAGAGGCGGCCGTCCCCGAAGCCAACCGCTACGAGAATTTAAAAATCCGTACCGACCGCAACACCCGCGACCTGTGGATTAAAAACGAGTTCCCCGGCGTGGTGTTTGTAACGGGCGAAAACGAAACCGAACGCTTCAAAAACACCCTTTCCGCCATGGCCCGCGGCGAAAGCGCCATAGCCAACGCCCTGCTGTGGAACCTGCCCGAAAACACCTACGGCAGCATCAACCTGCTGGTCCGTTCCGACGGCGCTCCCAGCGCGTTCGGCCCTTACCACTATCACATTTTCCAGTTTAAGCGCGCGCACGATTTAAAGGAGCATTACGCCCTGCAGGTATGCCTGCTGAACCGGATGCTAGGCTGTACGCAAAAATATACGCCAGACAATACCCGCGTGTTCTTAAAAGACCGCACCCTGGACGTCGCCTACCAGGACCATTGCGACCGGCTGGCCCGCGAGCTGGCCTACTGGCGCAGCATCCGCGACGGGCTGGCCAAGCCCGAAGCCCACAAACCGCCCAAAGCCGCCAGCGCGCCGTGGCGCGTATACGCCAACAAAACGGTGGCGGAAACCAAAGATTTGTTAATGCTCCCGGGCCTTAATACCGAAATGCGCCAATGCCTGAAAATCAACGGAATGTACACGACGGACGACGTGGCGCGCGCCGGAATTGAAAAACTGCAAGGCATCCTGGAAGAGCCGCACGCCACCGACTCCTACTATAACGCCCAGGCGTACCTGCACAACAAGCCGATACTGCGCGAAGCCGGGCACTTCCCCCCGCCCGCCAAGAAATATAATTTGTACTTTGATTTTGAGGCCACGGAAACCTTCACCAAAGACAATGTGTCTTTTGTCTACCTCATCGGCATTTGGGACAAAGAAGAAAACAAATACGTCAGCTTTGTGGCGAAAACGCCGGAAGAAGAAATCAAAATTTTTGAACAGTTTTACGACTATATCAAAGACTTCGCCAACACCGCCCTGTACCACTGGACGGAGTACGAAGTTAAAAAAATGAAAAATCTCGCCGGCAAAAACCCGCGGGATGCGGCCAAACTAAAAGCCCTGTGCGAGATTTGCTACGACCTAAAAGTCTCCGTCAACAAGCAATTTTACCTGCCCGCGCCGAGCTTCTCGCTAAAAGCCGCCGCGCCCGCGTTTGGGTTTAACTGGCGGCAGGACGACTGCGGCGCGATGGACAGCATGGTTTACTTTACCAGCTGGCTTAAAACCGGCAACGACGAACTGCTCGGCAAAGTGCTGATGTACAACGAAGACGACTGCAAAGCTATGCTGTACTTGGAAGACAAACTCAAAGCCGCCGAAGTGCTGGACCTTAAAAAATGAAACAGGAATTTGCCGTTTTACAAGAATGTCTGCAAGCCGCCTCCAAGGTGGTGCGGCGGCATTTCGGCAAAGTAGGCTACGAACTTAAAGGCAAGGCCAACCTGGTTACCAAGGCCGACGTCGCCAGCCAAAAAGCGGTGCTGGACATCATCCGCAAACGCTTCCCCCGGCACGATTACCTGGCCGAAGAAGACGCCGTCAAAAACACCGGCGCGGATTATACCTGGGTGATTGACCCGATTGACGGCACTACCAATTTTGCGCATACTTTTCCGCAATGCTCGGTTTCCGTCGCGCTGTTTTATAAAAACGAACCCGTTTTGGGCGGCGTGGCCAACCCGGCCACGGGCGAAACGTTTTTGGCCCAAAAAGGCAAAGGCGCCACGCTTAACGGCAAAAAAATACACGTATCCAAAACCGCCAAACTGGCGCAGGCTTTGCTGGTAACGGGGTTTCCGTACAACCGCTTTACGCGCATGCCGGAACTGCTCACGCGCTTTGAAGACTTTTTAAATTCCTGCCACGACGTACGCCGCCTGGGCTCGGCCGCGCTGGATTTGTGCTGGCTGGCCGCGGGCCGCACCGACGGCTACTGGGAAGACAATTTAAACCCGTGGGACGTGGGCGCCGGCATACTTATTTTGCAGGAAGCCGGCGGAAAAGTAACGGACTACAGCGGTAAAAAATATAAGAAGCTGCCCGATTACGGCCGCACCATGCTAGCAAGCAACGGCAAAATCCACGCCCAAATGCTCCAAATTATCCGCAGGACCAAACCCCGGCCTTAAACGGCTTTTCCCCGAAAAAATAACGCTTTCATCACACTTCCACAACCGCCCTGCCGCGGGCGGGCCGCACAGGGGCCGTTTTTTTTACGTTTTCCAGTCGCAGGTTTGATATAATTTTAGAAACAGGTATGTTTGTTAGTAAAGGGGTTTGAATGTCCATCAGTGTGGTTAAACAATACAGCGTCTTTTTAATTAACGAGCCCGGCGCGCTGAAAAATTTTGCGGATCTGTTTGTACGCGAAAATGTAGACGTCATCGCCATTTCGCAGGACGTGCGCTACGACGCGGCCGTGGTGCGCCTGGCCGTTAAATACGACCAGGAAATCAGCCACGCGCTGACCAAAGCGGGTTTCACCAGCGTCAAGACCGACGCCATCTGCATTGACGCGCCCAACCGCGTGGGCCTGGTCAAAGACATTGGTTCCGTCCTTTCCGGCCACGGCATCAACATCACCACCATCTACGGCACCGCCGGCGCGGGGCCCGGCACCCGCTGGATTGTGGTGGTAAACGACATTACCAAAGCGTTAAACGCGCTGGAATCGTCGGAACTGTTCAATTAAACCGTTCTTTTTTCCGTACAAAAAAGCCTTCCCAAACGGGAAGGCTTTTTGTATGGCGGTTCAAAACGGCTACTTTAACCGGCTTTTGGCGGCTTTCATCTGCTTTTTCCAGGCTTTCTTGGCGGCTTTGTGTTTGCGTTTGGCTTCGCCGGAAATCAAATCCTCCACGCGCCGGGCTTTTATCTCGGGCAGATTTTTTTGGTCTTCCTTCAGTTTGGCTTCCCAATTATCCAGGTTGGCGCGCTCGGCGGCGATGCGGCCTTCCAAATAAGCCATACCCGCGTCTACGCTTTCGGACACGGCTTCCGCCAGCCGGGCCTTAATGGCCGGCTTTTCGGCCTCGGACGCCTTGCGGTACTGTTTTACCAGTTTGTTAATCAGCTTGCGGCGCGCTTCAAACGCTTTTTTTTCTTCGGCGGGGGTCAGCTTCTTCGCCGGCGTCAGCTTGGCGGCGGGTACGGCGGCCGCCTCTTTAGGCAGGCTGCATTCGGCGGGCGGCTCCGCTTCCCGCACCTCCGCCTGCGGCTGCGCCGCAAACAATGCGGCTGAAAAACAAAGGGTTACTGCCGGCAACAAAAATTTTTTCATATATCCTCCTTCAATGAGAAACCGTCTTGGAAAACACATTAATCACCACTACGCCCAGTATGATAAGCCCCATACCCAGCACAGCGGGCAAATCGGGCCGTTCCCGGAAAACCAGAAACGCCGCCACCGCCGTAAGCACAATGCCGACGCCCGCCCAAACGGCGTAGGCAATCCCCAGGGAAATCCCCTTTAACGAAAGCCCCAGCAAATAAAACGCCCCGACATACGCGGCCACCGTCAGCAAAGACGGCCCCAGCCGCGTAAACCCGGCCGCCGCCTTTAAAGCGTTGGTGCCGATGATTTCAAAAACAATGGCCCCGGCCAAAAACAAATAATACTTCCACAGCATATTAATCTAACGACGTATCGTGTATGCCGGCCTCGGCAAAGCCTTTGGCGCGCAGTTTGCACGAATCGCAGTGCCCGCAGGGCTTCTGGCCTCCGGCATAACAGCTCCAGGTCAGCTCAAAGGGCACTTTGAGTTTGGCCGCCAGCTGTACGATCTGCGTTTTGGACAAACGCATCAGCGGCGCCAGCACTTCAATCCCTTCCGTTACGCCCATTTTCGTGCCGCGGTTTAATGCGTCCGCCGCCGCTTTAAAGAACGCGGGCGTGCAGTCCGGATAGCCGGAAAAATCAACGGCGTTCGGGCCCGCGATAATCGCATCCGCGCCCGCCGCGTCTAAGAGCGACCCGGCAATCGCCAAAAACATCAGGTTCCGGCCCGGCACGTACGTGGACGGAATCCCTTCTTTCGGGATGTCTTCCAGCGCCACGTCGGGCAGCGTCTGGTTCTTGTCCACCAGCGAACAGCACGACAGCCACGGCAGGTTAAGCGTAATTAAATGGTGTTTAATCCCCAGGTTGCGCGCAATCATCTGCGCGGCCAGCACTTCCCGGTCGTGCCGCTGGCCGTACGAAACGGTCAGTGCTTCGCACTCGTATCCGTGCGCGATGGCCCAGTACAAACACGTGGTGGAATCCAATCCGCCCGAGAAAAGCACAATGGCTTTCTTTTTGGCCTTGCCGCCAAATCCGGAAGCTTTGCCGGAAAAAGTTACTTCTCCCGGCAGCGTGACGGACTGGCGCGGCCCGGAGGCCTTTTCCCGCGGAGCGTCCGCCTGTGCCGCCGGAGCGGGTTTGTCCGCCGGAGCGGCGGGCTGTTCCGGTGCGGTTTCCGCCGCCCGGGGCGTTTGGGACGCGGCGGGCTGCGACTGCTTCAACACCTCGTCCAACAAATCGTCGGACTGCGGAGCGGACACGGTTTTTTCAGGAGCGGCGGCGGGCTGTACGCTTTTTTCAAGCTCCGCTTTTTCTTCTTTGGCGGCGTGTAAAATGTCGCTGAAAAAATTTTTAATGCGCTTAGTGGCCGAGCGCGGCGTTTCCGCTTCCTGCACGGCCTCTTCGGCTGGCTCGTCCGCTTCCTGCGCGGACGCTTCGGCGGGCGGTTCATCCAGCCACTGCGCCGGCGCGGGCGTGCCGTAGGCGTGGCATACGCCGTAACCTTCTTTGGCGCAGGTTATCTGGGGCACCACCGGCAAACCGTTTACTTTAAAAGCGATTTTTGCATCTTTCTCGGCGGTTTTCGGGCCCTGTTTCATAAATTCCCCGTAGCGCATCGTGTTGTTAAACTCCACAATCGCGTCTTCCGGGGTGCCAATGCCCTGGATAAAATCTTTAAGCGCCTGCACACACAGACCATCTTTCACGTCGTCCGACGTGCCGTAAAGCGCGCTGGGGATAAGCAGTACGTCTTTGTTTTGCGAAGTAAGCGCCTCGGCCAGCGCGTAAAAGTTGCAGAATCCCCCCGCCAGCACTAAAGACGCCTGCCGCGCGCACGTAACGGCCTTTGTCCCGGCGGCAGTTACCACCAGGGCGGGCTTGCGCGCGTTGGAGCGGGACGCCGCATACGGCGAATTGTCCTCGTGCGCAACGGGCAAGTCCAGCTCGGAATATACTTCAAAATCCGGGTGCGCTTTGGCGAAAGCGACGGCTTGTTCCGCGTCGCCGAACACCAGCACGTCTTTTTTGCCGCGCTCCAACAGCGCGCAGACGGTGGTGGCGGCCCGCAGGACGTCCACCACGACGGCGACGTCCGTCCACTGCTCACATTCATCAACGGTTTTAGCTATCAGAACGTTCATTTAAAATCCCCAATACTTTAAAATCTTCAATGGCTTTTTCGTCTTCTTCGGACAAATCATCCACATACTTTATGGCATAAATAATCAGCGTAACGCGCGGGTCGGACGCGCCGTCTTCGGCGCTGTTATACTGGCCGATTAAAATGGCGTCCGCCCCTTTGGAAGCCGCAAATCTGCGCCCTTTTTCCACGCCCATTTTCAGCACGTCTCTTTCGGGTTTCAAATTTTTAATGCGCAACAGCCCCAGGTTGCCGTACGGACGGGTGATTTCGCTCTTACTGCCGAGAATCTGTACGTTTTTCGCCTTGGTGGCCGGGAAGTCCGGCCCTATTGGAATCCAGTCCAAATTGGTTTGCTCCAGCGTCGCGCAGCCGGCCAGCAGTAAAAGCGCCGCGCCTAAGATGTTAAACTTTTTCATACGTCCTCCTATCTTTTTTGAGAAGCCAACTGCCCGCAGGCGGCCAAAATATCGTTGCCCATGCTCTTGCGGATAGTTACGCCGATACCCATACCCTTGAGCCCGGCGGCAAAATCTTTTACCACGCGGTCGTCGGTTTTTTCGCCGCGTCCCAGGTTGCACGCAATCAGGTTGACGTGCAGCAGGTAATTGTCCTTAATGCTGTAAATCCAGTCCGCCAGTTTGCGGATATGCTCCGGGCGGCTGTTGATGTTTTCAATCACCGAATACTCCAAAAACACCTGGCGGCCCGTCATGGCGATGTATTCTTCCACCGCTTTTTTCAAATCGTCCAAATCAAACTTGCGGTTGACGGGCATAATGCGGCTGCGCTCGTCGTTGTCCGCATTGTGCAAAGACACCGCCAAATTGGCCTGCGGCAAATCCACCGCCAGCTTGTGCAGTTTGTCCGCCACGCCGGAAGTGGAAATGGAAATATGGCGCGCGCCGATGTTTAAATAGTCCGGGTCGGACAAGTCCCGCGCGGCTTTGACCACGTTTAAATAATTCAGCAGCGGCTCCCCCATCCCCATAAACACCACGCTGGAAATCCGCTCGCCCAGCCGTTCTTTGCGCACGTACTGGTACCACATCAGCACCTGGTCGGTAATTTCTTCCTGCGTCAAATCGCGCTTAAAGCCCATCTTGCCCGTACTGCAAAAGGAACAGCGCAGCGGGCACCCCACCTGGCTGGACACGCACACGCTCCAGGTGTCCTGCGGTTTTAACAATACGGTTTCAATGCGGTATCCGTCTTTAAGCGTTAAAAGCGCCTTGGCCACCCGGTCCTGCTGCGAGCAGACGATTTGGGTAACTTCAAAGCTTAAAAGGGGACGGTCCTGTTTCAGTTTTTCGCGTAAATCCGCCGGCAGATTGGTGGCTTCGTCCCAGGACGAAATGCCTTTTTTAAAAATGGCGTCTTTTACCTGCGAAATGCGGAAGTTGGGCAGGCCCGCGTCTTTGATGTATTGTTTTACGTATTCAAAATTCATTTTTCTTTCCTTATTATGGGTTGCATATATTTTATCATTTTACGGCCCGTTCCCTTTCCTTTTTTTCCCCAAACGTGAAAAAATGCCTGTTTTTTAGTATAATACCAGCACGATGAGTGAAGATATCAAGTTTAGCACCGCCGGCTTCCGGGCCGTTACCGCGGACGGGCTTACCGCCCAGTCCGTACAGCGTTTGGCTTACGGGATTTCCGAACATATTCTGGAACATCCCTTCTACGGTTTTGAAGGTACGGGTTACCGCAAGCACTGCGAAGAACACGGCAAAAAACCCAAGAAACCCCTCGTGCTCGTGGGGTTTGACACCCGTTTTTTCTCTAAACAATTTGCTTATATTGCCGCCAATGCCCTGGTGCAGAGCGGAATTACCGTAAAAGTGGCCGAACTGCCCCTGCCGACCCCCGTGGCCGAGTGGGCCGTCCTGAACGAGTGCGCCGTCGGGGCCATTGTGGTAACCGGCAGCGAAGCCGAATACTATGTAAACGGCGTAAAATGGATTTCCTACTACGGCGGCATCGCCAACAACGAAATCGTGCAGGACATTGAAAAACGCATTCCCTCCCCCAGCGCCCAGATTTTAAAAGCTTCTTCCACCGAATTTGGTTATTTAAACGCCGCGGCCGTCGTCAGCAAAGACCTGCGCAAAAGCTATTTGGCGCGTTTGGAAAAAATGCTGGACGTAAAAGCGCTTAAAAAATCCAAGCTTAAAGTGGCGGTGGACCCGCTTTTCGGAACGGCTAAAAACTATTTCCGCGAATTTTTGGAAAAATACGGCGTTACCGTGGAAGGCATCCACGAAGGGGACGACGTCCTCTTCGGCGGGCACGTGCCCAACGCGGGCCCCGTCAGCCTGACCGACCTTAAAAAGCTGGTTACCGGTAAAAAGATGCACCTGGGCATCGCCTGCAACCCGGACTGCGACAAGTTCGGCATCATTGACGCGGAGGGAAACTGGGTTTCCCCCAACGAAATCGCGCCGATGCTGTTGGAACACCTGGTGCGTAACAAAAAATTAAAAGGCCGCGTATGCAGAAGCGTCATTACGTCCAACCTGATTGACCAGGTGGCTAAAACCAACGGGCTGATGCTGCGCGAAACGCCGGTAGGGTTTAAATACATCACCGAGCTGATGACCACCGGGCAGTATATTATGGGGATGGAAGAGTCCGGCGGCATCGCCGTGGCGAACCACATCCCGGATAAAGACGGCCTGCTGGCGTGTCTGCTCGTGGTGGATATGCTGGCCGTAGAGGGCAAAACGCTCAAACAGCTTAAAAAAGAATTTTATAAGAAGTACAAACAATTGTTTGACCAGAAAGTAAGTATCCCGAAAACGGAAACTGAAATCAACCGAATCATGGAACGGCTGGACATCCGCCCGCCGCTGTCCATCAACAAGACGTCCGTCTGGCGTATTGACTCCACCGACGGTTTCAAATTTATTTTGAAAGGCGGCAGCTGGCTGGCCATCCGGCCGTCCAGCACCGAACGGCTGATTCGTATGTACGCGGAAGCGCAGGATGAAAAACTGCCGGCCGCGCTCATCAAAGAAGGCAAAAAAATTATTGACAGTATCGTCTGACAAACGGCCGCCACGCGGCCGAAGGGGGTTGTAACTATGGTTCGCATTAAAAGAATTACGGCAAGAGAAATTTTGGACTCGCGCGGATACCCGACCATCGCCGCCGACGTGCTTTTGGACGACGGCAACACCGGCACCGCCGCGGTGCCCAGCGGAGCTTCCACCGGCTCGCACGAAGCGCTTGAACTGCGCGACGGCGGCGAACGCTACAACGGCAAAGGCGTATTAAAAGCCGTGGAAAACGTGGAACGCATTTCCCAGCAGCTGGCCGGGATGGACCCGTACGACATCCGCCTGGTGGACGAAAGCATGATCGCCCTGGACGGGACGGAAAACAAATCCAACCTGGGCGCCAACGCCACGCTGGCCGTTTCCATGGCCGTACTGCGCGCGGGCTGCCACCACGCCAAACTGCCGCTCTACCAACACATCCGCAACGTGTACGGTTTGGAATACGACACCTATTTAATGCCCGCCCCGATGCTTAACATCATCAACGGCGGCAAACACGCCGATTCCGGCCTGGACGTGCAGGAATTTATGATTGTGCCCACCGCGCCCAAGAACTTTTCCGAAGCCCTGCGCGAAGCCAGCGAAACCTACCATTCCCTGAGAAGCCTGTTAAAATCCGAAGGCATGGTAATCGCCGTGGGCGACGAAGGCGGTTTCGCTCCTAAAATTTCCAAGCACGAAGACGTGTTAAAAACCATACTGGCCGCCGCCAAAAAGGCCGGCCATCCGGAAATTTCCCTGGCGATGGACTGCGCCGCCAGCGAATTCTTCCACGACGGAGCCTACCGCTTTGAAGGCAAAATGTACTCCGCCGAACAGATGACGGATATCTACGCCGCCTGGTGCGCCGCGTATCCGCTCATCTCCATTGAAGACCCGCTGCAGGAAGACGACTGGGCCGGCTGGAAACACATCACCAAAAAGCTCGGCAAAAAAATCAACCTGGTGGGCGACGATTTGTTCGTCACCAACATCAAACGCCTGCAGAAAGGCATTGAAGAAAAAGCCGCCAACTCCATTTTGATTAAAGTCAACCAGATCGGCACCGTGTCCGAAACGATTGACGTGATGGAACTGGCCAAACAGAACGGATACTCGCGCATCGTATCGCACCGCTCGGGCGAAACGGAAGACACCTTCATCGCCGACCTGGCGGTGGCCACCAACGCCGGCGCCATCAAAACCGGCGCGCCGGCCCGCTCCGAACGCACGGCCAAGTACAACCGCCTGCTGCAAATTGAAGCGGAACTGGGCGAAAAAGCCGTCTACGCGTGCGATTCTGCCTTTAAGAAATAATGACGCAGGAACTTAAAGCAGCTTTAATCCGCAACAAAAAACCACTGCTGCTGGCCTTCGGGCTGGCGGCGGTGGTTACGTTTTTTTTAGGAAGCAGTTTTTTAAGTTTGGTGCATAACAAACTGGAAATGCGCAAGCTGGCCCGCCAGCGCGTACAGCTGGATAACCAGCACGAAGAACTGCTGGCTAAAATGAAACTGCTGGAAAAGCAGGACCCGGCATATATTGAAGAACTCGCGCGGACGCAGTACAATATGGTTAAACCCGGCGAAATTGAGTTTCGCTTCCACGTAAAATAGCGCAGGCGCGCAAGAGGATTTTATGAATATAGACGTTATCAATCTGGGCCCGATGGACAATTGCATCTACCTCGTCAGCGAAGGGCAGGACGCCCTGTTAATTGACCCGGCCTGGGATATGAATTTTTTGGAGCACACCCTGCAGGAAAAAGGCCTGCGCCTGCTGGCTGTTTTCTTTACCCACGGGCATTTTGACCACGTTAAATTTGCCCAGGACCTGCTGGAAAAACACCGCCTGAAAGGGTATATGGAAAAGAACGACGTCATTCTCTCCGGCATTGACGCGCATATGCTAAACGCCTACAGCGGCGAACAAACCTTTGACGTGGGACCCTTCCGCGTGGAAATTATCCCCACCCCCGGCCATACGGCGGGCGGCGTATGCATTAAAATCGGCAACGCCCTTTTTACCGGGGATACGCTGTTCCCCGGCGCCTGCGGCCGCGTGGACCTGCCGTCCTCCGACCCGCGCGAAATGCGCAGAAGCCTCGTTAAACTTTCCAAACTGCCCGAAGACACGCAAATCTTCGCCGGGCACAGCTACGGCGGCAAATGCAGTTCCACCATCGGGTACGAACGGGTGAAAAACCCATTTATGCGCAACGCCATACGCGACGGGGAGGCCTTGTAATGCATCCGGTACTGTTCAAAATAGGCTCCTTTGAGCTGGCCAGCTACGGGCTGATGACGGCTCTCGGTTATGCGGCGGCCGCGCTGTATCTGCTGCCGCGCCTGAAAAAAATCGGGCTGGACAAAGACACTTTCTGGAACCTGATTTTTATTGCGTTTATCGGCGCGCTGGCCGGGAGCAAACTGCTCTATATCCTCGTTTCCTGGCCGCATCTGGGCGCAACGCTGGCCGAAAAACTTTCCAACATCGTGCACGATTTCCGCTACGGGTTCGTATTCTTCGGCGGGATGATTGTATCCGTAGCCGCGCTTGTCTGGTATATGAAAAAGAAGCGGCTGCCTGTTTTACAAACGTCCGACTTTTTAATCGTCGCCCTGCCGCTGGGGCACGCGCTGGGGCGCATCGGCTGTTTTCTGGCCGGCTGCTGCCACGGCCGCCCGACGGATATGCCCTGGGGCGTGGCGTTTACTAACCCGCATTCACTGGTAGCGCCGGAACTGCTGGGCGTACACATCCACCCCACCCAGCTGTATGAAGCCGCGGGCAACCTGGTTTTATTTTTTATTCTCCATTACGCCTATAAAAAACCGCACAAAGCGGGCGTAATTTTAGTGGAATACGTGATATGCTACAGCCTGATGCGTTTTATTATTGAATTCTTCCGCGGCGATTACCGGGGCGAATATATTTTAGGGCTTTCGCCTTCCCAGGGCCTTTCGCTTCTGGGCGCGCTGGCCGCGCTTATCGTGTGGCGTTATTTAAAAAAGGATAAACAACATGCCTGAAACCAAAAAAATCATTTTTGAAGGATACTCCCGCCGCCTGGACATTTTTGCCGCCGACGAACTGCCGGATTTTTCCCGCGCCCTCGTGCAGAAAATGATTAAAGACGGCAAAATCACCGTCAACGGCAAAAAAGTAAAGCCTTCCTGGCCGCTGACGGCCGGCGAAACGGTGGCGATTGAATTCCCCCGGGCCGAAAGCAAAACCAAACTTTCCGATTTAATTATCCACGACGCAAAAGATTTTTTTGTACTGATAAAACCCGCCGGTATGCTTGTGCACCCGCAGAGCCCGGTGTGGGAAGAACATCCGGAAGCCGTTTTCTCGTCTGAAGAGACGCTGGTGTCCGTCATTCTCGCCAACCCGCCCAAAGGCTTTGACCCGGCCACCCCGCGCGCGGGCCTCGTGCACCGGCTGGACCGCGAAACCAGCGGCGTGATGCTGGTGGCCAAGAACCCGGAGTTCCAGGCCGAAATGGTGGCGCTGTTTGCCAACCGCGACGTGCACAAAACCTATCATTCCATCGCCTGCGGCGAAGTGCCGGACGACGAAGGCACCATTGACGTGCCGATCGGGCGCGTGGCGGGCGGCAAAATCAAAGCGTCGGATATCGGGCGCGTGGCCGTCACCGGCTATAAAGTGCTGGAGCGCAAAAACGGATTTACCTATATTGAACTCTACCCCCGCACGGGCCGCACCAACCAGCTGCGCGTACATTTAAGCTGGCTGGGATATCCCGTTTTGGGGGACTGGCTCTACCGCGGCGCCACGGCGGACCGCCTGATGCTGCACGCGCGGCGCCTGGAATTTAAACACCCGCTGACGGGCAAAAAACTGATGTTTGAGGCACCCGTCCCGCCGGATTTTGAAGCGGCGTGGGAACGCGTCAGCACTTCTAAAAAATAATCCCAAATGCTATATAAAACCCCCGCCTCCCTGCGGGGGTTTTATTGTTACGAGCAAAAGTAACGCAGGGGAACCGCAACCCAACAAACTAACCCTTTTTCCGGCTTTACCCGGGACGCGGGATTAGTTACCGTATGGTTAAGGAAACGGATTTCATCAAGCTCCGGGGGATAAACGGCCAAAGGCCGCGAGCAAGGGAGCTGCACAGGGGAAAAGAGGAAACTGCGTTTTTATATGGGGTAAAAACACCGTTCCTCTTGAAAATAAAAGAACTCCGTCCGTATCAGGGCGGAGTTCTTTTTCAAACTAATTAGTTTTTAAGCTTTAAAAAAGAAATTTAATAA
The DNA here is from genome assembly GCA_002329395.1 of Candidatus Avelusimicrobium alvi. Taxonomy (GTDB): domain Bacteria; phylum Elusimicrobiota; class Elusimicrobia; order Elusimicrobiales; family Elusimicrobiaceae; genus Avelusimicrobium; species Avelusimicrobium alvi. Next base: position 54,905 of record DCTQ01000068.1, on the reverse strand, counting down.
CATACCATAAGTATATAGATTTCATCCGTCCGGACGCGGGAGGGGACCCGCCCACCGGACAAAGTTACAAAAGGCCCTATTCCCGTGGGAAGGATAGGGCCCTTTGTTTGGCTTTTTTACCCGGCGGCTCTCTCCCCCGGTACGATACATTCTTGTTCCATATAAGTAACACGGACTAAAGAAACCTTCTTTAGTCCGTGTACGTAAATCCGACGATACGACAGCCGTTCATTCAGGTGCCGTCCGGCACAGACTGCCTTCGCGGACCATTGGCTGATTTTTCAGATTTGCTGCGAGTTTGCGTGGCCAGTTGCCCGAGGAAGTACTGCCAGGTACGCCGAGAGGCAAGGGAACGCAAAATCGCACAAATATGGAAAATAGTTGCCCGTACAAGTAACACGGACTAAAGAAGATTTCTTTAGTCCGTGTACGTAAATGCAACATACGACAGCCGTTATAAATCCTTTTGGTACAGCCGGTAACGCTTGCTGGGATGACACCCGCACTCCACAATCCCCCGGATAATGCCTTCGTTGTCTTCCAATACCCAGGAAAGCTCGGCCTCGTTCCAAACGGCTACGCCGTGGTCCACAATGTGCTTGATTAAAATCAAATCAATCCCGCGCTGCCTAAATTCCGGCGCCACGCCCAGCATAATCAAGCGCGCGTCCTTAATTTTACGCCAGGCCCACAACGCTTTTAAAATGCGCCACGGGTTCGCCAGCGAGCCCTTCAGCTCCTTTAAAGCGTGGTTCATATTCGGGATGGCAATATAAAACCCGGCGGGTACGCCGTCCGCCTCCAGCACGCAGGTGCCTTCGGGTCGCACAATCAATTTTAATTCGTTCACCACGTCGGCCATTTCCTGCTTGCTCAGCGGCACAAAGCCCCAGTTTTCCGCCCAGGCTTTGTTATAAATTTCGCGGATGATTTCGGCTTCCTGCTCCAAGTTTTTCAAATTCAGCCGCCTGAGCGTAATGCCCTTGCCGCGCGCGCACCGGGCGCAGACTTTGGTAAACCGTTCGGAAAATTTATCATCCTTGGTGCGGTGAAACGCCAGCAAATCTTTCACTTTGGTAAAACCCGCCCGCTCAATCAGTGCCGCGTAATACGGGTAATTATACGGCATCATGATAGCGGGCATACTGTCAAAACCGTCCACCAAAAGGCCGTACACGTGGTTGCTGGACGGATTGGCCGGCCCGCGCACGGCGGTGACGCCTTTAGAGCGGAGCCAGTCTTCGGCCGCTTTAAACAACGCGTCCGAAACGGACGAATCGTTTACGCAGTCAAAAAAGCCGAAAAAACCGATATTTTCCTGATGGTATTCGTTATGCGCCCGGTTGATAAGCGCCAGAATGCGCCCGGCGGGCTTGCCGTTTTGGTAAGCCATAAAAAGAGCCCGCTCGCCGTGCGTCCAGAAAACATTGTCTGCGCGCAGGAGTTTTTTGGTGTCGGCTTTCAGTTCCCCCACCCAATACGGATCCCGCTTATACAGTTCAAACGGAAAATTTACAAATTCGTTTAATTCGCTGTCGGTAATTTGACGGATTTCCACACTCATATTCCTCACCCTAAATACAAAACCCCGGCTTAAAACCGGGGTTTTGAAATACACAAACTATTTAATAATGCCGATTGCGCGGCCCGCCTGGGCGAACGCGTCAATAATTTTATCCACGTGTTCGTCGGTATGCGTAGCCATCAAGGTCAGGCGCATCAGCGCGCGGCCGGGCGGCACGGCGGGGCTGACGACCGGGTTGGAAAAAATACCCAGCTCGTGCAGCGCACGCCACATTTTAAAGCAGTTTTCGTTGCTGCCCACGTGCACCGGCAGCACCGGGGTGGTGCTGGTGCCCAAATCGTACCCCAGGTCTTCCAGGCCTTTTTTAAGTTTCGCGGTCAGGCGGAACAGATTGTCGCGGCGGGAAGTGTCGTTTTCAATCAGCTCCAGCGCTTTGGTGATGGAAGCCACGGAAGCGGGCGGCAGCGCGGCGGAGAAAATCTGGCTGCGGGCGTTGTGGCGGATATAGTGGATGATGTCTTCATCCCCCACCACAAAACCGCCGACGGTGGCAAACGTTTTGGAGCAGGTTCCCACCACCAGGTCCACCTCGCCGTTTTCCAGGCCGAAATACTCGCAGGTGCCGCGGCCCGTTTTGCCGATAATGCCGGTGGCGTGCGCGTCGTCTACGATAATGCGCGCGCCGTATTTCTTGGCCGCTTTAACAATTTCCGGCAGCGGGCAGATATCGCCCTCCATGCTAAATACGCCGTCTACGATAATCAGTTTGCCGGCTTCTTCCGGCAGTTTGGACAGCACGCGCTCCAGGTCTTCCGGGTCGTTGTGTTTAAAGCGCACCATTTCGCCGTCGGAAAGTTTCACGCCGTCCAAAATACTGGCGTGGTCCAGCTTGTCCACGATGGCGTAGTCGCCTTTTTTAACCAGGCACGACACCACGCCCAGGTTCATCTGATATCCGGTAGAGAAAATAAGCCCCGCTTGTTTGCGTTTAAATTTGGCGATGCGCGCTTCCAGCTCGTCGGCGGCTTTGGTGTTGCCGTTTAAGAAGCGCGAACCCGCGCAGCCGGTGCCGTATTTCAGGGCGGCTTCGCTGGCCGCTTTTTTCATTTCGGGGTCGTCCGCCAGGCCTAAGTAGTTGTTGGACCCGGCCATAATATATTTTTTACCGCCTAACATCACTTCCGGCCCCTGGGCGGATTCAATCGGCTGGAAATAGCCGTAAATGCCCATACGCATAGCCAGTTTGGCGTCTTTGAAATTCCTGCATTTCTCAAAAATATCAGACATATTGTTTATCCTCGTGGCGCAACAACCGTCCGCCGGCCGCCCAAACGGGGGCCGCCAAACGGTTTATTTACTTACCTTTTTAATTATATTGGTGGTGGAGCGGCCTTTTAACAGCGGGAACCGAACCACCTTTTTTGCAAATTCACGGCCGACAATCTCGCCGGGTTTGTAATCGCCGCCTTTGACGAGCACGTCGGGGCGGACGAGTTTAATCAGTTCATACGGCGTATCTTCTTTAAACAGGCAGACGGCCGATACGCTTTCCAGCGCCGCCAGCACCAGCGCCCGGTCCGCCTGGCAGTTGACGGGGCGGGAAGGCCCTTTTAAACGGCGGACGGAATCGTCACTGTTTACGCCCACGACCAGTACGTCGCCTTTGGCGCGCGAGAATTCCAGCACGCTCACGTGTCCGGCGTGCAGAATGTCAAAACAGCCGTTGGTAAATACGATTTTTTTCCCTTCCTTACGCGCGGTTTCCACCATTTTTTTAAGGGCGCGCGGGCCGAGAATTTTATTTTTTGCTTTCACTGGCTTCCTTTTCTTTGGACATCATGCGCTCAATAAGCCCCGTATCCATATTGCCTTGGATGAAATCTTCGTTGCCCACGATTTTCTGGTGGAACGGAATGGTGGTTTTTACACCGCCGATTTGAAACTCGCCCAGACAGCGGCGGCTGCGTTCCAGCAATTTCGTGCGGTCCGGCGCGGTGACGATCAGTTTGGCGATTAAGCTGTCGTAATAGCTGGGGATGGTATAGCCCGTATACATATGGCTGTCCACGCGTACGCCCAGGCCGCCGGCGGGGATCCATTCTTCAATGGTGCCCGGGCAGGGGGTGAAATTCTTTTCGCTGTCTTCGGCGTTGATGCGGTGCTCAATGGCGTGGCATTTAATCACGGCCGCTTCGTCCTGCGTTACGTGCAGCGGTTCGCCCTGCGCGATTTGGATTTGCATTTTAACCAAATCCAGCCCGCAGACCGATTCCGTCACCGGATGCTCCACCTGAAGACGGGTGTTTACTTCCATAAAATAAAATTCTTTGTTCTGCGCCATCAAAAACTCCACGGTGCCCACACCGCGGTACTTGGCGGCTTTAACAAGCTTGCAGGCCGCTTCCTGCAGTTTTTTGCGCGTTACCGCATCCACAAACGGAGAAGGAGACTCTTCCACCAGCTTCTGGTGGCGGCGCTGCATACTGCAGTCGCGCTCGGCAAACGCCACGACGTTGCCGTAATTGTCCCCCGCCACCTGCACTTCAATGTGGCGCGGATTTAAAACGAGTTTTTCAAAATACACGCGGTCGTCGCCAAAGTTGGCCTTGGCTTCGCCCTGCGCGGTTTTCATCATGCGTTCCAAATCTTCTTCTTTCAGGCACGCGCGCATTCCTTTGCCGCCGCCGCCCAAAGACGCTTTAATCATAATCGGGAAACCGATTTTGCGGGCCACTTCGCGGAAGTTTTTGCCCACTACGCCGTCGGAACCGGGCGTAATCGGCACGCCGGCTTTCACCGCGATTTCGCGCGCGGTGGATTTAACGCCCAGCATTTCAATCGCTTCGGCGGTGGGGCCGATAAACGTCATACCGGCTTTGGTAACGGCGGAAGCGAAGTCCGCATTTTCAGACAGGAACCCGTAACCGGGGTGAACCGCATCCGCGCCGGTGATTTTGGCGGCGGTAACGATGGCGTCAATGTTTAAATAGCTTAAAGGGGACGGCGCCGCGCCGATGCATACGGCTTCGTCGGCCATGCGCACGTGCAGGCTGCCGCGGTCGGCCTCCGAGTAGACGGCCACGGACTTAATGCCCATTTCTTTTAAAGTGCGGATGACGCGCAGGGCAATTTCCCCGCGGTTGGCGATAAGAACTTTTTTAAAAGGAGTAATTTTGATATTGGCGGACATAGAAGGCTCCTATCTCTCAATGAAAAACAGCGGCAGGCCGAATTCCACCGGCGCGCCTTCCTGCGCCGTTACGATGCGCAGCTTCCCGGACACGGGAGCCGTGATTTTATGTTTTTGGGAAACCGTTTCCACCAGGCCCAGCGCGTCGCCTTCTTTAACGGCCTGGCCTTCTTTTAACGGAAGCGCTTTGCCTTTAACCGCCGCGCGGTAAATGCCTACGGACGGCGCGGTAACAGCCGTCAGCGAGCAGGAAAACTGTGCGGGTTCGGGCAGGGCTTCTTGGGTTTTTACTTCAATGCAGTCGCCGTCTTTTTCGTAGCAAAATTCGGCCAAATCGGTGGTTTTAAGCCAGTCGGTTACTTCCGTAATCAGTTTCGTGTCCATAGTGTCCTCGGATTGAAAGGTTAAAAATACGCTCTGGTTATTTTACCATTTTTAGGGGCAAAACGGCACGCTCCGCCCATAGGACTAACCCTTTTTCCCGGTTTTACGTCAGCCGGCAAAATGCTAGCGTGAAAGTATGAAACGCATACTGCCTTTTTTAAAACTGCTTTTTTGGCTGGCCCTGTGCCAGCTGCCCGCGCTGGCGGGCGCGCGCGCGGTGCAGGCCAATCTGGGCTGGTATCACGCCCTGGCCCTGCCGCCGTTTACGCCGCCGGACGCCCTGTTTGGCCTGGCGTGGGGCGTATTGTACGTACTGCTGGGCACTGCGGCTTTTCTGGCTTTTGGCCGCGGGCTCAGCCCCTCCGCGCGAAAACCCCTGATTCTGTTTATCGTGCAGCTTGCGCTCAACGCCTGGTGGACGCCCGTATTCTTCGGGCGGCGCGACCCGGCGGCCGCCCTGCTTATTCTGGCGCTGATGCTGGCCGAAGGCGTATGGCTTGCATATGCGCTTTGGCGCAGGAACCGCGCGGCCGCGTGGCTCCTGCTCCCTTACGGACTATGGCTGATGTATGCGGCCTATTTAAATATAGGCGTGTGGGCGTTAAACGCCTAACCATATGAAAAAGGGCCCTCCCGTAAGGAAGAGCCCTTGTAAAAACAGTTAAACGCCCTCAGCGGCCGCGGTAACGTTTGACGAGGTCCATCCCCAGCTTCATCACTTTGTAAAAAGTGGAATCCAGCATGGTGGAAACATTGTCAATCAAATCAAACGCGCTTTTGGCTTTATCCACGTTTTCCGCGGTAGAAATGGCCAGATACTCCACCGCTTCGGCCGTGCGGGTAATTTGCAGAAACGCGCGCACCGCAAACGCCACAAACACGATAAACGCCGCCACCGCCGCCAACACACACCATTGATAAAAATCCATATAGCACCCCCTTTCCTTTTTTTTATTAAACCAGTTTACCCGCCCTCCGTCAACCCCCGGAAAGGGTTATTTTCCGCGCCGGACCTCCGGCGCGCCGGCCGGATCAAGGGTTTTCCGGAAACAAAAAAGACCTATTTGAGCCGAAAAAAGGACCCAGGCTTTTTGGGACCCTTTAAAACCGCGCCGCCCGTTTTGCCTTATATTTTAGGGCATATTTTTATAGGTCCAAAAAAAGTTTGACAAGATTTTCTTTATTAGTAATAATTACTATTAAGAAGCACGCCGTTTTCCGCGTCCGCCAGCAGCGGCAAAAAACTATTTTCTCCGACGGGGATTTGTTTTTACCAAACCTGCCAAACGCAAACGCTCAGACGGAATTTGCAATTTTTGTCTGTTTTTGTCAAAATTTTAAAAGTCGTTACTTTAGACAACGGCGAATATTCTACCAGGACTACACATTATGGAAAACTCTGAAGTGATTACGCATATCGTCAAAAGAGACGGTACCACCCAACGTTTTGACTCTAAAAAAATTACCAAAGCCATCGCCAAAGCCGCCGAGGTAACCGGGGAATTTGACCCGGAAACCGCTAAAAAACTGACCATCCGCGCCATCAACATCATCCAGCAGCTGTATTCGGACACCGTGCCGAACGTGGAAAACGTGCAGGACATCGTGGAAGACGTGCTGCTTACTTCCAATTATCACAAAACGGCCAAGGCCTATATCCTCTACCGCGACCAGCACGCCCGCATGCGCGAGATTACTTCCAAATTTAACGTAGACCTGGTGGACCAATACCTGCAAAAAATAGACTGGCAGGTGAACGAAAACAGCAATATGGGCTATTCGCTGCAGGGGCTGAACAACTATATTTCGTCTGAAATCAGCAAAGTCTACTGGCTTAATAAAATTTATCCGGACAATGTACGCCGCATGCACTCGGAAGGGGACTTCCACCTGCACGACTTGGGCCTGCTGGGCGCCTACTGCGTGGGCTGGGACTTGCAGGACCTGCTGTTAAGCGGCTTTACGGGCGTAGTCGGCAAAGCCGAAAGCAAGCCCGCCAAACACCTGCGCACCGCGCTGGGCCAGGTGGTCAACTTTTTCTACACCCTGCAGGGCGAAAGCGCCGGCGCGCAGGCGTTCTCCAACTTTGACACGCTGCTCGCGCCTTTTATCTATTACGACAAACTGACCTACGACGAAGTAAAACAGGCGCTTCAGGAATTTTTGTTCAACGTCAACGTGCCGACCCGCGTGGGTTTCCAGACTCCGTTTACGAACCTGACGCTGGATTTGACGGTGCCTTCTTATTATAAGGACCAGCCGGTCATCATCGGCGGCAAACTGCAGGACAAAACGTACGGCGAATTCCAGAACGAAATGGATATGCTCAACCGCGCGTTCTGCGAGGTGATGCTCGCGGGCGACGCCAAGGGCCGCGTGTTCACGTTCCCGATTCCGACGTATAACATCACCAAGGATTTTGACTGGGACAACCCCAAACTCACCCCGCTGTGGGAAATGACGGCCAAATACGGTATTCCATACTTTGCCAACTTCATCAATTCCGATATGAACCCCGAAGACGCGCGCTCCATGTGCTGCCGTCTGCGCATTGACAACCGCGAACTCAGAAAACGCGGCGGCGGTCTGTTCGGCTCGGCCCCGCTCACCGGTTCCATCGGCGTGGTAACCATCAACCTGCCGCGCCTGGGGTATCTGTCCAAAAACGAAGACGAATTCTTCGCCAATTTGAAAGACCGCATGGAAGTGGCCAAGACCAGCCTGGAAATCAAGCGCAAAGTGATTGAACGCTTTACCAAGGGCAACCTCTATCCGTACATGAGCTTCTACCTGCGCTCCGTGCGCCAGCGCTTCGGCGAATTCTGGAAGAACCACTTCTCCACCATCGGGCTCGTGGGCTTAAACGAAGCCGCCACCAACCTCATCGGCGAAGACATCGGCTCCGAAAAAGGCAAAGCGTTCGCCGAAAAAGTGCTGACGTTTATGCGCGAAACGCTGGTAAAATTCCAGGAAGAAACCGGCAACAACTATAACCTGGAAGCCACGCCGGCCGAAGGCACGTCGTACCGCCTGGCCAAGCTGGACAAAGAACGCTTCCCGGAAATCATCTGCGCCAACGAAGAGCTGTACAAACAGGGCCATCAGCCCTTCTATACCAACTCTTCCCAGCTGCCCGTCAACTATACCGACGACGTGTTTGAAATGCTGGACCTGCAGAGCACCATCCAGTCCAAATACACCGGCGGAACCGTACAGCATATTTTCACCGGCGAAAAAATCAAAGATTTGGAAGCGATGAAGAAATTCATCAAAACCGTGTGCGAGAAATACACCCTGCCGTACTTCTCCATCACGCCCACGTTCAGCGTCTGCCCCAAGTGCGGCTACATTGAAGGCGAACATTTTGAATGCCCCAAATGCAAAGCCGAACGCATGCAGGAGCTGGAACATCAAGTAAAACTTTTGGAAGAACAGCTTTACAGCAAATAGTTCTTCGCAGTAATTACCTTTTTTGGGTTACTTTGCGCCGCAAAGCTAACCCAAAAAAGCGGTTGAAACGGACGTGGCAAAGTGCCATAATGAAGTAACGGGTTTTCACGGGCCCGTTCCCGTTGATACACAGTTGTACCTTGTATTTAGGAGACAAAGCCATGACTGCACAGGAAAGACAAGTAGTTGAAAACAAAATCTCGGAACTCAAAAAAGAAATGAACGAAGTTCACGGTTCCAAATGCGAAGTATACTCCAGAGTAGTGGGCTATCTGCGCCCCGTCCAGAACTGGAACAAAGGCAAAAAAGAAGAATTTGCCATGAGAAAAACCATGCACGTCGGCTGCTCTTGCGGCTGCGACTGCGAAAAATAAGTTTTCTCTTATTCTGCAACGGGTTCCGGCATGAAAATAGGCGGACTGATTAAATTTACACTGATTGACTTTCCGGGCCGGCCGGCCGCGGTGGTATTCACCCAAGGGTGCAATTTCCGCTGCCGCTACTGCCACAACCCGGAGCTGGTGTATCCGCACCTGTTCGCCGAACCCGTTGCCGAAGAGGAAATAGACGCCTTTTTAAAACGCCGCCAGGGCACCCTGGAGGGCGTTGTGGTATCCGGCGGGGAGCCTACCCTGCACGAAGATTTGCCCCAATTTTTAGCCAAATTAAAAGCCATGGGCTACGCCGTTAAGCTGGACACCAACGGCACCCGGCCCGATATGCTCAAACAATTAATTCAGGACAAGCTGGTGGACTTTATCGCCATGGATTTAAAGGCCCCGCTGGACAAATACGCGCTGATTACGGGCGTGGAATTCAACCCCGCCGTACTGCGCGAATCCATGGATTTAATCCGCCAAAGCGGCCTGGGATACGAATTTCGCACCACGTATGATAAAGAAGTGCTGACGGATGCGGATATCGCCGCCATCTCGCAAAGCGTGGACGGCAAACATTTCCGCGTGCAGGAATGCCTGCCCGTCGCCAAAGAAAAAGCCGCCTTAAAAGTGCTCCATCAGGAAATTTAATTCCCCGCTTCTTCCAATTTACCCAACGCGCCTTTCCGGCGCGTTTTTTATGGGCCGTATTTCCGCATTTATCCCGCCCGCTTTTCCAGCCGGACAGACAAAAACTCCCGGGTTTTGACCCGGGAGTTTTTAATAATCGGTGCCAGGAAATCAGCGGGAAAGTCTTACCAACTGGTCTCTAAAGTTATACAAATCCTCCTGAATCGGCCAGACTTCGCAGGCATGGTCGTTAATAAAGGCCACCGGATCCACCACGGTACCCCAGCCGGCTTGAATCGGTTTGACAAATTCTTTCGCCATAGCCGGGCCGGATTTCGGGTCCTTTTTCAAATTCGCGTTAAACGCGTCCATCGCGTTCATCATGCTCTGCAAGACGAAGTTGGAATTGAAGGTTTTAGATTGCTGCACATAGGCGCGGAAGCTTTCCAGCCCGTTTTTAAAATCTTCCGGCAAAGCGGCGGCGGCTTGCTCTTCCGCGGCGGAGTCCGCTTTCTTCGCGGCGGCTTGCGCTTTCGCAACGGCCAGGTCTTCCGCCAGCGCATCGTGGAACGCGTCAAATTTCACCTGTTCGCTCTGCCACAGGCTGACCGTTTCCATACGCAAATAATCTTCCACCTTAATTTGGGTTCTGCCGTTCGCCACAAATACAGGCTCATTGACCTTCGGCGCCACCTTGCGGGCCGCCGGGACAGATTCCGCGCGCAGCGCCATATAGCTCTCACGCAGGCCGTCCATGGACTGGAACATATAATTCGCTTCGTAATACTCCCACTTATACGCCTGCTTGCGGAAGGATTCCAATTCGGCCAGTACGCGCTTGGAAAGGGTTTCCACGCGGGCCGCTTTGCTGTCTTTTCCGGCTTTGGCCGCGCGCTGGATAGCGGCGGTGTTTACGGAAGACTGCGCAAATACACAAGGGGTTAAAACGGATAGGGCCACCAACATCATCAGTTTCTTCATGTTAAACTCCTTTGGTAAAGTAACATCTATATTTTTAGTTTAAACAATCTGTATGCACGCAACAAGGGCCATAAGACCCACCTTTTTGTGGGTCTTATGGCCTATACACAGCAGAGATTAATAGCGGAATTGGCCTTTTTCGTAGATAACCGCGCTGGAACCGTCTTTTAAGCGGGCGGTAACGGTTTTATCCTCGGTGTTAATCAAATCCCAATGCAGGGAAGAATCGTTAAAACCGAGTTTTTCCTTCAGCTTTTTATCCAGCCTGGCCTGCGGGCCGGAAAATGTGTCCGCATAACTTGCGCCCACGGCTACGTGGCAGTTGCCGAATTTGCCGCCGAAGTTTTCGTCATACAAAATATCGGCCATAAATTTGGTGATTTTGGAAAACCGGCGGTCGGTAAGCGAAAACTCGCCGATTTGCGCCGCGCCTCTGTCCATCGCCAGCATTTTGCGTACAAATTCGCCGCCCTGTTCGGCGCCGGCTTTTACGGCGCGGCCGTCTTTAAATTCCAGCCGCACGCCTTTGACGTAATTGCCGCTGCGGTAAGAAGACAAATCCGCAAAATATACGCCGCGCGTGCCGCGCCAGTCGGGCGAGGTGAAAATTTCAAACGAAGGCACGTTACAGCCGCCGCCCGCGATAAATTTGCGTTTTTCGCCCAAGAGCACCTCAAAATCCATATGCGCCGATTCCACGCGCAGGGTGCGGATGGGCAGAGAAGAAAGCCACGCGCCGATTTCGGTAATCTGTTTGGTAACTTCCTTCCATTTTTTGACGGGGTCCTTTTCGTTTAAAAAGCAGGCGCGCGCAATCTGCCCGGCGTATTCTTTAACGGAAAGCCCGGCCCGCTTGGCGAGCTCCTCCGTCGGATAATTGCACAAAGTCCAGGAAAAGAGCCCCTTTTGTTCGCGCACGTCCAAAATTTCGCGCAGGGGTTTGTGCGCCACCGCGCTTTTGGCAATGCGGGCGGGATCCACGCTTTTTAAATGCGTCAAATCTTCCGGCGCGCGCAGGGAAATCAAGCCGTTGATGCCGCCCTGAAATTCCTTTTCCCCAGCCGCCACAAACGCCAGCTGTTTATCGTCCGCGCGTTGATAAAATTCCTTGGAAAAGGCTTCCGGCGCGTTGAAGCGCGTAATCACGTTATAGCGCAGGGCAATCAGTTTGCCGTACACCGCCCGGGCCAGCGGCAGGGCGGCCAGGTCGCTTCGCAGCAGGACGGCGTCGTACGGTTTAAACTTGCCGTTCCGGCGGGCGGTTTGCAGGGCCCAAATCATTACATCGGCGTATTTTTCGTTTTGCGTTTTGGTAAAAAACATTTTCATTCCCCCTTTACTTCATTAATGTTATAATACAAAATAAAGAATACCGAGAGAAAAAAATGAAAAAATTACTTTTGCTGCCGCTTTTTTTCTGCTTGTTTTCGCCGCTGTGGGCGGACGTTTCCCCCAAGCCGGAAATGGAGTTTTCGTTCATCTACAACACGCCTTCCAAGCCGCTTATTGACCCTTTGCACAGCGAACAAATCCAGTGCGAAGACAACCAGTGTTTTGACAGCAAACCCCTGGGCGTATACGGGCTGCAAAAGCTGTACTGCTCGGCCGGGGAATGTTTCTCCATCGCCTACGAATACGACAATTACCAAAAGCTCATCATCGCGTTTACGGACGGCACCAAACGCGAAAGCAATGTTTTTGCCTCGCCCGACACCCTGCGCTCGCGCTTTAACGTGTATGTAAACGAAGACAGCCTGCAGGTGGAACCCTCGTCGGCCGCGCCGGATACCGGCTCCTGGGTCCGCCGGGACGCGTGGATTTCCCTCATCATCATTTTAGTGCTTGAACTGCTGGCCGCGGCGGCGTATCTTTCGTATACCGAAAAAAGTTTTACTATCTTATACAGCGTAGCCGTTGCCAATCTGCTGACCACCGCCGTATCGTGGCTGTTTTTGGCGCGTTATTTTAAGGAGACGGCGGTTTTATGGATTTTCTGCGTACTGGCCGAAGCCCTTATCATCGGGCTGATAAACCGCAAACGCATTTCCCTGTACGATTCGCTGATGCTCAGCGTTACCATCAACGTAACCAGCTACTCGCTGGGGATTATGATATCGTTCGTACTGGCTCCGCTTATTTTCTAACATTTGCATACATAAAAAAGCCCCCGGTTGACGGGGGCTTTTTTTGTCTGCCGGCTTAAAACAATAACAGCGAAAGCGCCATAATCATCATCCCGCCCAGCACGCCCCAGATGACTTTATGCCCGTCCCCGTATTCATGCGCGGTGGGAAGCAGCTCGTCCAGCGCGATGTAAATCATAATCCCGGCGATAAGCGCAAACATCACGCCAAACGCCGCGTCGTGCAATACCGAGCGCAGCAGGAAAAACCCCAACACGGCCCCGACGGGTTCGGCCATGCCGGACCCGGCGCTGTACCAAAACGCTTTGGAACGGCTGCCCGTGGAATGATACACGGGAAGCGCGACGGCCACGCCTTCCGGGATGTTGTGAATCGCCACCGCCACGGCGATGGAAACGCCCAGCGTGGCGTCCTGCATAGACGCCATAAATGTGGCCAGCCCTTCCGGAAAGTTATGAATCGCCAGCGCGAGCGCGGTGAACATCCCCAAATGTTTTAGTTTGGCGGATTTATCCAGCGTGTGTTCTTCCACGTGGTGGGAAGGGAGCAGCGTGTCAATCAGCCACGCAATGACGACACCCGCAAAAAATATGCCCGTGCTCATCCACGCGCCGGGTTTATCTCCGTAGAGGGCGGAAAGAGAGTGTGTAGCCTGCGGCAGAATTTCCATAAAAGAGACGTAAATCATCACGCCCGCGGAAAACCCCAGCCCCAGCGACAGGACGGACAGATTTTCCTTTTTAATTACAAACGCCAGCGCGCCGCCGACAGAGGTGGCGGCCCCGGCCAGAAAGCTCAACAGAAGAGCGGTCAAAACGGATTGGTCCATATATATACTATACAAAAAAGACCGCACGTAAAGAACACAGCCGCCACAGCCCCGGAGTGTTTAATTGCTATAATAAAGTATGTCCGCAAGCAAACCGGAAATCATCCTGACCGACGAATTCAAAGACGCGTTAACCCTCTTGGAATCCCAGCCGCCCGTCAAACCTCTCATTTTTATCACGGGGCGCGCCGGCACGGGCAAGACCACGCTTCTTCGGTATTTCGCCCGGCATTCCGCACAAAACACCGTGGTGCTGGCCACCACGGGGCTGGCGGCCATCAATGTGCGCGGGCAAACCGTTCATTCGTTTTTTCACTTAAAACCCGGCAACCTGCTGGATAAAGCCAATCTAAAACGCCTGCCGCGCAAAACCGTGGACGCGGTGGACACCATCATCATTGACGAAGCCTCCATGCTCCGCGCCGATCTGCTGGACGCCATAGACCATATCCTGCAAATTTCCACCCACTCGCAGGAACCGTTCGGCGGGAAAAAAATCGTGCTGTTCGGCGATTTATTCCAGCTGCCGCCCGTGGAGGAACAGGCTTCCGGCGGACTGTTTGACTATTTCCGCGAGGTTTACCCCAGCCCGTATTTTTTTGAAGCCCACGTGCTGCGCCGCCTGCCGACCGAGGTGTTTGAACTGCGGCGCATTTTCCGCCAGAAAGCCGACCCGGATTTCGCGCGTCTTTTAAACCTCATCCGTGAAGGGCAGGTAACCCAGCCCGAACTGGACGCCTTGTTAAACACCCGAAAAACCTTTGAACTGCCGGAAAAATTTGACGGGAGCATCATCCTCGCGCCCACCAACCGCGACGCGGCCTGGCGCAACGTGCATTACCTGTCCATGCTGCCGGGGCGGGAGTTTACTTACACCGCCACGGCGGACGAATCTTTCCGGAACAAAACCACGCCCGCAGAACAGGTGCTTCGCCTGAAAAAAGGCGCCAAAATTATGATGCTGGTAAATGACGACAACTGGGTAAACGGCGATATCGGCACCGTCTACGATTTGGGGCCGGATTTTATTAAGGTGGAGCTGAACGGCTGCGTGTACCAGGTGGAACCGCACGTGTGGGAAGACGTACGCTACGAATTTAACGCGCTTTCGCAAAAACTCCAGCCCAAAGTGAAAGGGTTTTTCAAACAATATCCGTTAAAACTGGCCTGGGCGATTACCATCCACAAATCCCAGGGGCTGACGTTTGACAGCATTTACCTGGACATCGGGCGCGGCGCGTTTGCGCCGGGGCAGACGTATGTCGCCCTCAGCCGCTGCCGCACGCTGGCCGGCGTGCATTTAAAAAAGGACATTTCCGTCAAAGACGTTCTGTGCGACGCGCGCGTCAAACAATTTTTTGAATACGTGCGCGGAAACCGCATTTTAAAATAATATCCCTTTTTACAAACCAAAAGCCCCGGCCGAAAGACCGGGGCTTTTTCCCTTCCAAATACTTATTTATTGTACGGTTTGAGCGATTCGGTATAAATCGCGCGGACCGATTCTTTGGTGGCTTCCGTCGGAGCAATACCCAACAGTCCGCCCAAAGACGGCGTGTTGAAAGCCAGGTCAACCAGCTTGTCCACGTCTTCGGCTTTGAAGCCTTCGTCTTCCAGTTTATGCGTAGAACCCACGGAGAACAGCCATTTTTCCACGCCCTGGGCCACTTTGTCGGCTTCGCAGGGGCAGCCGGTCAGGCCGGGCACGATGGGAGCCAGCACATCGGCCAGCGTAGCCGGTTTGGCGGCATAGATGTTCTTGATAACGGCGGGCAGCAGCATCGCCAGGCCCAAGCCGTGCGTCAGGTTCGGGTTCACGCCGGAAAGCGGATGCTCCAGGGCGTGCGTGTAGTGCAGGAGGCCGTTGTCAAAGCTGATGCCGGCAATCAACGCCGCATAAGCCAGGAAGTAGCGCGCTTCCAGATTGTTCGGGTCTTTCAGCGCTACGGGCAGGTATTCCGCCACCAGCTTTACGACGGAAATAGCCAAATCAATCGCATAAGGCGAGGTGGCCTTGGTGGTGGAGGCTTCCACCACGTGGTTCACCGCGTCAATGGATACGTAGCGGGTCTGGTTTTCGGCCAAGCCCGTCATCAGGGCCGGGTCGTCAATGGAGTAGAGCGGATAGATGCAGTCGTACGCGATGGCGGGTTTGAAGTTCTTTTCTTCAATGCTCACCACGGCAAAGCGGTTGGCTTCGGAGCCGGTGCCGTGCGTCAGGTTGATGGCGATGATGGGCGCGGCTTCGGTCGGCGTAAACTGGAACTCGTAGAGTTCTTCGGCCGTCTTGCCCGGATTTTTCATCAAAATAGCCACGCTTTTGCCCGCGTCAATGGCGGAACCGCCGCCAATGGCCAGCATCGCCTGCGCGCCGAAATCGGCGGCCATTTTGGCGGCTTCGTTGACGTGGTGCGTATTCGGGTTCGGGGTTACCTGGTCGTAATGGACGTAGGTAATGCCGTTCTCCGCAAACGCTTTGGTAACGTGGTCCCACGCGCCCGTTTTTTTGTAGGCGCCGCGGCCCGTCATCACGATAAGTTTACTGATCCCCCGGGCTTTTAAATCTTTGCAAATATCCGAGATTTTCGCAATCGCGCCCACGCCGAAATAAACCAGCGTGCGGCTGCGGATCTCGCGTACTTCGTTAATATTAATGTCTTTTTCCCACATAAATTCCCCTCCTTTAATATGGTACTTCCATCTCTTTAAATATACCATATTGCAAGGACGCGGGAAACACTTTCAAAAGGGCTAGTTTTTAGGAAGGGCGGCGGCGGTTTGCCACAGGCGGAGCAGGCCGTCTTTTAACGCCACGCGGGGCGTAAAACCCAGGCGTTTAAATTTGGAAATATCCGCCGAAGAGGTGCGCACGTCTCCCGCGCGTTTGGGCTTAAAAACGCGGGCCAGCTTTTTACCCGAAATCCGTTCAATCAGCCGGATGAGCGCCAGCAGGGAATGGCTCCCGCCAAACGCCACGTTGTACGTCTCGCCGGGTTTGCCTTTCCGGGCGGCCAGCACATTGGCGCGGGCTACGTCCTCCACCGCGATAAAATCGCGGCTTTGGCGGCCGTCCCACTCCACGCTTAATGTCTCGCCCCGGCGGGCGAGATCTAAAAATTTGGCGATGACGGCCGAATACGGCGCATGCGGGTTCTGGCCCGGGCCGTACACGTTAAAATAACACAAACAAACGGTTTCCAACCCGTAAACGGCGGTATAAAAGCGGCAGAGTTCTTCGCCGATTTGTTTGGAAAGCGCATACGGAGAGCCGGGTTTTTTGGGGTTAGTTTCTTTGCACGGCTTGGAAGACGTGCCGTATACACTGCACGAAGATGCGAACACCACGCGCTTTACACCCGTACGCCGGGCGGCTTCCAGCACGTTGGCGGTGCCCGTTACGTTAATCCGCCAGGTATCCAGCGGCTCCTCCACCGAACGCGGCACGGACACCAGCGCGGCGTGGTGCAACACATAATCCGCCCCTTTAAACGCTTGTAATAAGGCCGGCAGTTCGCGCACGTCCGCCTCCACCAGCCGGATGTGTTTTTTTACATCCGCCAGGTTGGACGCGGCGCCGGACGAAAAATTATCCACCACGGTTACGCGCTGACCCAAAGAAACGAGTTCTTTTACAATGTGCGAGCCGNNGCCGATAAACCCGGCCCCGCCCGTAACCACCCAATGTTTAACGTTTGCACGCACGCGCCGCACCCCGGTAATAAAAATAAAATTATGTTTTATTATAACTTTTTTGGCGCACCGCCGGAACCGGAGAACCCGCGGCGCGTGAGATAAAAATCCCGCCGGTAAAAAAAACCGGCGGGAATGCGGAAAGGAAAAGCTCAGCGGCCTTCAATACGGCACGCTGTGAAAGAGGGAATATAATAATCCGCCAGGCGGCGCAGGACGGGCTGGTCCGCCGCGGCGTGCGCGTCCGATATGCCCGCCGTTAAAAAGCCGGCTTTTTTAGCGGTTTGAAGCGCGTACAGCGCGTCTTCGGCCACCAGCGTGCGGGCCTTGTCCGTCCCCAGGCGTTTTAACGCGGCCTCATACACGGCGGGGCTGCGCTTGCCCGCGCCCACTTCGTCGCACGTAATAATAAAATCAAACAGTTCCATAAGCCCCGTCCGCTCCAGAGCCGCCTGCGCCAGCTCCCGGTCCGAAGCCGTCGCCACGCACAATTTAACGCCTTGGGCTTTTAAAAAACGCAGCAGTTCGGGCACCCCGGGTTTGGGTTCCAGGTCGCGGTAATACCGCTCGCGGATGGGCTGCAAGGTAAGGCGCAGGATTTCTTCCGACGTCTGCGGCAGGTTAAAGCGTTCTTTCACCAGGCGCGCGCCGTCCATAAGCGACAGTTTAACCAGCTCCTCGTCCAGCCCTTCCGGCGGCGTAATGCCCTGCGTACGCAAAAAGTTGGAACCGGAATGCTCCCACGCCGAAAGCGAATCCAGCAGCGTACCGTCCAAATCAAAAATAACGGCGTCCACCGTTTTTTTACCGGGGAACACCGGCATACGCGGCGGGGGCGCAATTACCAGGCGCGACAAATCCGGCACTATCGGCACGGCGGAAGAAACGGACGGCACGGCCGAAGAAGCGGAAGAAACGGAAGGCAGCGGGTAGCGCACGGACTGCGGGCTCTTCCACACGCCGGCGGGACGCACGCCAAGACCGGGCACCCCGCCTACCCAGCGTTTGGAAAGCGTTTGGGCGGCTTCTTTGCTAAGCGCGCGCACAGCGGGCAGCAACTGCTTTTGCGCAGATATGGGAGAGTAAAAAAATAAACAGAAACATACAGCTAAGAACGGCCGAAAACGGTGTAAACGATTCATATTTATATTTTACTCGTTTCTGAGGATACCCGGCAAGCCGCATAAAGCGTCCCCGGCCGCGGCCGGAGACGCTGAAAGCGGACGGTAAACTCAGCACCTATTGCTTTTTTTCTTAGCGGGATGGCAGGCGCGGTGGGAAATGTTTTCCATCATATGTTCCAGATACGCAATTTCCGGCAGATTCTTAACGCCGTAGCGTCTGGCCATCTGGGCGATGCGTACGTAACCGACCCACACGCGTTTTTTGGCGTCTTCCCACACCAGCATTCTAAGCGGCAGGAGTATCCCCAGGCGCTGTTCGGCCTGCAAAAGGCGCGTACGCATAGCGGGAGAACCAAACATAATTGTAACGGTCGGGCGGAGTTTCAACCCCATCTCCAAAGCGGCTTTTGTATGGTCAAACACAAAAAATACGGGGATCATCTTCTCTTGCAGGATACAGCGCACGCGAGCGATGGTCTCCTCTACCCCCAAACAGCTTTGGACCATATATAACTCTTTATCAACAATATCTCGGGTTTTTGTGCCGGTGCCGGTCATAACGATACCTCCTTTCTCTTGGCTTCCGCCCCGGGCGGATTGAAGACCAACATTTTTTATTATACTTTAACGGCCGCGCCCCGGCGGACGAAATAAAGGGTTAGTTTGCCGTTTTTTTCGGGCGTCTTCCAAACCGCCGCCGCACGCTTTTTATACGCGCAAACACCTGCCGGACAATTGACGTAAATTTGAAACTTCTCTTCTTAAAAAGATAAAATATTAAAGATGAAACACCTCAAAAAAACCTGGCAGGGATCCTCCGCAAAAAGGCGCAATACGGCCTTGTTTTTATTTGTCTTTCTGGGTATGCTTACCGCGTTTGGCCCGTTCGTAACCGATATGTATCTGCCCAGCCTTCCGGCGATGACATCCTATTTCAACGCCGGAACTTCCGCCGTACAGCTGGGGCTGACGTTTTCCATGCTGGGCCTGGCCGCCGGGCAGATTCTGTTCGGCCCGCTAAGCGACAAATACGGCCGCCGCGCGCCGCTGCTTATTTCCATGTGGCTGTTTTTGGCTTCCACGCTGGCGTGTATTTTTGCGCCGAACATCCAAACGTTCGTCGTGCTGCGTTTGGTGCAGGGCATGGCCGCCGCGGGCGGAATCGTGATTTCCCGCTCCATCGCTACGGACAAATTTAAAGGCGCCAACCTCGCCAAAGCGCTCGCCATTATCGGCGCGATTAACGGTATTGCCCCGGTGGCCGCGCCCGTACTGGGCGGGGCGGTGTTAAAAGTAACCGGCTGGCGCGGCGTATTCGGCATTTTGTTTGTGCTGGGCCTGGCGCTGACCGCCACCTGCGTACACTTTAACGAGTCGCTTTCCCGCGCCAAGCGTTCCCGCGAAAAGCTGTCGCAAACGTTCAGCCTGTTTAAAACCGTGCTCCGCAAGCGCAAATACGTGTTTTGCGTATTGCAAATGGCGTTTGCACTGGCCATTTTATTCGGATATATCGCGGCTTCGCCGTTTATCATCCAGCAGCACTACGGCTTCAGCCCGTTTGCCTTCAGCCTGTTTTTTGCCGCCAACGCGGTAGCCATCGGCACCGGGGCGGGAATATCCGTTAAATTTAAACGCCTGGAAAATTGCATTTTAACCAGCTGCATCGGCATGTTGGTTTTCAGCGGCCTCTCCCTTGCGGCGATGGCGGCGGGCGCGGGCGTAGCCCTTTTTGAAGGACTGCTGTTTGCCCTGCTTTTCACGGTGGGCATGACGCTTACCGCGGCCACCACGCTTGCGATGGACGCCGCGCGCGATCAGGCGGGCACGGCTTCGGCGCTTTTAGGCGCGGCGGGCTTCCTGTTCGGCAGCGTTGTGTCCCCCTTGGTCGGGCTCGGGGATATTTTGATTTCCACCGGCACGGCGTTCGTCGTGTGCGCGGCGGGCTCGTTCGTTTGCGGCCTCATCGCCATCCGCCGCGAACCCTGCACCAAATGCGCCGGGGAGGCGGCCGTTTAAACTGTTTTTATTCCGCTAAAAAAGCTCCCGAAAGGGAGCTTTTTTGCATACCAGATTTAAAAAGCTTGACTTGGAGCCCGCTCCAGGTATTACAATGTAAGCAGTACTATTTTCCCGGGAGAAGAATATATGACTATTTCAGAAGTAAGCGAAAAATACGGCCTGCCCGTTGACACGCTGCGCTACTACGAAAAAGCGGGGCTCATCCCGCCCGTCAACCGCAAAGAAAGCGGCATACGCGATTATACGGAAGCGGACTGCGGCTGGGTGGAATTTATTAAATGTATGCGCTCGGCGGGACTTTCCATTGAAACGCTGACGGAATACATCCGCTTATACGGGCAGGGCAACCGCACCCTGCAAAAGCGCAAAAACCTGCTGGTGGCGGAGCGGGACCGCCTGGCCCAGCGCATAGCGGAAATGCAAAAAACGCTGGACCGCCTGGACCACAAAATAGCCGTTTACGACGATAAAATCGTGGCGTGTGAGAAAAAACTTTTAAAATAAGGAAAACCAAATGTCTAAAAACGTACTGATTATTTCGGCCAGCCCCAGAAAGGGCGGCAATTCCGATTTGCTGTGCGACCAGTTTTTAAAAGGCGCGCGGGAAGCCGGGCACACGGCGGAAAAAGTGTTCCTGCCGGCGCATAAAATCAATTACTGCCTGGGGTGCGGCGTATGCAACACCACGCACGCCTGCGTGCAAAAAGACGATATGGCCGCCCTGCTGGACAAGATGGTAAAGGCGGACGTCATCGCCCTGGCCACGCCCGTGTATTTTTATTCCATGGACGGCCAGCTTAAAACGTTTATTGACCGCACCGTCCCCCGCTACACCGAAATTTCCGGCAAGGATTTCTACTTCATCCTCGCCGCGGCGGACACCAGCAAAAAGAATATGACCCGCACCTTGGAAGCCCTGCGCGGATTCACCGAAGACTGCCTGGACGGCGCGAAAGAAAAGGGCGTCATTTACGGCACGGGCGCGTGGCAAAAAGGCGAAGTCAAAAACACCCCGGCGTTTGAAGAAGCCTACCGGGCGGGCAAAAACTGCTAGCGCGTTTTCTTCCCCTCCTCCTCCCCCGGCGCGGACACGTTCCCGCGCCGGGCTTTTTTTGTTTTTTCGCGCCTTGCGGCCGCCAAAACAAAATAATTTTAAGACGATAAATAAAATTTTTCCTTGACTTGGAGCAAACTCCAGACTGTATACTTTTTAGGTGCCCGACAGCACACCAAAAAACAGGGGGACGCATGAAAATGATTCTTATTTCTCTTTTACTTCTCGCGCTGGCGGCGGCCGGAGCCGCCGGGTATTTTTTATGCCAGGCCGGCGCCGCGCCGGACGCGGAACAATTAAAACAGTTTGAACGCCTGGCCTATTTTAAAAACGGCCGGTTTACGGCGGAAAACGACGTAAGCGTCCACCCGGAAAAAATGACGGGCGGAAGCACTTTCTCGTTTTTCTCCGTTAAAAAGTATGCGCCCGAAACGCCGCTTCCGCAGGAAAAGCTGGACAAAAACTCTTTCCCGCAAACGCCCGGCGAACTGGCGGTTTACTGGCTGGGGCATTCGTCTTTTATTTTGGAAATCGGGGCCCGGCGCATCATCCTGGACCCGGTGCTGGGCAACGCCGCCCCGCTGCCGGGCCTGTTTAAACGCTACGGGCAGGCGCCGATTACCCGCGAGGATTTCCCCCCGGCGGATATCGTGCTTATCACGCACAACCATTACGACCATCTGGAACGCGCCTCCGTGCGGGCCCTGGCCAAACGGGGCGCGGCATTTGTCGTGCCGCTGGGCGTGGGAGCCGCGCTTAAAAGCTGGGGTGTAAAAGCGCAGCATATCCATGAACTGGGGTGGAACGATACGTTTACGCAAAACGGCCTGACCATAACGGCACAGCGCGCGGAACATTATTCCAGCCGGCGCGGCACGGACAAAAACAAAACCCTGTGGAACGGATACACGCTGGAAGCGGGCGGACGTAAAATCTACGTCAGCGGGGATACGGGTTACAACGAACGGCTGTTTAAAGAAATCGGCCGCCGGCATGGCCCGTTTGACGCGGCCCTCGTGGAAATTGACGCCTGGAACCCGGGCTGGCCCGGTATGCATCTGTTTCCCGCGCAGGCCGTCCGCGCAGTCCAAGACGTAAACGCCAAACAGTTAATCCCCGCGCATTGGGGCGTATTTAATTTGGGGCTGCACCGCTGGGACGAATCCATTCGCGCCGTACAGCGGCTGGCGGATGAAAACAACGTCCGCGTCAGCGCGCCGGTGATGGGCGAGCGGTTTGAACCCGGCAAAACACTTACCCGCCGCTGGTGGGAAAATTTGAATTAAACAGAAGGAGAAGCCATATGAACATTACGAAAAAACACCTTACGGGGGTTGTGGCGGCGGGGATACTGGGAACCGCCTCCCTCCACGCCTACGACTGGAAAGAAGCGCAAAAAGCCCTTTCCCCCAAACAGCAAAGCATCACGGCCGCAGCCGCTTTAAGCGCAGCGGGCCGGCTGAGCAAATTGGAAACCGCTTTTGAGCGCGCGCTGGACAGCGGGCTTACGGTAAACGAACTCAAAGAAATCGTTTTACAGCTCTACGCTTACACGGGTTTCCCGCGCTGTTTAAACGCGGCTTCCGTGCTGGAAAAAGTGGTAAACGAACGCCGCGTGCGCGGCGCGGGCGATTTGACCGGCCCCGAACCGCAGTCCATTCCCGCCGGTACGGACAGATATGAACTCGGCAAACGGAACCTGGAAGTATTGGTGGCGGCGCCGCTTCCGAGCCATCCGGACTCGTTTATTCCGGCCACGGATACGTTTTTAAAAGAACATTTGTTTGCGGATATTTTCGCGCGCGGCGTGCTGTCCTACCGGGACCGGGAAACCGCCACCGTGGCCGCGCTGGCCGCCCTGGGCGACGTCAACCCGCAGCTGCAAGCGCATATCGGCATGGCGCTTAATACGGGCGTAACGCCGGAAGAAATCGCGGGGATAATGGCCGTTATCAAAACGCAGCTGGGCCGCAAAACCGCGGCAAACGGACTGGAAATGCTGGAAAAAGTATTACAAACGCGGAATAAAAAATAAATATTCCCGACGGGGAAATAAAAATACCTTGACTTGGAGCCAACTCCAGACTATATACTTTCTACATAAGGAAAAAACACATGAAATCACACAAATTCACGCTTGTCTGCCTGGCCGCCGCGCTGTTACTGGCCGCGGGCCTGGCGCAGGGAAAATTAAAAGAGGAAAAAACTATGACGGAAAAATCACCGATTGACACCATTTTTGCGCAGGGCGAAGTAAACCCCTACAGCAAATTCTTCACGGGCACCACGTATTTGACGATGCTGAGCCTTAAAGACAATGTATGGAACGCCCCCATAGGAAACGTAACCTTTGAGCCGGGCGCGCGCACCCACTGGCACAAACACGACGGCGGCCAGATTTTGCTGGTTTTAAACGGCGAAGGCCGCTACCAGGAAAAAGGCAAAGAAATCCGCACGCTTAAAAAAGGCGACGTGGTGCGCATCGCGCCCGGCGTGATTCATTGGCACGGGGCCGCGCCGGACAGCTGGTTTGTGCACATATCGCTGGAAACCAACGCGCACCAAAACGGTTCCACCGACTGGCTGGACCCGGTAACCGACCAGGAATATAAATAAATTACAAGGAATGGATAAGAATGAAAGTATTAGAGCAAGTAAACCAACCCGACGATTTGAAAAAACTGTCCGTATCTGAACTGGAAACGCTGTCTGCGGAAATCCGCGAAGTGTTAATCCGCAAAATAAACGCCACGGGCGGCCATTTCGGCCCGAACCTGGGGTTTATTGAGCCGACCGTAGCCATGCACTATGTGTTTAACTCTCCGGCGGACAAATTCGTGTTTGACGTGTCCCACCAATGCTATACGCACAAAATGCTTACGGGCCGCAAACAGTATTTTACCGACCCGGCCAAATACCGCGAAATTTCCGGCTACACGAATCCGCAGGAAAGCGCGCACGACGCGTTTACGGTCGGCCATACGTCCACCGCGCCCAGCCTGGCCGTGGGGCTGGCGATGGCGCGCGACTTAAAAGGCGAAAAGCATAACGTCATCGCCGTCATCGGCGACGGCTCTTTAAGCGGCGGGGAAGCGTTTGAAGGGCTGGATAACGCCGCCGCCTTAAAAAGCAACATTATCATCGTGGTAAACGATAACGAAATGTCCATCGCCCCCAACCACGGCGGCCTGTACGGCAACCTGGCACTCTTGCGCCAAACGCATGGCCAGGCGGAAAACAACTATTTCAAAACGCTCGGCTTTGATTATGTATACGTGGAAAACGGCAACGATATCTCCGCCTTGGTGGAAGCCTTTAAACGGGTAAAAGACGCGCCGCGCCCCACCGTCGTGCACCTGCATACGTTAAAAGGCAAAGGCGTGGCGCAGGCCGAAGCCAACAAAGAAGCCTTCCACTGGATTTTGCCCGGCACGCTGGATAACAAAACCGCCGCGCCGGCCGCGCCTACGTACGATTCCGTTACCGTGGACTATATGCTTCAAAAACGCGCCCAGGACCCGGCTTTTATCGTGTTAAATCCGGCTACGCCCGGCGCGTGCGGCCTCACGCCGCAGGTGCGCGAAAAGCTCGGCAAAGGCTTTGCGGACGTGGGCATCGCCGAAGAACACGCCGTGGCGGCGGCTTCCGCCCTGGCCAAAGGCGGGGCCAAACCCGTGCTGGCCGTTTTAAGTTCGTTCGTCCAGCGCACGTATGACCAGCTGTCGCAGGATTTGGCGTTAAACAACAGTCCCGCCACCCTGCTGGTTTACTGGGGTTCCATTTCGGGAGCGGACGCGACGCACCTGGGATGCTTTGATATTTCGCTCATCGGCAACATTCCCAATATCGTCTATCTCGCGCCCACGTCCAAACAGGAATACCTCGCCATGCTGGACTGGTCGGTAGAACAGCAAAAATACCCCGTAGCCATCCGCGTGCCGTTTGGCCCGCTGGCGGAATCGGACCGCCCGGTGCCGCAGGACTATTCCGAGCTGAACCGCTACGAAGTCGTGTCCAAAGGCGGCGAAGTGGCCATTATCGGCGCGGGCAATTTCTTTCACCTGGGCAGACAGGTAAAAGAAGAACTCAAACGCGCGCTGGGGATTGACGCCACGCTGATTAATCCGCGCTACCTCTCGGGCCTGGACGAAGCACTGCTGGAAAGCCTGAAAAAGGACCACCGGCTCGTCATCACGCTGGAAGACGGCGTCGTCAACGGCGGCTTCGGCGAGAAAATCGCCTCGTTCTACGGCGGCTCCGATATGAAGGTGCTCAACTTCGGCGCGAAAAAAGAGTTTACGGACCGCGTACCGCTGGACGAACTGTACCGCCAGTTCCATCTGACCAAAGAACAAATCGCGCAGGACGCGGCGGCTTGTTTAAAGGAGGCAAAATGAAAGTATTGCTTATTAACGGCAGTCCGCACGTAAAAGGAAACACCTTTACCGCCCTGTCCGAAGCCGCCAAAGCGCTGCAGGCGGAAGGCGTGGAAACGGAAATTGTTTCCATCGGCACAAACGCCGTACGCGGCTGTATAGCCTGCCGCAAGTGCGCCCAAACGGGCCGCTGTATTTTTTCGGACGAGCCCTACAATACCCTGTACGCCAAACTGGACGAAGCGGACGGCCTGATGGTGGGTTCTCCGGTATATTATGCCGGCCCCAACGGCTCGCTGTGCGCGCTGCTGGACCGCCTGTTTTTTTCCGGCGGGAAAAAACTTTCCTATAAGCCGGCCGCATCCGTGGCCGTGTGCCGCCGGGGCGGCGCCAGCGCGGCGTTTGACCGCCTAAACAAGTACTTCACCATCAACAATATGCCCGTGGTTTCGTCGCAATACTGGAACAGCGTGCACGGGCGGGAACCCGGCGAAGCCGCGCGGGACGCGGAAGGCCTGCAGACCATGCGCACCCTGGGGCGCAATATGGCCTGGCTGCTGAAAAAAATTCATCATGGCGGCGTTTCTTACCCGCAGCGGGAAACGCCGGTATTTACCAACTTTATACGGGAGGAAGCAAAATGAAAAAAAGTATGGGCATTTTATTTTCGGGAATGATGTTTTTATCCGCGGCCGCCTGCGGCAGTAATGCGGGCGGCACGGCGGACGGCGCCGCCAAACAGGCGGACGTCCAGGCGCCGGCAGGCAAAAAAGTGCTGGTGGCGTACTACTCGCGCTCCGGCAACACCAAAGCCGTCGCGCAGCAAATCCAACGCTTAACGGGCGGAGATTTGTTTGAAATTCAAACGGTTAAAGAATATCCAGCTTCCTATTCGGAAATGACGGAAATCGCCAAAAAAGAACTGGCGGAGGGATATAGGCCGGAACTGAAAAACAAAGCGGAAAACTGGGCCGCGTACGACGTAGTATTTATCGGCTCGCCGGATTGGTGGGGCACGTACGCCCCGGCGGTGCGTTCGTTTATCGCGCAATATAACTTTGGCGGAAAAACCGTCGCGCCGTTTTTTACCAACGGGGGCGGCGGCATGCAAAACTGCGAAAGCGATATGAAAAAACAGCTCGCCGGCGTATCTGTGGCTCCGGGCATTACCTTTCCGGGCCGTTCTTCGGGCGCGCCGGAGCAGGAACTTAAAAACTGGATTCAGCGCGTGCTGAAATAAAGTACCATAAGGAATGATGATGCTTAAATACGTCTTATTTGTGTTGGCGGCGGCAGCCGTCATCGGCGGGGCAATCGGCGGGATTCACTTGGTAAAAGTGGCCCACCGCAACCAAAAAGAAATGGCCTCCTTCCAGGGTGCGCCCGTGCCCTATACGGCCAACCTGGGCAAAACGCTGGTGATTTACTATTCCATGACGGGGCACACGCAGGACATCGCCCGGCGTATCCAACAACGGACCGGGGCCGACGTGTACCGCCTGGAAACGGCGGAACCGCTTAAAGCCGGCCCGGCGTTCTACGCCAAGGTAAAAAAACAGCTTAAAACCGGGCAGTACCCGCGCCTGGCCGGCCCCGCGCCGGAGCTGGACGGCTATGACGTTATTTTCGTAGGCGCACCCGTCTGGTGGTACACGGCGGCCACCCCGATGCTGGCTTTTTTACAGCAGACGGACTTTAAGGGGAAAAAGGTGGTTCCGTTCTCCACCCAGGGCAGTAATTACGGCGCGTTTTTTGAAGATTTTGAGAAAAACGCCCGAAACGCCCGCATAGTAACCGGAGCCTCGTTTAACAACCTGGGCGACGAATACAACAGCGCCGTGGACAATAAAATCACCGCGTGGCTGAACGCCTTAAACTAATACGCTTTCCCCGGCGGTTTCAATGCGCCGGGGATTTTTTTGCCCTCCATAAAAGCTACAATAATATGTGATACTTTCCGCGCCGGAGCATAATATAAATAGAATGACGTCATTTGAAGAGCTCTACAATACTTATTTTAAACGCGTGTACGCTTATATTTTTTCGCGCGTGCGCAATGCCGCCCTGGCGGAAGACTTGTGCGCCTGCACCTGGAAAAAATGCTACGAGCACCTGAACTCTTTTAATGAAGAAAAAGGCGAATTTGCCCAGTGGCTCTTTACCATCGCCCGCAACGAAACCAATATGCACTGGCGGACGTACTGGGTGAAAAACGTGTTTTCGCTGGCGGAAACGGAAGACGACGTGCCCGAAACTTCCCGCCAAACGCCGCTTGAACAGCTGGAAGAAGCCAATTTCCGCGCGGATTTGCTGCGCGCGCTCGCCCGGCTGAGCGGCAAAGAGCGGGACTTGGTATCGCTTAAATTCTATTCCGGCCTGAACAACCGCCAAATTGCGGCGGTTACGCGGCTGAGCGAGAGCAACGTCGGCACGGTCATTCACCGAGCCGTACAAAAAATGCGCCGCTTTATGGAGAACGTATGACCCCCGAGAAAGACTGGCTGACCAAAGCCGAAAAAGCTGATTTTGACCCAAACGGCCGCGCCCAGCGCCGCGTGTGGGCGCGCCTGCAAGAGAAAAAGACCGTTTTTCACTGGAAAAAACCGCTGGCCTGGGGTGCGTGCGCCGCGCTGCTGCTGGCGGCGGGCGGGCTCGTCGGCCTGCGCTGGAGCGCCTACCTGCACTGCCCGGCCGCCGCGCCGGAAGCAACAGACTCTTTTGCCGGGGCGCAGTGTAAAAACGCGACAAGCCGTTACCTGCTTTCGGCCGAACTGGAATGCGACGGAGCCACCTGCTCCTGCACCAAAACGCTGACTATCTGCGACGAACACCCCGTCACCCGCATCAGCCGTAAAACATGCACCGCGGCCGAACACGATTTTTCCCCGCAGGACCCCTGGAAACTGTGGGAAAATAATTCAACCGATTCAATTCAGGATCCGGCTTCCTGCCGGAACCAATGCTAGGAGTTAACACTATGAACGTAAGCCGTATTTTTAAACCGCTGTTAGCCGCCGTGTTGTTTGCCGGCATTTCCTGCGCCGCGTGGGCGGCCCCGGTGGAAGCTGTCTTATTCAGCTCCCCCTACTGCCCGCACTGCCGCCATTTAAAGCAGGACGGCTTCCCGGAGCAGTTCCGCGCCAAACACAAAGGCACCGTACACCTGACCGAATACGATTTGACCGAAGGCGCCAATAACGTGCTCTTTTCGCAGACGCTGGAAGCCTATCAGCTAAACTCCGCCGGCATTCCGATGCTGATTGTGGGCGAAACCGTTTTGCAGGGCTACCCGAACCAAATCGTTTCCGGAGCGGACGAAGCCGTGCGCAAAGCCGCGGCCAATAAAGAAAAAACGCGCGTTCCCGGCCTTACATCCGAAGAAGAAAAACCCGCTCCCGCGGCCGTTCAGACCCCGGACATGATAACCGAACCGACGGCCGCCCCGGCCGCTGAGCAAACCCCGGCCGCCGAACAGGAAGCGGCGCCCGCCGCAGAGGAGGAACAGGATTCCGCTTTATCGGCCCACCAGTCCCTGTTCAGCCAAATTACAGTATGGGCGATTATCGGCGCGGGCCTGGCGGACGGAATCAACCCGTGCGCGTTTGCCGTGATTGTGTTCTTTGTATCGTTTTTAGCGGCGTATAAATACAATAAAAAAGAAATCATCATTGTAGGCAGTGCGTACTGCACCGCCGTATTTTTGGCTTACGTGCTGATGGGGCTGGGGGCGTTCCATCTGCTCTACGCCATGAAAGGCTTCCGCTACATTACGCTGGCCGTACAGTGGGGCACTATCGGGCTGTGTGCGCTGTTTTTGGTGCTGTGCACATATGATTTCATCGTCTACCAGCGCACGAAAAAATCCGAAAAAATGTTGTTACAGCTGCCCAAAAGCTATAAAGAATACATCCATAAAGTAATGCGCTTCTTCTTAAAAGACAAACACAGCGCCATGTGGCGGCTGATGCTGGCTGCGTTTATTGTGGGGTTTGTGGTGTCGGGCGTGGAAGCGGTGTGCACCGGGCAGGTATATTTACCCACCATCATCGTAATTTTAAAAGAAGCGGACCGGTATTTCTGGAAAGCGACGGAGTACCTCCTGCTCTACAACCTGATGTTTGTGGCGCCGCTGGTGCTGGTGTTTATTCTGACGCTGTGCGGCAAAGAATCGGCCGCGTTTAACAACTGGCTTAAAAAACACCTGGGGCTTTCCAAATTCCTACTGTGCTGTGTATTTTTAGGACTGCTGATTTTACTGCTGGCCACGATGTTTTAAACAGGCTGCGGTTGATATACAAAAACCCCGCCCCGGCAATTCCGGAGCGGGGTTTTAATTTCTTATGAATTCCCCTAGTCCAATGCTCTTTTTACACCTTTTCCCTGCTAAGCAGGGAAGATGAACGCATAACTCGTGTGTATATGACCTATTCTTGAGATAAACTTAACGTCACTTTACCAATTCATCGCTAATAAGTTCCGCCTGCTCTAATACGCGCTCAATAGCGGCCGGCTGCTGATCCGGCGGATAGTTGTACTTGCGCAAAATACGTTTTACTTGCAATAGAATACCCGCTTTTACACTTTCGCGTTTGCTCCAGTCCACTTTCACAGAGCCGCGCAGATAATTGGTGAGCTCCTGCGCAATCAGCTTGAGCGTCTTATCTCCCAGCTCCCGCACAGAGGCCTCATTTTCTTCAAGCGCATTATAAAAGGCCAGCTCCTTTTCGGAAAGCCCCAATTCTTCCCCTTGGCGGGCGGCGGCATTGGTTTGTTTGGCCAAATCAATCAACGCTTCAATAACCTGATAGGTTTCCAATGCGCCGTTGTTGTATTTATTAACGGTTTCTTTTAATTTTTCGGAAAACTTCTTAAACTGCGGCAGATTTAAGCGGAACCTGCTGTGGATTTCCCCCTCCACTAACCGGCGCAGTAATTCCGCCGCCAGGTCTTTTTGTTTCATCTGGCGGATTTTATCTAAAAATTTTTCATCTACCAACGACAAATTGGGCCGCTCTAACCCTACTTGCGTAAAAATATCAATTGGTTTATCCGTAGCCACCGCTTGAGCGACCAAAGCCCCTATTAATTCAGACAGCTGTTTTCTATTTGGTTTGTCATCCCCCGGCCTTTTATTCATAGCCGTGCGAATGAGAGAGAAAAACGCCAGTTCTTCCGTCAAAGCGGCGGCTTCCGGCAAACTTTGGCACAGGCCATAAGCCTTTTGGGCCGCCAGTACATTATCCGAAAAATCATTCTGTGCCGTTTCTTTATTAGGAGCGTGTGCCAAAACGTGATCCCACGCTCCGGGGATTAATTCGTAAGCATTAGTCTTAAACTCCGTATAATCAAACCCTTTTAAAAACTGTCGGCACACGTCCATATAGGCTTGCAGCTGTTCATAGGCGCGCCGGATATCCGCCGCCACATCGCCCTTTCCGCCGCCGTGGGTATAGTCCCGCACCGCTTCTTCCAAACTGCGTGCAATACCTATGTAATCCACCACTAACCCGGCATTTTTGCCTTTAAATACGCGGTTTACGCGGCTGATGGCCTGTATCAAGTTGTGCGCGCGGATAGGTTTATCAATATACATGGTATGCAGGCAGGGCACGTCAAACCCGGTCAGCCACATATCGCACACAATAACCAGTTTTAAAGGGTCTTGCGGGTCTTTCATGCGGTTTTCTATTTCTTTTTGGACAATGTCGTTATATAAATGCGGCTGATAGTTCTGCGGGTCAGACGCGGAACCCGTCATAATTACTTTAACAACTCCGGCGTGCGGGTCTGCGCTGTGCCACTGGGGCCTGATTTTGATAATTTCTTCGTACAACCGCACGGCAATATCCCGGCTCATACAAACAATCATGCCCTTGCCATCCGCCAGCTGTAAACGTTTTTCAAAATGGCTGATGATATCCCCCGCCAACACTTTTAAGCGTTCCGGTAGTCCGGCTAATTTTTCTACCGTCATCCAACGCACTTGCGCTTTTTCCACGTCGGACATATCCGCCGACAGTTTATTTACTTCTTCGTCAAAATGCCGAAGAAGCGCATCGCGCGTGTTGAGTTGAATATGCCGCGCTTCGTAGAATATCGGCACGGTGGCGCCGTCGCGGATGGCGTCCTGCATATCGTATACGTCCACATACGGGCCGAATACGGCTTGCGTGTCCCGGTCGCTTTCCGATACGGGTGTGCCCGTAAAACCTAAAAAACAGGCGTTTGGCAGTGCGTCCCGCAGGTATTTGGCATAGCCGTATTTTAACCTGCCGCCGCGGAAATCCGCACTGAAACCGTATTGGGTGCGGTGGGCTTCGTCGGAAATAACCACGATATTGTGCCGTTCGGACAGCACCGGGAAAGTATCTTCCCCGCGGGACGGCAGGAATTTTTGCATAGTGGTAAAAATTACGCCGCCGCTGGGTTTATTTTTCAGCAGGGCTTGTAGTTCCTCCCGGCTGTTAGCCGCAACGGGGGACAGCTCCGGCGCACAGCGGGAAAAAGTGCCGAAAAGCTGGGTGTCCAAATCGTTGCGGTCGGTAATAAGGACGATAGTGGGGTTTTGCATAGCGGGCGTTTTCATGATTTTATGCGCTACGCAGACCATGGATAAACTCTTGCCCGAGCCGGTGGTATGCCAAATCACGCCGCCTTGGCGGCTATTTGTCTGCAGCGCGTGCAAAACACGGTCTACCGTCTTGCGTCCGGCAAAAAATTGATGATACCCCGCTATTTTCTTAATGGTTTTTCCGGCGTCTTTTTCAAAAACCACAAAATACTTGAGATAATCCAACAGCTGGGATTTATCAAAAAAGCCTTTTACCAATACTTCGGCCTCGGTTTCTGTGGCATTGTCCCGCTTTTCCCCGTGGATACTGCGCCACGGCATATAGCGCTCTTCCGACGCGGACACGGAACCCACGCGCGCCACAATACCGTCCGAGATAATGCAGGCCAAATTGTAATCAAACAAATCCGGGATATCCGTTTTATAGGTTTGGATTTGGTTATAAGCGGCGGTGGTGTCGGTTTTTTCGTTGGCGGGATTTTTTAGTTCAATAACCGAGAGCGGCAGACCGTTTATAAAGACGACGATGTCCGGCCGGCGCAGGTTGACGCGGCCTTGCAAAGCAAATTGATTGACGGCTAAAAAATCGTTATTTTCGGGATGGGCAAAATCTATAATCTGCACCAAAGCGGCGGTGTCTTCGCCGGCGGCGTTTTTGTAATTTACTTTGATGCCGTCCGTGAGATAATGATAAATGGTTTCGTTACGGGCGATAAGGGACGGCTCGGACGGTTGGGTAAGCAGGGTATAGGCCTCGTCCAGCACGGAAGGCGGAAGCGTTGGATTTAGGTGCACAAGGGCGTCCCGCACTGCCTGCGGCAAAAACGGCTGGCGGCCATCTTCACGCAAAGGGATAGAGCCGTCCGGCAAAATATCCGGCCCATAGGCCGTTTGGTAGCCGATAGTGCGGAAATACTCCAAACAATAGTTTTCTAAAGTGGCTTCGTTAATGAGAGACATATTATTTTGCCTTTAATTCTGTTTTTAAATTTTTTAATAGTTCGCTGACTTTTCCTTTACGCTCATAATTGTTTTTGCATAATACACAGAATAAAAGGAGTTGATATAATTCATCATACCAAGATTCTAATTCTTCCGGCGACATTTTTGCCACTATTTCATTTTTATTTTTTCCGGCTTTGTTGTTATGCCGAATATTCAAATTATTAAGCAAACCTGTAGTTTTGGCAAAATAATCTTTAAAACCTTCTACAGGTTTGTCTAACAAAGGCTCGTACTCATTGGCAATAGAAACTAATAATTTTCTTTTTTCCTCTAACTGTCCTTTTAATGAGGCATGATTATACTTAAGGATAGCAAAAGCTATTTCTTTAGGAGCTATTTCAGCTACAGCAGTAGCCGCTGGATTATTAGGTATTAAAATAACTTTTTCTTCTTCTACCGATTCTAATGTTTCGTAATTAATATGTTCCAATAGGATGTCTATATTTTGTAGTAACATAGCATAAGCAGGTGAGCATAAAAAATTAATATTTCCAGGGATATTAAGTTTGTATTTCAAGCTATTTAGAATATTGATATAGTACTCCAATCCTTTTAACATATCCTCTATATCTTGGGAATACTCTTGAGGTAAATTTAAATCGGCTTTCATTTCTGTGCAATTAATATAAGCTCCACGTTGTTTCCAAGATACAAAACAATAGGCCTCAAAAACTCCCTCTATAGAATATTGAGTTAATTGAAAATTAAGAGGATTAGTAGCCTGTATTTGTACTAGTGAAAACAAACGAGCAATTTTATTCATTTCCTTTACAACATCATATTGCTCTGCCAATAATTCAAAAATGTTTTTTCTTACCATATTTACACCCTTATTTTGCCGGAGATGAGACGGGGTAAGAGGGAATCGCGAAGCTCCGTTAATGTTTGAATTTGTTTTTTGTTCAGTTCTATTTTATCAATAAATTCCTCAAAATAACTGGTTATTATGCCCCATAAGGGTTGATTGGGAATTGTTAAACTATAATTTTCAATCATGCCTTTTGTTATAAATTTAATTACCGAACCTTGAGAGCCTAGCGTGATGTCGTTGAGAAAAAACAACATGGCATAATATAAATAAGATAAGTCCTGTGAGTGAAAAGGAATTAAAACATATGTTCTCTGATATGCTTCAAATTTGCCGCGATACCATTTAAGATTAAAATCACCATTACCGGCTAGTAATAATGCGGAGGCATCAAAAGAATATTCGTTTGTATACAGAATTGATTGGGAACAAGAAAAGAAAGGAAATTTTCCCGTTTTGCCAGCGACATTGGCATCTTTTTTGCCTGTTTTTACGGGGAAAAAATCACCTAATGTTTTCACTTCCCAGCCGAGGGGAATGGGGCCAAGAGCGGAATCTGTAAACGAGGACGGGAATAAATCGTATAACTGATCGGTTAAGTGATACGCCCGCATAATGTCGGCCTTGGCGTCGCCGCGCTGTTTGGCTTTGACAACGTCAAAATCCACAAACCAGCTTTTAAAAGTGGCCTTTGCCATTTCTTCCAGCGTTTTATTCTGCTTTTGCAGTAATTCTATTTTATCGTCAAATGCTCCTAAAAACTCCGCTATCCGTTTCTGCTCATCTAAAGGCGGTAATTCTATTTCTATTGTGTCAAAAGTGTCTCTAGTAATAGTATTAAATACGGAGCCATGCCCTTTAGCTTGTAAGTCGTGAACAATATTTTTTAACAAGTAATATAGAAAATCGTTTGTGGTACATTCTTTCGCTACTATACCATAGCAGGACTGATTAAAAGCCATTGGTTTGGCAAGTTGTGCTAACGCGCCAACCGTTCCACGTGCAGACAGAATAAGTGCGCCTTGGGGTAAAATTTTAGTGGAACTATTTTGTACTCCATCTTCCGTAATTGTTTTTTCCGTAGTGTGTACATAACGATTGTCATTATTAAAATCTACAACAGAAAGCCATGGAATATCCCCGCCCCAAAACTGCGGATTTGAAGTTTTAGGTGTGCCACCGCCAACAAGTGTTAAAATGTCAGAAAGTTTAAAATGCATATTAATATAAAGAGCCCAAGATATGCTTGGGCTCTACAAAATTATTTACTAAAAGGCAATGTTGCTTTTTTTGTAAATATTATGGTCATGATCAGCGGTTACAGATGATTCCCAACTTGGATAGTTATCTGCTTTGGAACGATTATTTTCCCATTGCAAAGGCCTAAGATTACTGAAATTATCACTACCACCTTTGGATACTGGTTGAATGTGATCAACCTCCCAGCCATAGCCAAGTTCTTTTGTTATTCCATAATGCTCACGGTTAATCCATGCACCCGCTCTATCTTTTGCCCATTCGACATTTCCAAAACGCCCAATCCAAATTTTCAGGGCCGTTTCTTTATTAATTTCCATAAAATAATTCTCCTTATGGTTTTATTTTATGGCAAAAATGTAGTACAATGATATCTGCAAATACATGTACGGCACATTTTTGCCGTAAGGGAGCGTTTATATAAAACGCTTCCTTTTTTATGTTCTTTTAGTTTTACTATGCGATTTGTTCTTCTATATTGTCCTCCTGTATAATTGGTTTTAAAACGACTTCCAAATCTTCCCCATTTTTTTCACTGGCAAAAACTTCATACTTTTTAACTTTGCCAGAAGGAACTATCTTATATTGCATTACAAATCCTTTAATAGATAAATATAATGCCAGTTTCCCATCGGTGTTAGGCCGCGGATTAAGATGATACGCGTTATCTGTTTCTGTGTTACTAAATCTAATCCCAATTAGGTTTTGGGTCTTATTATAAAAAAAAGTGGCATATTGATATGCACAAATGTCTAGCCGCGCGCATACTGTAGAATTAAACGATATTCCTCCAGTGGCCGAAATTGAGATTCGGTCGTTATACGAGCGTGTTTTGGTGTATGATTCGAAATCTTCCAATAGGGCCATTTTTACCCTCCTTTTTTATATTATNNTATACAAATTTTCTTTTTGTTTGTCAACACCATCCATCCTGCCCACAAATTCCGCCAATTTTCTTTTATTGCTCAATCTTTTCCAAATTCTCTTTGATTTTCGTATCCAGTTTCGCACTTTCTTCCATTTGCGCGGTCAGCTCCGCCGTAAGGCGAGCCATTTTGGCGGAAAAGGCTTCGTCATCTTCTTGCGTTTCCGCTACGCCTACATAGCGGCCCGGCGTGAGGACATAGTCATTCGTGCAGATTTCGGCCAGCTTGGCGGACTTACAAAAGCCCTTTATGTCCGCGTAGTCTTTATCTTTTGGGGCAAAGTCGTCCGCGCGCCAGGCGTGGTAGGTATCGGCTATTTGCGCGATATCCCCGTCCGTAAATTCGCGC
This sequence comes from Candidatus Avelusimicrobium alvi, assembly GCA_002329395.1. GTDB lineage: Bacteria > Elusimicrobiota > Elusimicrobia > Elusimicrobiales > Elusimicrobiaceae > Avelusimicrobium > Avelusimicrobium alvi. The sequence goes on along the minus strand of DCTQ01000068.1, from coordinate 18,217 downwards.
CGCGTGCGATCCGCCATAAAACCCAAGTTCCGCGCGTCTATAAACAGCACTTCTCCGGCGCGTTTTTTCTGCTTACGTAAAAACCACAGGCATACGGGGATTTGCGTATTAAAAAACAGCTGCCCCGGCAGGGCTACCATACATTCCATTAAATCCGCCTCTATTAAGTTTTTGCGGATTTCCCCCTCGCCGCCCGTTTGGGAACTCATGGAGCCGTTAGCCAGCACCGTACCCATTATGCCCGTAGGGGCCAGGTGGCTCAGCATATGCTGTACCCAAGCAAAGTTGGCGTTTCCGGCAGGCGGAATACCATACCGCCAGCGGGCGTCTTTCGTCAGTTTTTCGCCGCCCCAGTCAGACACGTTAAACGGCGGGTTGGCCAAAATATAATCCGCACGCAAATGCGGGTGCTGGTCATTATGAAAGGTATCGGCGGGCTCTTTGCCCAAGTCAAACTCTATACCGCGGATAGCCAGGTTCATGGCCGCCAAACGCCAAGTGGTCGGGTTGCTCTCCTGCCCGTAAATAGATAAATTGCTTACGCCCTGATGAATGTTCANNATACCGCCCGAGCCACAGCAAGGGTCATACACCGTATGGTTTTCCGTAGGGGCCATTACCGCCACCATGGTTTTAACCACAGAAGCCGCCGTGTAAAACTGTCCGCCGCGCTTGCCTTCCGCATCGGCAAACATACCTAAGAAATACTCGTACACTTCGCCCAGCGCGTCCGGCGCGGTCTGGCCGTTTTCAAAGCCGATGGAAGAAATCGTATTAATCAACTCCGCCAAGCGGCCCGCGGGCAAATTTAGGCGTGCATAGTTTTTGTTTAAAATATTTTTGAGCTTGGGGTTTTCCTGCTCAATAGACTGCATGGCTTCGTCTATTAATTTGCCGATGTTGGCCTGCGGGGCATTGTTGCGCAGAAACTCCCAGCGGGCGTTTTCCGGCACCCAAAAAACATGATTTGCTTTACAGTAATCCCGAATATCCCCATCTATATACTGCGGGTTTTGGGCGTAATAATCTTCCTGCTGCATTTTTTCGCGCAGGGCTGAAAAAGAATCCGAAATATATTTCAAAAAGATTAAACCGAGTACGACGTGTTTGTATTCGGCAGCATCCATATTGGAACGCAACTGATCCGCTGTTTTCCAAAGTTTTTGCTTGGTAGTGTTATTCATAAAGGGAAATCCTGTATAGTATAGATATTTTTTACTATATTAAATAAGCAAACAGCTTGCAAATCCCGTCTGATAAATTACGAAGGAATAGAAAAAGCTCCCTTTCGGGAGCTTTNNTGGCGGAGAGGGAGAGATTCGAACTCTCGATACGGTTTCCCGTATGCAGTCTTTCCAGGACTGTGCCTTAAACCGCTCGGCCACCTCTCCAAAATCGGTGTGCGGTGTAAGAAGTACTTGATTATTATAGCAAATTAATAAAAGATTTTTAAATACCCATCTTCCGCCGAAGGTAAAGCTCCGCCTGAATTGAAGCCCCTTGGGTTTTTTGCTAAAATATTTCTGCTGCCCGTTCCATCGCGCCGCACAATCCCATTAACGGAGTATCGTATGTTTAAAAAAGCTTTCAGCTTTCTGCTGTTTGCCGTGCTGGCCGTTCCCGCCGCCGCGCAGCTGCAGGAAACGGTCTATATCCGCGGGGTTATCCCGACTGAAAACGTTACATCGCTGGAAATTAAACCGCGCTTTAAAGCCAAGGACGACAGCCGCAACGAAACCGTCGCCACCGTAGAAATCAAGCCGTCCTTCAAACTCAACGACAACTGGAAATTCGGCGCGGAAATTCCGCTCTCACGCTATTCCAAAAAAGATTTTTCCCAAAAAGGATTGGGCGACATTATGCTCTCCGGTTTTTTTACGGAATACTCCCCCGACGCCGTATTTTCGTATGGAGTAGGCGCGGAAATGACCTTCCCCACCGCCACCGGCCGGGAACTGGGCGACGGAAAAGCCGTAGCCGAGCCGGAAGTTTTTTTGGTGTGGAAACTCAGCCCCCATTTCTTTATTGAAACAGAATACCGCCACATTTTTTCCTATGCCGGAAGTTCCGGGCGGGACGATATCCACGAAAGCCGTTACCGGATGATTTTCGGTTATATGTCCGCAGACAAGTGGTGGTTTGAGTTTGACCCGCGCTATACCGTAGACTATAAAAATAAGTCCGAAGCGGAGCTGATTGGAGAATTTGAACTGGGAACGATGATTAACGTCGGCGCGTCGGCCTATATCCGCGGAGGCTGGCACTTGGCCGGCAACAAATACTCCCAGGATTGGGAACTGATGCTGGGTTTTAAAATACTCTATTTCTAATTCACCGCACAATAGAAAGCCCCGGTCAAAAAACCGGGGCTTTTTACGCATAAAAATATTTACCGCCTAAACGTACGGACCTGAAGGCCTAAAATCCGGCCCAAAAGCATCAGCGGCAGGATAATAAAAATACTGAACGCGGCCACCAAAAGCGTAACGATAAACCCAAACGCCAGCACAAACACCCCGCCGATAATCCCCCCCGTATCCCCTTGCGGGCGGGCGGAATCTTTCGGCCGGGATTCATGTTCCACCGGGTGGCCGTTTTCGTCTAAAATTTCGGGCTCAATAATTTCTTCGGCCCGGACAATCTCTTTCTCTTCCATATATATATTATGGCATAATGGGCCACCTTTGCCTAGGCGAATAAAAAGGTTAGAAAATCCTATACACCATATAGGCAACATTAGTAAAATATTAAAGTAGGATTTTTATACAAGGAACCGCCCGTATGAAAAAGTTAATGAGCTTGCTGTCCAAAAAGCCCGAAGTGCCCGCCACCCGCCTGGTGGCCGTCTTATCCGCCTATTTTCTGCTGTTTTTAAACATCAGCTTTTGGCGCTTTGTGTTCACGCACGCGGAACCGTCCGGCCTAGTCGGCGGATTATTTATGCTTTCCGTACCCGTACTCATATTTACGCTGTTGTACCTGTCCTTCAGCCTGTTGCTGCTGCCTTATATCGGCAAACCGCTCCTTATACTGCTGCTGATTATCTCCGCCGGAGTCAACTACCTGATGTACCAGTTCGGCGTGTTTATTGACGCGGATATGATCCGCAACACGTTTGAAACCCACCCCGGCGAAGTAAAGGATTTAATCACCCTGCGCTCCGTCTTGTGGCTTACGGCGCTGGGCATCGTGCCAGCCGTGATGCTGGCGCGGATTAAAATTGTGTTTAAACCGTTTTGGAAAGAAACTTTGGGCCGCTTGAAACGCTGCGGGCTGTTGCTGCTGTGCCTGCTGATTTTCCTGCCGTTCGTCTATAAAGAATACGCTTCTTTCGGCCGCAACAACAATCAGGTGCGCCGCCTGGTCAGTCCGCTCAATTATATCTACGCCACGGTGCGCTACTTCCAAATTGAACATCAGAAAAAACGCCCGTTTACCAAGCTGGACGAAGCCGCCGAACACGTGCCGTACCCGGACGAAGCAAAAACGGTGTTCATCCTGGTGCTGGGCGAAACGGCGCGCGCGATGAATTTTTCCCTCAACGGTTATGCGCGCGAAACCAACCCGAAGCTTAAAACACAGGATATCGTAAACTTTCCGCACGTTGAGTCCGCCGGTACGGCTACGGCATTTTCCGTACCATCCATCTTCTCCTTCACACAGCGCGGCGATTTCAGCCCCACGGACGCGAAATATACCGAAAACCTGCTGGACCTGCTGCAGCAGACGGGCTACGAAATCCTCTGGAAAGAGAACGACAACGGCTGTAAAGGCGTCTGCCAGCGCGTGCCCAACGTGGAAATGGACCTGAAAGACCAACGCTTCTGCGACGGCACCTACTGCCGGGACGAAATCCTGCTGGACGGACTGGAAGAATATCTGGCCAATATCAAGGGCGAAAATGCGTTTATCGTCCTGCACACCATCGGCAGCCACGGGCCGACGTATTACCGCCGCTATCCGCCGGAGTTTAAAAAATTCACCCCCACCTGCGATACGGAAGAAATCCAAACCTGTACGCAGGAGCAAATCATCAATACGTACGATAATACGATTCTGTACACCGACCATATCGTTTCGTCCGTCATTGATATTTTAAAGAAATTCCCCCACTACGAAAGCGGCCTGCTGTACGTGTCCGACCACGGGGAATCGCTGGGTGAAAACGGCGTCTACCTGCACGGGCTTCCGTATTCCATCGCCCCCAAAGAACAGACCTCCGTGCCGATGGTTCTCTGGATGAGCGAAGTGATGAAAAAATCCGACCATATAGACTACGACTGCCTGAAGAAAAAGGCCGCCGAGGGGAACTTTTCGCACGACAATTTGTCGCACTCGCTGCTGTCTCTGATGGAAGTGGACAGCAAATGGTACGACAAAAAGATGGACTTTTTTGAAGGCTGCCGCACCACGCCGCTGCCCCGCAAATCCTAATACGCTAAAAACCCGGCCCCATAAGCCGGGTTTTTTTAACCCTTTATCACCGCTTGCCAAAAGCGGTTAAAGAGATACAATAAAAGAAGAAGCAAACCGTAAACAGGGGGTATTTTATGGACAGAGTCATTTATTCACCGATGAAATACGTACAGGGCGAAGGCGCCTGGCAGCGGCTGCACGAATACGCGGCCGCGCTGGGCCAAAAGGGCGCGTACGCCGTAGCCGGCCCGCACGTGCTGGAGCATTACTGGAGCGACGTGGAAAAAGGATTTAAAGAGGCCAATTTCCCGCTGCACGCGCACCGCTTTGCGGGCGAATGCTCCATGAACGAAATCAACCGCATCGTAAACGAACTGCGGGAGGAAAACTGCGACGTCATCATCGGCATCGGCGGCGGGAAGACCTTGGACACCGCCAAAGCCGTCGGCTTCTACGCCAATCTACCGGTTATTATTGCGCCGTCCATTGCGTCCACGGACGCGCCGTGCAGCGCGCTCTCCGTCATCTACACGGACGAAGGCGCCTTTGAAAGCTATTTGTTTTTACGCAACAACCCGAATGTCGTGCTGGTAGACACGGCCGTCATCGCCCGGTCGCCGGTGCGTATGCTGGTGGCGGGGATGGGCGACGCGCTGGCCACCTACTATGAAGCCCGCGCCTGCTTTAATTCCGGCGGCCGGACCACCGCGGGCGGGCGTTCGTCCCTTTCCGCGCTGGCGGTTGCGCGCGCCTGCCGCGACAGCCTGTTTAAAAACGGTCTGCGCGCCAAACTGGCGGCCGAAGCCAAAACCGTATCTTCCGCGCTGGACGACATTGTGGAAACCAACACCTATATGAGCGGCATCGGCTTTGAAAGCGGCGGCCTGGCGGCGGCGCACGCCATTCACAACGGGCTGACCGTGCTGCCCGGCGTGCACCACGCAATGCACGGGGAAAAGGTGTCTTTCGGCCTGCTTGCGCAGCTGGTGCTGGAAAACGCGCCGCAGGACGAGTTTAAACAAGTGCTGGACTTCTGCCGCGAGGTTGGCCTGCCCACCAACCTGGCCGCGCTGGGGCTTACAGACGTGTCCGACGGGGACCTGATGAAAGCCGCCCGCGCCGCCTGTGCGGAAGGCGAAACCATCCACAATATGCCGTTTAAAGTAACGCCCGAAGCGGTGTTCTCGGCCATGCGGGTGGCCGACAGGCTCGGCTCGTAATTTGTTCCGCCTCTAAAGCCGCCCCGGTTTTTCCGGCCGGGGCGGCTGTCTTTTCATCCTCTTAAAGTGGTAAAATATAAATAAGCGCGTAACGTCACATTACGCGAAGAAACCAACACAAGAGGACCCCCCAATGTTACCCAAAGCGTATGAACCGCAGGAAGTAGAACAAAAATTGGCCGACAAATGGCAAAAAGCCCAACTGTTCGCCGCCAAAGCAGACAATACCAAAAAACCCTTTGTCATCGTTATCCCGCCGCCCAACATCACGGGCGCGCTGCATATGGGCCACGCGCTCAACAACACCCTGCAGGACGCGCTGATCCGCTCCCACCGTATGTTCGGCCAGGAAGCTTTCTGGGTGCCGGGAACGGACCACGGCGGCATCGCCACGCAGAACGTCATTGAAAAGAAACTCGCCAAAGAAGAACACAAAACCCGCCACGACCTGGGACGCGAAGAATTCGTCAAAACCGTGTGGGACTGGTACCACGACTGCGGCAACGCCATTTTCAACCAATTTAAAAAAATGGGCTGGAGCCTGGACCTCGCGCCCGAAAACATCCGCTTTACCATGGACGAAAAACGCGCCAAATCCGTATACGAATGTTTCCGCCGCCTGTGGGAGAAAAAATACATCTACCGCGGCAAACGCATGATTAACTGGTGCGTGCGCTGTTCCACCGCGCTGTCGGACATTGAAGTGGAACACGAACAGCACGCGGGCAAACTCTGGCACCTGCGCTACAAAGGGGAAGACGGGTCGGAAGGCATCGTCATCGCCACCACCCGCCCCGAAACCATTTTCGCGGACGCGGCCATCGCCGTCAATCCCAAAGACAAACGCTACGCGGATATGATTGGCAAAAAAGTCATCATCCCGTTGGCGGGCCGCGCCATTCCCGTCATCGCCGACGAAGCGGTGGAGCTGGAATTCGGCACCGGGGCGTTAAAAATCACCCCCGCGCACGACCCGACCGACTACGAAGTCGGCCAGCGCCACAATTTAGAAGCCCTGGTGGTCATTTCGGACAAAGGCAAAATGATTAACTGCCCCGAAAAATACCTGGGGATGGACCGCGAACTCTGCCGCAAAGAAACCGTCAAGGATTTGGACGAAGCCGGCCTGCTGGTCAAAGAAGAAAAATACAACAACGCCGTGTCCGCCTGCTACCGCTGCCACAACGCCATTGAACCGTATTTAAGCGAACAATGGTTTGTGAAAATGGACGAACTGGCCAAGCCCGCCATTGAAGCCGCGGAATCCGGCGCCTTAAAATTTCACCCCGAATCGTGGAAAACGCCGTTTGTCAACTGGCTGAAAAACCTGCAGGACTGGTGTATTTCGCGCCAGATTTGGTGGGGCCACCGCATCCCGGTGTGGTACTGCCGCCACTGCAGCGAAAAAGGCTTGACCTTCTCCACCGACAAACAGGGCAGAGAACAGCTGACGAAAGTGTCCTTTGAAGAAGGCGCGCAGCCGATTGTGTCGTTTGAAAAACCCGAAAAATGCCCGCACTGCGGCGGACACGATTTGGTGCAGGACCCCGACGTGCTGGACACGTGGTTCTCGTCCGCGCTGTGGCCGATGTCCGTCTTCGGCTGGCCGGAAGAAACCGAGGATTTCAAATACTTCTATCCCACCAGCACGATGGTTACCGGGTACGAAATTCTGTACCTGTGGGTGGCCCGCATGGTGATGATGGGGCTGGAGTTTACGGGCAAACTGCCGTTTACGGACGTATTTTTAAACGGTATCGTGCGCGACCGGACGGGGAAGAAAATGTCCAAGTCGCTGGGCAACGTAATTGACCCGCTGGATATGACGGCCAAATACGGCACGGACGCGGTGCGCTTCTCGCTCCTGATGCAGGCGGTGCCCGGCAAAGATATTCCGTATTCCGAAGACAGCATCACCGGCGCGCGCAATTTCTGCAATAAAATTTACAACGCCTCCCGCTTTATCTTAATGAATATGGAAGGCATCCAGGGCCCGCTGGCCATGCCCAAAGACGTTACCGAACTGGCCGACAAGTGGATTTTGGACCGCTTCGCCAACGCCGTTAAAACCGCGCGCGAAGGCATTGAAAAATACAACCTTGCGCTGACGGCCAACACGCTCTACCACTTCCTGTGGGGCGACTTTTGCGACTGGTATGTGGAACTGGCCAAACAGCGCTTCCAAACCGAAGAGAAGGAAAAAGTGATGGCGCTCTGCGTCAACATTCTCTACGGCACGTTAAAGGCGCTGCACCCGCTGATTCCGTACATTACCGAAGAAATCGCCGCTTCCCTGCGCCCGTATGTGGACGAAAAGGAAGAGTTTTTGCTCAACCAGGCCTACCCGCAGTTCAACCCGGCTTTGTGCGATAAAGACGCCGTGCGCAAAATGGAAATCATCCAGGGCGTTACGCGCGAAATCCGCACCATCCGCGCGCAGTTTAACGTGCCGCCGGGCCTTAAAATCTCCGCGGTGCTCTCGGCCAAGGACGAAGCGGACCTCGCCGTCGTCAAAGCCTACGAAGGCTACGTCAAACTGATGGCTAAAGCGGAAAAGCTGGATATCGGCGTAAACCTGGAAAAACCCAAACAGACGGCCACCGCCGTGTTTGAAAACATCGCGGTTTACGTACCGCTCACCGGGCTGATTGACTTTGAAAAAGAGAAAAAACGCCTGGAAAAAGACCTCGCCGCCGCCAAGGCCAACATCGCTTCGCGCGAAGCGCGCCTGGCGCAGGAGAACTTTATCAAGCACGCTCCCAAAGAGCAGATTGAAAAGACGAAAGACGAACTAGCCGCCGCCAAAGTGGCGCTGGCGCAGGTAACGGCGTCTTTGGAGGATTTAGCCTAATGAACAAACTCGTCAAAACCGCCGTATTCGCCACGGCCGCGCTCCTGCCGCTGGCCGCCCAGGCGCAGAATATGGATTGGAAATCCGTTACCCGCTACGACAAAGCGGACGCTAAAAAACAGCTTACGGAGCGTTTCACCAAATACGTTATGTTTGATACGCAGTCCAGCGACCAAACGGATAAAGTGCCCAGCACGCCCGGCCAAACCAAAATGGCCAAAGCGCTGGCGAAAGAACTTAAAAAATACGGAGCCAAAAACGTAAAGGTGGACAAACATTCCATCGTTACGGGAGAGATTCCGTCCAACTCCGCCCGCCAGTCGCCCGTGGTTGCGTTCTTTGCGCATATGGACACGGCGCTGGAAGCCTCCGGCAAAGACGTTAAGCCCCAGGTGCATAAAAACTACCAGGGCGGGGACATTGTCATTAACGCCGCCCAAAACCTGGTGATTAACCCGGCCAATTCCCCCCAGCTCTCCCGCGCGCGCGGACACGATATCGTTACCGCCTCGGGCGGCACGCTCCTGGGCGCGGACGATAAAACCGGCGTGGCGGTTATTATGACGCTGGTCCAATACCTCTACGACCACCCGGAAATGGAACACGGCACGATTAAAATCGCATTTACGCCGGATGAAGAAATCGGCGCCGGCGTGGAAAAATTTGACGTCGCCTCCTTCGGCGCGGACTACGCCTACACCGTAGACGGTATGGACCTGGGCCAGCTGACCGACGAAACCTTCAACGCCAAAGCCTTTACCGCCGTGTTTGAAGGTATGCGCGCCGTACACCCCGGGGAAGCGATGAACTCGGCTTTCTCGGACAATGTACTTATGGCCTCGGACTTTCACACCCTGCTCCCCCGCCACCGCCGCCCGGAAAGCACGGCGGGNNCTGCGTGGTGATGGAGTCCACCAGGATAAACCCACGGCGGGCCGCCGCGGGTTTATCCTGGTGGACTCCATCACCACGCAGGGAGACCGCACGGAAGTAAAAGGCATTCTCCGCGCGTTTTCGGACGAAGAAACGCAGGACCTGGTAAACGAAGTAACCCGCGCGTTCAATACCGTAAAAGGAATGAACTACAAAGGCACCGGCTTTTCCCTGACGTTTACGGACCAATATAAAAATATGAAAACGCTGCTCCCCCGGCAGGTGGTGGCGCTGGCGGAACTGGCGATGAAGAACGAAGAAATCACCCCCGCGCTGACCGCCGCACGCGGCGGGACGGACGGCTCCGCCCTTTCGGTTATGGGTCTGCCGACGCCGGATATTTTTGCCGGCCAGTTCAACATCCACAGCGAAAGAGAATACGCCGACGTGGACGTGATGGAAGCTTCCCTGCGCACGCTTTTAAGGCTGGTGTCGCTGTGGAATATGCAGGAGCTCCCGGCCCGTTAGTATGTATGTGTTTTTAAAAACCCGCCTTTTACGGCGGGTTTTTTGTTGCCCTTCCGGGCCCCGCGCCGGGGCCGCGCTGTATTGGGAAAAGAGGGCCTAAACCCCTCTAGGTCTTTTGGCCCTTGCGGGTTTTTGCGGCAGATTACTACAATAATAAAAACCAACAGCCGTACCCAAAGGAGCCACTATGCAAATGAAACAGTTGTTCGCCGTCTTGTCTGTTTTCGTATTCGGCGCTTCGTTCGCGGGCCAAGCTTATGCTTCCAGCTTTTCCCTTTCCGCCCCTTATGAGCGCACTTATTTAAAATCTTCCGCCTCCGCACCGCAAGCCAAACTGGCTGAAAAATACCGCGCCGGCATGATACCGCGCTTTGTCAAATACGTGCAGATTGACAGCATGAGCGACAACGCCGCCGAGTGGATGACCCCCGGACAGGAAAAAATGGCCCAGGCCTTATACGAGGACATCCGGGCGTTCGGGTTCCCCACCTATTTATCCGAAGATAAATACATCTATGTAAACATTCCGTCCAATCTTAAAAACCGCAAAGCCCCCGTGCTGGGCCTCAGCGCGCACTACGACACCACGCCCGACATCATCGGCAACAACGTCAAGCCGCAGGTAATTAAGAATTACGACGGACAGCCTATTACGCTTAAAAACAACCACGTCATTGACTTTCAAAGCGATCCCTACCTGCGCAATATGATTGGCAAAACCATCGTAACTTCCGACGGCACCACCAACCTGGGCGCGGACGACAAAGCCGGCGTAACCATTGTGGTTACGCTGCTGCAGACACTGGCCGAAAACCCGAAAATGCCGCACGGCCCCATCCAGGTGGTTATCACCCCCAACGAAGACGTGGGCCGCAGCGCCGAACGCCTGGCACTGGAATACTACCACCCCGACTACGCCTACGACTTTGACGGCGGCGTGGAAGGCGAAGTGGTGGCGGCCAACTTCTCGGCCGACCGCGTGGTGGTTACCGCCCGCGGCGTGAACGGACACCAGTCCTATGCGGCCGAAAACGGCTACCGCAACTCCGTCAAACCCATCGGCGATTTGATTGCCACCGCCGCTTTGTCCGAAAATCTGCCCAACAACAGCCGCGGCGAACAAGGCTATTTGGAACCGCATCACATTGAATACAATGCGGCCGAAAACACCCACAGCGTGGATTTCCGCCTGCGCTACTTTGACCAAAACGAAGGCAAACGCTACTTGCAGAGAATCCAAGAAAAAGCCGACAGCATCAGCAAAGCGCTGGACGTAGCTATTGAAATACAGGTTATCAAACAGTATGAAAACGTGGAATACGGCGTTAAGCCCGAAGCGCTGGGCCTCTTAAAAGCCGCCATGCAGGAAGCCGGCGTAACGCCTAACATCAAAAAAGAACGCGCCGGCACCACTTCGGCCATGATTATGGCCAAACACGGATTCGGCGGCTACACCGTATTCACGGGCCAGAACAATCCGCACGCGTTTACCGAATGGCTCAGCGAAGAAGATATGTTTAAAGCGTATCAGGTGGCTTTGAATTTGGTAAAACAAGTAGCCCAGCTGAAAGTAACCAAATAGCATGAAAATTTTAATCGCCACGGGCAACCCGCATAAGCTAAAAGAACTGACAAATATGCTGCCCGCCAAGCTAAAAAACGGCACGCCGATTGAGTACGTCAGCCTGGCTGATTTTAACGGCCTGGTGCTGCCGCCGGAAACGGGCAGCACGCTGGAAGACAATGCGGAAATTAAAGCCGTTTACGCGGCGCGCGAAAGCGGACTGCCCGCCGTGTCCGACGATACGGGGCTGGAAGTGAAATTTCTGCACGGCGCGCCCGGCGTTCATACGGCGCGTTACGCCGGAGAACACGCGGACGCGGACGACAACAACCGCAAACTGCTCGCCGCCCTGGAAGGGCAGCTTCTGCCCGCGCGCGCGGCAAGCTTTCGCACCGTGGCGTGTCTGGCCACCCCGCAGGGGCGCGTCCAGACCTTTGACGGCACGCTGGACGGATACATCGGCTTTGGATACAGAGGCGAAAACGGCTTTGGCTACGACCCGCTGTTTCTGGTGGAAAACACCAAAAAAACACTGGCGGAGCTGACGGAGAAAGAGAAAAACAAAATCAGCCACCGCGCCAAAGCGTTTAAAAAACTGGCCGACCATTTAGTGCTGCTTAAAGCCAAAAAATAAAATTCATCACGGCAAAGACACCGGGAACCTCTGCTGTACGCGGTTCCCGGTTTTTTATGTCCTGACTACAGGGTTACAGCCCCGCATACACGGCAGACGCACCAATCCACGCTGCACAACCATGGCGCTTTTCTCCCGTAACCGGCGGACGCCCCTCATTTTTACAAACGAAATTAGCCGTCGGGGGCGTGAATGGGTACGTTGCTTACAGATACCGCCGGGACGCAAAAAGAGGCAAAGAGAAATCTCTTTGCCTCTGTACTGTTATTATTAAATCCGGCGTTTACAGTTCAATCACCAGCATGGACGGCTTAACCAAATAAAACAGGTTAATCAGCGCGCCCAAGCTTAAAAACGGACCGAAAGGAATCGCGTCGCCGCCTTTTTTGCCTTTAAAAATCATCAGGAACACGGCATACACCAACCCTAAAAAGGACGCAAATACAATCGTCGTAATCACGCCTTCCCAGCCAATCAGCGCGCCGATGCCGCCCATCAGCTTGACGTCTCCTCCGCCCATGGCTTCCTTCTTAAACAGCCACGTCCCTAAAAGTGCAATCGCCAGCACGCCAAACAGGCCCACGCCCGCGCCCAGCAAAGACGCCAGCTCCTTCTGCCACCACGCGCCCGAAAAGTTCGGGTTGCACCAGGCAAACGCCAGGCCGAGCACAATCATCCCCAGTGAGAAACGGTCCGGGATAATCATAATATCCAAATCAATGACGGACAGAATAATCAGCGCATACACCGCCGCCAACACCACAAACGTCCATACGCTCAGCCCGTAACGCCACACAAACAAAAGCGTCAGCGCGCCGGTAAGCAGTTCCACAATTGGATACTGGATGGAAATGGGGCTTTTGCAGTTTCGGCATTTGCCGCGAAGCGCCAAAAAGCTCAGCACCGGGATATTGTCGTACCAATTGATGCGCGCGCCGCAATTCGGGCAGGAAGACGGTGGCCATACGATTGATTTCTCGCGCGGAATACGGTAAATGCACACGTTTAAAAAACTGCCGAACAACAGCCCCAAAACGGTGGCGAAAAGAAGAATAAAAGAATTATCCATAAAACTCCTGTATCCAGTTGCGTCCTGCGGACGTAAAAATCCCCCGCCCAATCCAGCGGGGGAGAAAATCTAGTGCGTTTGCCAGGGCTTGCCGTAGCTGTCTTCTTTGTCGGAATTGACAAAGAAGTCGCCGTAGCGCGGGTCGGACGGATCGCTCACGTACGCCCAGCCGCCGGTTTTGGTAAAGCACTGTTCAAAATTGCCGGTGGACACGTGCGAAGAGGGCGGATAGCCCGGCACGGTGGCCTGCGGAATTTTTTCAATATACGCGGGCACGAGGCTCGTCAGGTCGTCCGTCGGATAGGTGCCCTGATGCTCGCCGTAATAAGCGGCAATGGCGCTGCGCACTTTTACCAATTTATGCTTGGTGCTTCCCTCTTGGGCTTTATGCACCAGCGTGAGAAATTTCGGCACGGTAAACCCCAACAGCAGCGCAAACACCACCACCGTAATCAAGATTTCCGTTACCGTAAAACCTTTCCTCATAAACACCTCTACTTAAAGTTCAGCGCGATAAGAGCAAACACCTTTGCGTCGCCCAGCGTATTTTTAATGCTGGAATACTCGTTGGGCTGGTGCGCCATATCGTCTAACTTGGAATACACCACCGCCGGATAGCCCTGGTTGCGCAGATACGCCCCCACGGTGCCCCCGCCCACACCCATCGGGCGCGGCGCGTTTTTGTACACGGCCTTTACGGCGGCCTGCGTCAGTTTGACGACGGCGGCGTTTTTATCCGTCGGTTTGGAATTTTCGTTAATGGGCGTTTCCACTTTCACTTTTACTTTAAATTGTTTTTCAATGCTCTTGGCGATTTTTGCAATCTCCGCCAGCACGTCCGCATTTTTGTAGCAGGGCAGGACGCGGCAGTCCAGGTAAAACACGTCCGTGCCCGGAATGGTGTTGACGTTGGGCACATTGGCTTCGCGTTTAGTCGGCTCAAACGTGCTGGTGCTTTCCGGCGCGAACAGTTTGTCTTTCTTGTTAAATTTCTTGTACAAATCGCCCAGTTTCACCACCAGGTGCGCCGAAGCGCGGTGGGCGTTGTTGCCGGAGTGCGGGGTGGACGCGTGCGTCTGGCGGCCGGAAACGGTGAATTTGACCCACAGCATATTCTTCTCGGCGATTTCCACCATCGTCCCTTCCGGGTTTCCGCCGTCGGGCACTAAGAAAGCGTCGTTCTTGCCGAACGTTTTGCCGTGTTTTTTAAGAATGGCGTCAATGCCGTACGTGCTGCCGATTTCTTCGTCGGCGTTCAGCAGAAGGGCATAGGTGCACGGCGGGCGGACGTTGCAGTCCATCATGGCCTTCACGGCCAGCAAGCCGGACACGAGGCCCTGCTGGTTGTCTTCGGAGCCGCGGCCGTAAATTTTGTCGCCTTTGACGACGGCTTTAAAAGGGTCGGTTTTCCACAGCGCCAGGTCGCCGGGGGGCACCACGTCCATATGGGCCATCACCCACAGGGTTTTCTGTTTGTTTTCGCCGTAGTATTTGGCCACGATATTGGGGCGCACGCCGTCCTGGGCTTTGGAATCTTTGATGTTGATGACGTATACTTCGTCAAATTTCATTTTTTTAAGAACAGAAAGCAAATAAGCGGCTTTGGCGTTTTCGCCTTTGCCGCCCTGGTGCGGAGAGACGGCCGGGCAGGCAATCATATTGGTTTGCAAATCTATCACCGTTTGTTTATAGGTGTCAATTTTCTTAAATAATTCTTTTTCCATTTTATCCTCCGGCGGCCGCTTAAAGCGGGTTAGCCACATCGATAAATTCAGTCTGTACGTCAAAGCGTTTGGACACCAGTTCCATTAAAGCCAAAACGCCCGGTTTTTCGGAATTGTAATGACCCAGGGCCACGCAGTTAATGCGGCCCTCGCGGCACCATTCCTGCGCGGGTTCGTCCAGCGCGCCGGTGACGTACAAGTCCAGTTTCTGTCCGATAGCCTGGGGCAGCAGGCTATACGCCCCGCCGCTCACAACACCCACCGTTTCCACCCGTTTCGGCCCGTACGCAAGCACCTGCGCTTTCGCCCCGCAATACGCTTCCAGCGCGCGTACCAGGTCCTCCAGCGGCGCGGGCTGCACCATCCCGCAAAAGCCGATCGGCGTGCCGTGATATTCGCCAAACGGTTTTAACCGTTCGGCCCGCAGGGCGCGCATTAAACAGGCGTTGTGCCCCACCACCGGATGCATATCCAGCGGCAGGTGATATCCGGCCAGGTTGATGTCGTTCTTGAGCAGGAAGGCGATACGGTCGCGAAACAGCCCGGTAATGGGCTGCTCCTGCCCCCACAAAAGCCCGTGATGCACGACGATTAAGTCCGCACCGGCCACTTTTGCCTTGCGAAACAGCTCCAGCGACGCCGAAACCCCAAACACGATTTTGCCCACGCGCGGCGTTCCCGCCACCTGCAGGCCGTTGCGGCTGGCGTCGGTGATTTGTGCGCTGTTTAAATACGTATCCAGAAAGCGGATTACGTCTTCGCAATTAACCATAGAATTATGTTATCATTTTATAAGAATGAAAAGAACACTTTTTTTGCTGCTTTTTCTCTTCTCATTTTACTCCTTTGCCCACGGTGAAACCGTCCCTGTCGCGCCCTATCTGCCCGCCCAAAGCTCCGAGGCCGCGAAAAACGCCCCGGTAACGGTGCAGTATCCGCACGAAAAAATGAAGGTTGCGCGCGGGGCGGCCAGCATTTTCCTCATCGGGCAGGTGAACCTGCCCGGACCCGTTACGCTGGACATTAACGGCGAAAACGTACCCGTGCGCGAAAACGGCGCGTTCATCGCGTTTTTACCCGTAAAAAGCGGCGAGTTTGAGTTCCTGCTCACGGCGTCCAACGCCAAGGAAACCGTCCAAGCCGCGCGGCATATCATCGTGCCGGGCGCGGACATTAAAGATTTTACCGCCAAAGCCGAATTTGACCCCGAGGAAGTCTTCCCGCAAACGCCGGTGGAACTGGTGCCGGGCGACGTGGTGGGCCTGTCCGTACGCGGCACGCCGGGGGCGGAAGTGTCGTTTACGCTCTCCGGCCTTAAAGACGCCAAAAACATCCCCATGAAAGAAGACGTTTCCTCCCCCGGTATGTACCGCGCCAAGTACTTAATTGATTTGGAGCAAAAGCCCAAAACCGCCAAAGTAACGTACAAAATGGAAAAGGGCCCCAACGATACGGAAGCCAAAATCATCGCGCCGGCCAAAATAAAAGTGCTGAATTTAAAAGACCCGTTCACCCGCGCCCAAGTATTGGCCCCGGGCGTAAAGCTGCGCAAAATCCCCACCCCGCGCGAGAACCTCTACCCCTTTTACCGCGCTTACGGGGACGTGCTGCTTAACGGACGGATGAACGGGCAGTACCGCATTGCGCTTAACGAAAACGAATCGGCCTGGCTGGAAGAAAATAAACTTAAAACCGCGCTGTTTGCGGGCTACGAGCCGAACCGGATTTCCTCCCTGCGCACGTCTTCGTCCGAAGACAAAACGCGCCTGGCGTTTACGGGCAAACGCCCCGGCCCCATCAGCGTGCACGAATTTAACGACCGCATGGAACTGACGCTGTATTACGTGGAAGGATTTGACGAAAACTACAGTTTTGACACCACCAGCCCCATCGTGGACAGCATCACCTGGTCCCAGCCCGCGCGCGACACGCTGTTGTTTAAGATTTATTTCAAAAAAAATGCAGCTCTTTGGGGCCACGCCTATAATTTTGAAGGAAACGATTTGGTGCTGGACTTAATGCACCAGCCCGTGCTGACGCCGGAAAAGAACGCCCCTTTAAAAGGCGCGCGCATTTTAATTGACGCGGGGCACAGCCCCCGCCGCGCCGTGCCGTACGACGGGGCCGTCGGCCCTACCGGATACCTGGAATACGAGGCCAACCTCGCGCTGGCGGAAGAATTAAAACCGCTTTTGGAAAAAGACGGCGCCACCGTGATTATGACCCGCCAGGGCAAAAACCGCATGAGCCTGCAAAACCGCTACGAACACGCGCTCAAAGAAAAAGCGCACCTGTTCATCAGCCTGCACTACAACGCCCTGCCGGAAACGGTCAACCCGCTGACCCGCGCGCGGGGTTATTCGGTTTATTACAACTATCCGCACAGCTTCCAGCTGGCCCAGTCCGTCTACGACGCATTCACCCGCAACGTACCCCTGCCGGACAACGGTATGATTGCCAACGACGTACTGTTCATCCCGCGCATTCCGCAGATGCCCAGCATTCTGGTGGAAAACGCCTATATCATCCTGCCGGAGCAGGAGGAGATGGCAAAAAGCAAAGAAGGCCGCGCGGCGTTTGTACAGGCGTTATATGAAGGCATTTTGAATTTCTACGGCGTAAAAACGGACCCCGTTAAAAAGCCGGCGCGGCGAAACGCATTTAAAAAGCCCGGACGCAATGTACTGATTCCCCATAAATAACAACCCCGCTTTCGGCGGGGCTGTTTGTTTTAATGTATTTAAAACCGTATGCCGGTATGCACGCGGAAGGAAGCGCTCCACCGGTGTTTTAAATAGAAGTATGCGCCGATTTTCCGGTCAAAATGATATGTCCCTCTCCCTTCCATCCCAATAAACCACGCATCCGTTAAATCCGTCTCTGCACCCAGTCCAACGGCCGTATAAGGCGAATCCTTTCGTTCCCTGCGTCCGCCCAGGTATTCAGTCTTATGTCGGGTAAGCCCCGCCCCAATCAAGATATACGTGCGCGGCGCGGTGCTGGGCGTGAGCGTGAACTTGGCCGCCGCTCCCCAGCGTACAAAGCCGTATTTATGCAATAACGGCTCCGCCTCTTCGGAACGCGATACGGCTCCTTCCAGTCCTGCGGATACCCAGGGGGCCAAGGCATATAATACTGTCATCCCCAGGCCGGATTCCGAACGCAGGAGCGTAATGCCGGAAAGTTCTTTGATGGTATTGGAGCCGATGAAAGCGTCTGCGGTGATTTCCAGGCGGCTGTCCAAGACGGCGGGCTTGGGCTGGGGTGAATAATAGTAATCTCCGGCACGGTAAATTTGGGAAAATAAAGGGGAATAAGACAGGGGAAGCAAAGCCGCA
>DCTQ01000024.1 GCA_002329395.1 Candidatus Avelusimicrobium alvi | reverse complement strand
TATACAAGCGTATAATAATTATACAGATGTATAAGAAAGGAGACTCTTATGGGAAGAACCTCGGCGGGGAACGACGCCAAACTCATTCAAACGGGCATTCGGCTGGCGCGCGCCAAAGGGCTGGGCGGATTTACCGTGCGCGAAGTGTGCGCCAAGAGCCGGGTGAATTTGGGCATGTTCCATTATTATTTCACCAATAAAGATAATTTTGACCGTAAACTGCTGGCTACTTTGTATGAAGAGCTGATGAAAGACATTCGCGTGGACGTGTCGGACCGGTGCAGCGCGCGGGAAAACGTGCGCGCCGTATTGCGCGCCATTCGGCGTTTTGCGCGCGAAAACCGCCGGATGCTTTCTTCCATGGTCGGGGACGTATTCGGCGGGAATGAAAAAATCCTGGCGTTTATCAGCCGGAATTTTACCCGGCACGTTTCGGTGCTTTTTGCGCAGCTGGAGCGCGCGCATAAAGAAGGCCTGCTGCGCGTGCCGGACCCGCTTTCCGCCATGCTGCTGCTGGCTCCGCCGGTGGTGTTTCCGCAGGCGCTGGCGGGGCTTTCCGAGCGCATTACGTTCCCGTGGCCGCCGAAAGTAAAAAAGGCCCTGCGGGAGTTAACGTCCGGGGACGGAGACGGGCGCATTGATTTATTGTTGGACGCCGTATTTAAGGGGGAGAAATGAAAAAATTAGGAAGCGTATGGGCCGTGCTTTTCTGTTGCGTGTGCGCGGGGGCGGCGGAGGTGAAAGACCTTTCGCTCGCGTCGTGCGAGGCGGACGCGGTTGCTTTTTCGCCCGCCGTCCGGGCCGCGCAGGCGCAGGCACAGGCGGCGCGGGCATCGTACTACAGTACGCGCTCCAGCTTGTACCCGGGGCTGTATTTGGATGCGTCGGGAAGCTGGACGTCCGAAGTGCCGGAAGTGAATATGGGCCCGCAGACCTTTGAGTTCGGCAGCGAATGGGGGTATTCCGCCGGGCCGACGCTGGAATACGTACTGTTTGACAAAGGCGCGCGGTCGGCCGCGTCTAATAGTGCGCTGGCGGTTTACCAGAGCAAACTTTCGGAGCTGGTCCTTGCGCGCAAGCAGACTTTGCTGCAGCTGCGCCAGGCGTATTTTGCCGTACAGCGCGATTTGGAAAATATCTATTTACAGTCCGAACAGTTAAAAGTAGCGCGCAAACAGCTGGCGGATGTGGAGTCCGCCTACCGCGCGGGCGCCAAAAGCCGGCGGGACGTGCTGATGGCCGAAAAGCAGGAACTGCGCACCGCCGTGGACGTGAGCTCGGCGCGCAGCGCGCTGGGGCGCGACTTGCGGGAACTGTTTAAACTCACGGGCACCGATTACGGCATTAACCCCGCCTACGCGCTGGACTGGCGCGTGCGCGAAAAACTGGAGGGCGAAACTTCCGCCGTCATCCGCGCGGACGAACCCGCCCAAACGGTGCGGCGGTTTGCGTCTGTTTCCGGGCTGGATTTTGACGAGGAAACGCCAAAACTGTCCGCTTATGACGAGCTCGTAAAATCGTATGAATACGCGGCGCGCGGGTATGCGGCTTCCGTCTGGCCGCGCGTGGGGCTGAGCGCGGGGGCGTACTGGCAGTACCCCAACGGGCCCATTCACGAAGACGTATTTTTAGGCAAGGCCGGGGTTTCCCTGCGCCTGCCGCTCTTTGAAGGGGGTAAAAATAAAGACAAAGCCCAGGCGCAGCGTTTTTCCGCCGATGCGGCGCGCGAACAGAAAAAGGATGTGGCCGAAGCGTTAAAAGCTTTGTTTTATTCCGCCAAAGACGCTTTAACCGCTTTGGACGTGGAGACGGAGCTGACGCGCCGGCTGGTGCAAAAGGCCAATCAGTCCGCCGGGTTGACGTACCAGGCGTATAACGCGGGCGCGGTAACCTTTTTGGAAGTGGACGACGCCAATCTGGCCGCGCTGCAAAGCCGGATGATGCTCAGCGAGCTGAACATCCGGCGTTTAAACAATTTGGCCGTCATGGACAGTTTGGGAAAATAGGAGCGTTATGAAAAAAATCATTTTAATTGTGGTTGTGCTTTTGTTAGCCGCCGTAGCGGCGGGACTGCTGTTCTTCCGGCATACGCCGTTTGCCTACAGCGGCGTGGTGGAAGCCGTGGAGGTGGACGTGCCTAGCCGCCTTTCCGACACTATTGCCGAGTTAAACGTGCAGGAAGGAAGCCCGGTGAAAGAAGGCGAAGTGCTGGCGCGGCTGGACTGCCGGGACACGCGCTTAAAAGCCGTTATCGCCCAAAAAGAATTTAAACGCGCCGAGACGCTTTTAAAAACCACCGCCGGCTCGCGTGAAAATTACGATTTGAAAAAACACCAAAACGACCAGGCCGCCCTCTACGAAAGCTGGTGCGACATTGTAAGCCCCATTACCGGCAAAGTGCTTTATAAATACTACGAGCCGGGCGAGTTTATCGCCGCGGGGCGCAAACTGGTTACCGTGGCCGATATGGGCCAGGTGGACGTGTGGGTGTATGTGGAACATAACCTGCTGGCCAAGCTGGCGGTGGGGGAGACGGTGACGGGCCTGCTGCCCGAAACGGGGCAGCAGTTTGAAGGTAAAATTTTAAGCATTAACGACGAGGCCGAATTTACGCCTAAAAACGTGCAGACGCGCAAAGAACGCGAACGGCTGGTGTACGGCGTAAAAATCCGCTTTGATAACGACGCGGCCCGCACGCTGAAGGCCGGGATGACGCTGGAAGTGGCTTTCGGGGGGAAAAAATAGTATGGCGGCTTTGAGCGCGGAAGTGAAAAACGTCAGTAAAAAAATGGGCCGCGCTCAGGCGCTTGACCGGGTGGACGTATCGTTTGCCGCCGGGGAAGTGCACGGCATTGTGGGGCCCAACGGGGCCGGGAAAACCACGCTCATCCGCCTGGCGGCGGGGCTGCTGCACCCGGATGCGGGAAGCGTGGGCTATGCGGAAAAAGGCGCGGAGGTGCCGGCGGAAAAGGCCAAACATTTTACCGGATACTTCCCGCAGGAGCCCAGCCTGTACCCGGATTTGACGTGCGAAGAACATTTGGAGTTTTTCCGCGATTTGTACGACCTGCCCCAGCCGGAATTTACACGCCGGGCGGACGAACTTTTTAACGCCACCGGCATGGCCCCGTTTAAGGACCGCCCCGCCGGGAAATTGTCGGGCGGAATGTACAAAAAACTCGGGCTGATGTGCGTGCTGTTAAACCGGCCGAAACTGCTTTTATTGGATGAACCCACCGTGGGGGTGGACCCCGTCAGCCGCCAGGAACTGTGGGACCTGGTGTACGGATTTGCGGGCCCGGAGATGACCGTGATTTTAAGCACGTCTTATATGGACGAGGCCGGGCGGTGCGCGCGCGTGCACGTGCTGGATGAAGGGCGTCTGCTGGCGTCCGGCGCGCCGGAGGAACTGATGCGGCATTTTGGCGTAAGCGATTTTGCCGACATCTTTTTAAAAAAATGAACGAAGAAAAAATTGTTATCAGCGTGAAAGATTTGGTGGTCGCTTTCGGTTCGTTTAAAGCGGTGGACGGCGTATCGTTTGACGTGCGCCGGGGGGAAATTTTCGGCTTTTTGGGCGCCAACGGCGCGGGCAAAACCACCACCATCCGCACCATTTGCGGCATTTTAAACCCTACGTCGGGTACGGTAAAAGTAAACGGGCAGGACGTTTCTTCTTCCACCGCCGTGTTAAAGCCGCACATCGGGTATATGTCGCAGAAGTTTACGCTCTACCCCGATCTGACCGTGCGGGAAAATATGAACTTTGCGGGCAGCCTCTACGGCATGAGCCCGGAAGCCATTTCCCGCCGCGCGCGGGAGCTGACGGAGTTTATCGGTCTGCCGCATGACCTGCCGGACCCGGTCAGCCACCTTTCCGGCGGAGTCAAGCAAATGGCCGCGCTGGCTTCGGCTTTGCTGCACGAGCCGGACCTTATCTTTCTGGACGAGCCCACCGCAGGCACGTCGCCCGCTACCCGCGTGGCGTTTTGGGATTTAATCCGCCGCCTGGCCAGGCAGGGGAAAACTGTTTTTGTTACTACGCACTATATGGATGAGGCCGAATACTGCGGGCGGATTGCGCTGATGGAGCGGGGGAAAATCGTGGCGATGGGGACGCCGCAGGAACTGAAAGATCAGTTTTTTGCCGTCAAGCCGCTGGAACTTTCGTTTCTAAAACCGGTGCAGGCCGCACTGCGCGCCGCATTGGATAAGGCGGGGATTGCGTCGGCCGTGTTTGGGGACAAACTGCGCGTGCGGGCGCATGACCGGCAGGCGTTTAACCGCGCGGCGCGGCCGTTTGAAGGCGCGTTTGAGGCGCGAGAAGTGCCGCCCGCGCTGGAAGACGTGTTTCTGGAAGCCGTAAGCGGGAGGAAGGGGGTATGAAGCTGTCTCTTCGCCGGGTGCGTTCCGTCGCTTATAAGGAATATAAGCATATCCTGCGCGACCCGTTTACGCTGATTGTGGCGCTGGTGCTGCCGCTGGTGTTTGTGGGAATGTTCGGCTTTGTGATTGACCTGGACTACAAACATATGCGCGTGTTCGTGCGCGACAACGACCAGACGAGCGTATCGCGCCGGTTTTTGCAGGAGGTGGCTTCCTCCGGCTATTTTGATTTAACCCCCGTGCACGGGCAGCTTCAGGCCGATAAAGCCCTGGGGCGCAACGACAGCCCGGCCCTGATGATTATCCGCTCCGGGTTTGGGAAAAATGTCCGCGCCGGGGATCCGGCGAAGCCGGGGCAAATCCAACTGCTGGCGGACGGGACGGACAATGTGCAGGCCGGTATTATGGGCACGTATATGCAGGGCGTTTTACAAAAAGCCAATGCCGTATTTATGCGTGCGGACCCGGTGCTGGCCGGGCAGAGCATAGCGGCGGATTCGCTGATACGCAGCCGCTTTTTGTTTAACCCGGAGCTGAACAGCCGCTGGTTTATCGTCCCCGCTTTAAGCACCATTATTATCGGCCTGCTGGCCATCGTGCTGACGGCGCTTACCGTAGCCAAAGAGTGGGAAAACGGCTCTATGGAACTGTTGCTCTCCACGCCCGTGCGTCCGGCGGAAATCGTGCTGGGCAAACTGATACCGTATTTTCTGCTGACGTTTTTTGATATTCTCATCGTCTTTGCGCTGGCGATTTATGTGTTTCACATTCCGTTTTTGGGGAGTTTCCTGCTCTATATGCTGGCGTGCGGCGTGTATATTACGGGCGCGCTTGCGCTGGGGCTCGTGATTTCGGTGGTAACGCGCCAGCAGCAGGCGGCTATCCAGTTTGCGTTTGCGGTAGGGCTGCTGCCGTCGTTTATTTTCTCGGGCTTTATGTTTCCCATTGAGAATATGCCGGTGTTTTTTCAGTACTTTACGGCATTGTTTCCCCAGCGGTGGTTTTTGCTCATCAGCCGCACCGTGTTTTTAAGCGACGCGGCCCCGGTTACGCTGGCTGCGGCTTTTGCCGGCATCGGGCTGTTTGCGGCGGTGATGATTGTGCTGGCCGTCAAAAAATTTAAAACGGATGTGGAACCATGAAATTACGTATGCGCACCTTAAAAGGTTTTTTTGTAAAAGAAATCATCCAGATTATGCGGGACCCGAAGATGATTATGGCTATTTTCTTTATTCCCGTGATTCAAACGGTGATGTTCGGCCTGGCGCTGACGAGTGAAGTGAAAAATATTAAATTTGTGGTAGCCTCCAAACCCGGCAAAATCGCGCGGGAACTGGAAAACCGCGCGCTGGCGTCGGGTTGGTTTGTAAAAGTGCCCGGGATAAACGGCGCGCAGGTGGCGGATCCGGCGGAACTCATCGCCGCACACCGGGCCGAAGCCGTGCTGGTGGCTCCGCCCGAAGGGTTTGAAAAAGCGTTGGAGCGCGGGGACCGGTCCATCCAATTATTGTTAAACGCCACCAACGCCCAGCGCGCCCAGCAGGTAAACGGGTATGTACAGCAAATCGTGGCCGAGGTGGCCGCCGCCAACGGGTATAACACCGGGGGCGGGCTTATCCGGCTGGATATGCGCGTGCTGTTTAACCATTATATGGATACGACTTCGTTTATGATTCCCGCGCTGTTGGTAATGTCTTCCTTTATTGTGTTGTTGGTGGTGGGAGGTATGGCGCTGGCCAAGGAAAAAGAAACGGGTACGATGGAAAAGCTGATTGCGTCCCCGTGCAGTGTGGAAGAAATTATGCTGGGCAAACCCCTGCCGTATTTTGTTATCGGATTATGCATTGTGGGGCTTATTTTGTTTATTGGCGTGGCGGGGTTTGGTATTCCCTTTAGGGGCGGTTTGTGGCAGATTGGCGTCAATTCCGTGCTGTTTGCCGTCTCCGCGCTGGCCTCCGCGCTTTTAATCAGCACGGTTGTGCGCACCCAGCAGCAGGCTATGATGGCGAGCGTACTGTATTTGATGCCGGCCATTCTGCTCTCCGGCGTGTTCTTTCCGGTGGCGAATATCCCGGTGTTATTTCGGTGGATGTGTTATGTGAACCCGATGATGTACTCGGTGGTGAATTTCCGCTCCGTTATTTTAAAAGGTGGGGACTTGGCGTATTTCTGGCAGAACTGCGGGTGGCTGGCGCTGCTTTCTGTCGTGCTGTGTGCGCTGGCGTATAAGAACTTTAAATCCAAGCTCAATTAAAAAACACCCGGAATTTTATCTTCCGGGTGTTATGAAAGTTCGTGCGTTATTTTTGCAGAATGTGCACGGCAAAGCCGCCGATTTCATCCTGTAAGTACACTACGCGCAGGCGGCCGTCCGGGTTGTAGCCGGCGCTGTCCCAGTTAAACCGGGCTCCGGCCCGCTCCAGCTGGTAGGCCGCGCGGTCTGCATTGGCGGCGGCTACGGCGATATGCCCGTGCGTGCCGTAAAACTGCTTTTTCATCACTTCAATATAATCCGCCGCAAAGTAGGCGCCGCCGCGGTCCTCTTTCTTAAATCCGAATAATTTTTCAAATGCTCCGGCGGTTTCGTCCGCCGTTTGCGCGTCCGGCGTGTTGATGCCCACATGGCGCAGTTCAAACGCCAGCATCTTGAGTACGGCCTCTTTGGCGCGGCGCGTAACAGCCGCCGCGTCCTGCTCGGCCGGCGGGTTGTTTACTATTCCTTCCACGGCGCAGGCCAGTACGGCTTTGTGGGAAAGATAAGCGTTCATCGTGTCCGCGGTTACGCCGCCCGAAATAAAAAACCGCATATCGGGGAAATCCGCGCACAGGGCGTTTAATGCGGCGGGGCCGTTTGCGCCGTCGGGCGAAAAGCTGACGGCCGTAAGGCCCAGCCCGGCCGCGGCTTGTACGTCGGCGGATGTGCGGCATTCCGGCAGGGCGGGGATGTTTTTCTCCGCGCACAGACGGATAATTTCGGGATTTACGTCCGCGGAAATGATAAAGCCCGCGCCCGCTTTCAGGGCGTCTTGGGCTTCCTGCGGCGTGCGGATGTTGCCCGCGCCGGCAAGCAGGCGGGGCGAGACTGCCTGAATAAATTCTAGTGCTTCGGGTGCGTCATATGCTGTTAAGACGCATGAAATACCGCCCGCCTGCAAGGCCTGTGCCAGCGGCGCCGCTTGGGATGCGTTTGGGGCTTGGATAAACACAACAATACCGTTTTTATAAAGCTGCTGAAGGGTTTTCATGTGATGGGGCTCCTTGCCTGCGCGTACGGCGCAGGCTGATGCTTCCATTTTATAAGCTTTTGGGGTGCGGCGTAAAGAGGGCCTGCCGCGTGGATTTTGACTATGGAGCCCCGGGGATGAATGAGAACAAACCGCCCGCGCGCTGTTTGACGTTTTATTGTGTGTGCAAAGATGGGCGGGGCTGTGAATAAATATAAATACGCGGAAAATTTAGACAATAAAAACCCCCGCTTTCGCGGGGTCTTTACATGGTGCGCCCCAGACGTATTGTAGAGAACGGCATACAAGTTCGTTGGGCTTCCAATAAAAATCCCCGCTTTCGCGGGGTTTTAAATGGTGCGCCCAACAGGAATCGAACTTGTATCTTCAGCTCCGCAGGCTGACACTCTATCCATTGAGCTATGGGCGCTTAAATCGGATTTTTCTTTTGCGGATTTCCTGCTACC
Organism: Candidatus Avelusimicrobium alvi; assembly: GCA_002329395.1. Lineage (GTDB taxonomy): Bacteria > Elusimicrobiota > Elusimicrobia > Elusimicrobiales > Elusimicrobiaceae > Avelusimicrobium > Avelusimicrobium alvi. The sequence continues at coordinate 13,583 of DCTQ01000024.1, read as the reverse complement.
TAATTATTTTAACATTTTTGTTTTTACATTTCAATCGGATTTCCCGCGGCGGATATGCCCGACGGAAATTCCAGCTTTATTATATCATTTTACCGCCTCGCGCCGCCGCATTAAACTGCTATAATAACCATATGAAAGAAGAAAAAAGCGGCACTTATGTGTACGATAAAAAATCAGGAAAAATGGTAAAAGTGTCCGACCGTATCCCGTCGGTGCGGAAATCCGGCGGCCACGCGTGCGGCGGCTGCTGCGGGCACTGTCACTGCCATGACGACTAAACCTTCCGTTTCGTCTATTCCTCCCGGCGAGCCGCAAAATTTGTTTTTGCAGGCCCTGAGGGGGCTTTTGTCCGTTTTGCAAAAAGTGTTTTTGCCGCATCTGGTGGCCGGGATGGGACTTTTTATGATGGCGGCATATGTTACATATGCCCTGCTGTTGGAGCCCGCCCGCCTGCCCGCACCGGTGGAATTCGCCGCGGCGTGCGTGTTTTTCGGCCTCTACGGTCTGGCGGCGTTTGTATATTCCGTCTTGGCTGCGTGTGCGTTTGCCCTGCGCGCGGCCTGCGCCAGCTGGGAAGATTTTATTGATGATACATTGGGCCTTGTAAAAGAAAAAGTGGCCTCCAAAATTGACAATATGAACGAGGGCCTTGCCAAAGAGCAGGCCAAGGTGGTCGTGGCCGGAAGCGTGAGCGAGGTGTTTGGGCTGTTCGGTAAGTATGAGCGGAAGTCTTTTCTGCGCTGGCTGTCGGCGATACTTTTGGGTGTGATAACATTTGCGATGCGTTCGGTGTTGGTGGCGCGCATTGTTAAAATTTCCGGTACGACGGTGAACCTGGGCAAGCTTTTTGCCGGGCGCGCCACGCTGGCCGGAGCCGTGTTTTTAAACCTGCGGTTGTTTTCCACTCTTCTGCTGGGGCTGTTTTATAGTCTGGGGCTTTTAGCGCTTGCGCTTAATTTTCTTTTTGTATTTTGGATGAAATAATAGTTTAATAGAAATAGGTATGCGTAAACTTTTTTTATTGCTTCTTTGTATGTGCTGCGTATCGGCCGCTTTTGGCGAGACGGCCGCCCAGCTGCTTGCCCGCGCCAAAACGCAGGCGGACCCCAACGCGCAGATTAAACTGCTTACGCGGGCGGTTGCCAAGTCGCCCCGGATGGCGGACGCCTACCATTACCGGGCGGACGCTTATTTGAATTTGGGCCGTTATAAGCAGGCGCTGGAAGATTATTCCCGCACCGTGTCTTTACGTCCGCGCGATCCGTTCCGTTATTATGCCCGGGCGCTTGCCTACCAGAAGATGGGCCGGCCGTCCCTGGCTCAGGCGGATTTGACGAAAGCCATTTCCCTTAAACCCGCGTACCGCAATTTCTATCTCGCCCGCGCGCGCGCCAACGCTTCGCTGGGAAAGTACGAAGACTCGCTGGCCGACTACCAAAAATATTTGGGCAGGCGCAAGCCTGCGCCGGCCATCGCCGAGGAATTGGTGCCGGTGTATTTGGGGGCGTACCGTTATGAGGCGGCCCAAAAACAGGTGTCCGCGCTGCAGGCCGCCGGAAACGATACGGCGGACGTGCATTTTTGGCAGGGGCGGGTGCTGTCCGGCCAGAACCNNCGGCTGGACGAGGCCGTTTCCGCCTACAGCAAAGCCATTAACCGCGACGAAGGCTACGCGCAGGCCTACCGTTACCGCGCCGGCGCGTTTAAAGATATGGGGGATTATCCCGCCGCGCTGGAAGATTATACCGTTTTATTAAAACTCCAGCCCGAAGCGGCGTTTTATAACCGCCGGGGACTCGTGCGCGAAGAAATGAAACAATTTAAAGAAGCGGCCGAAGATTACACCCGCGCCATTGAGCTGGCGCCCAAATGGGCCATTCCGTACAATAACCGGGGATTTGCCAAAATGAATTTGAAGGATTGGAAAGGCGCAAAAGAGGATTTGGAAACCGCCATCCGGCTGGACGGCTCCAGCCCCACGCCGTACGTCAACTTGGCGGGCGTGTATTGGCTGAGCAAAAAAGACCGCAAAAATACGTACGACAATTTGGATAAAGCCGTGCGGCGAAATTTTAAGAATTTTGAATCGCTCTACGATGAGGACCAGAAAGGCTGGATGTTTAAAAACATTAACAAAACGGCCGAGTTCCGCGCGGTGCTGTACAAATAAATTGTTTTGTATTTTTATCCCGCTTCCGTGGTTCGGGGGCGGGATTTTTTATGGCTAAAGAAATCCCCCGGCTGCCGGGGATGTTTAGTTTCGGAAAATTGTGCGGGTAAAATTAGACGATGCCTAAATAAATCAGCCAGATAACGCCGTAGCGCAGGCATTTGGCCAGGCCCGCCGCCGTGAGGTAAAACCCAAAATTCACTTTTGCCGCGCCGGCTACGATGGTAATCGGGTCCCCGATGAGGGGAACGCCCGCCAGCAGAAGCGTGGCTTTGCCGTGGCGTTCAAACAGGCGGCGCGCTTTTTGAATATACGCGGCTTTGATGGGGAACCATTTGTCGTTTTCAAAGCGGGTTAAATAACGCCCCAGCACCCAGTTGGCCGATACGCCGATAAACGTCCCCGCGCACGCGGCCGACACCAACAGCCAGGCCGTGTATTTGCCCGTAGCCAAAAAGGCGAACATAATCAGCTCTCCCTGCGCCGGGATAATACTGGCGGAGAGAATGGAAATAAAAAATTGAAAAATAAGAATATGCAGTTCCGGCATAAGCCCCCTATGTATAGCATAGCGGACGGAACAACATTTTGCCAGCGCAAATAAGGGTTAAACGGCTACAGGCCCAAGAGTTCTTTTTGCACGCGCGGCGGCAGCGGGTGTGCGGCGTAGGGGGTTATTAAAAATCCGTCCGTCTGCGGGGTGATTTTGTACCAGCGCGGGGCGCCTTCTTTTTTTAACAGCGCGATGGCTTCCAGCATCTTGCCGGCGGGTTCGCCCGGGGAGTTGATTTGCGCCGTAAAAATAACCGGGATGCGCTGTTCCCCGCGTCCGCGGCGAAGGGCGTCAAGCAGGGCCGAAGAGGGGCTGGCCGTCAAAGCGACGGGCGGTATGGGGGCCGCGTCTTTTTCCGCGGCGGGCTGAGAGAGGAGGCCCTGGCGCAAAATCCGGCGCAGGTCCGCACCGTCGGCATTTAGCCCCATCCCGCTAAAAACGCGGCCTTCGCGCGCGTAAAGCGGCGCAGCGGGCACATTATCTGCCGGCGCGGGCGAGAGGGCGGCGAAATCTTTTACCCGGAAAGATTCTTTTTCAAGCGGCGGATACTTGGGGTGCGCCGGCGGCTGGAGCCCCCATTTTTGCAGATTGACCAATGCCCGGCGTTTGGAAATGCCCGCGCGGGTTTGCAAATTCCACAGCAGGCGTTTGTTGCGGGTGGCGAAATTGGCGGAGGAGGCGAGCTGTTTTTCGGCCTGTACGAGCGGCGCGCGGACGGTCTGCGCGGCCGTTGTTTGGGCGGCGTATGCCGCGCGGCGGGCGGCTTCTTCTTTCATTAAAATACGGGAATACTGGGGGGAGCTTTTGGCCAAAAACATAAAAAAGCGCGGGCCTTGCGCCTGCGCCCATAGAGCGGAAGAAGAAAAACCGCATAGAATCAGTACCGGCAATAAACGCGAAAAGGGTATTTTCATACTTCCATTGTAAACGTAAAAAGAGGCGAAGGCAAGGGCCAAAAGACCTAGAAGGGCCCAGACTAAAAGAAACCCAAAAATACCGCGTAGACGGCCAGATAACGGCCCAGTTTGCTGACGGTAACCAGCGTTAGAAATACGTCCAGCCGCACGCCCAGCGTGCCGGCGGCGAGGGTGAGCGGATCGCCTATAAAAGGCACCCAGGCCAGCAGCAGGGACCAAACGCCGTATTTTTGGAAAAACGTTTCGGCCCTGGCAAACTGTTTGTCCGTCACCGGGAACCATTTGCGTCCGCGAAAACGCGCCAGATACCTGCCCAGCCACCAGTTGATAACCGAACCCAGCACATTGCCCGCCGTAGCCGCCGCCAGCAGTAAAACGGGGGAATACTTTTTGACGCCGAGGAGCCAAAATAAAATCCATTCCGATTGCGAGGGAATGACCGTAGCCGCCGCCAGCGCGGCCAAAAACAACAAAGACAGCGCCGAAAACAGGCTCACGGGCGGGCCCCGGTACCAGGCAGTTTAAGTGCGGCGCGCCAGAGGGCCTTTTTCTCTTCGTAGGAGCGCGAAGCGTGCGCCGGGCTGGTGGAGGGAAGGGTAATGCAGGTTTTGCCGGCAGGCTCCCCAAACGCGCGTTTAAAATGCGTCCGCGCCGCCTGGCCGTTGAACAAAAGCGTGCGGATGGCGGGAAAACGTTTGAAAAGGGACGGAAAATCGTTGGGGTGGGGGCGGGTGATGCTGCCGTCCAGACTGCCCTTGCGTTCACAGGATTCCAGCGCGTCCCATAAACCAATGTGATGAATGAGCAGCGTGTTTAATTTGTCCCGGTAACTTTCGGGCGTGCGCCCGCCGGCCAGCAAATCAAACATGAGCCGCCAAAACTGGTTGTGTTTGTAGGCGTAGTATTCCCCGGCCTTCAGCGAGGCGCCGCCGGGCATGCTGCCCACAATTAAAATGCGCGTATGTTCGTCGGCGCAGGGCGGAAAACTGTGTATCATAAAAGGCTCTCCGGGCCGCAGGCGGGCGGCGTTACGGGTTTTGGCGGAAATACTCTTCCAAAATATTCGCCGCACAGCGGACTTTTTCCGGGCACGGACGCGCTTTATAATAGTCCGGCGTGCGGGGTTCGGGAGACGGATCCTGCGGGCCGGCGGGCAGCGCCAGCAGTTCGCGGCAGATGATGGAGCCGTTTTCGTCCTTAAAGCGTTTGGCCAGTTCCTGCACGCGGGCGTACAGCCTGGCCTTGGCTTCGTGGTCGGACGGGGTTTCGGAAGCGTATTTAAGCCCCAAGGCCATAAACATCGCGCTGACCGCGCCGCATACTTCGCGCAGGCGGCCGATGCCTCCGCCGAAACAGGCGCTTACGCGCAGGGCGGTTTTATCGTCCAGGCCCAGGTCTTTGCTAAACGCCAAAAATACGGCTTGGGCGCAGTTGTGCCCCGCAAGAAACAGCTGTTTGGCCTGCTCGCCTTTGGAAAGGGTGCTGTCCATAAATAACGCCTCCGGCTAAAAAATATATATTTGTTCCAGCGCGGTGTTCGTGTGTTACGGCTGTTTGCTGTACGGCGCAATCACGAACGAATGGCCGTCTTCGGCCAGTGTTACCCGGCACCACAGCGGCGTACCCGAAGGGCCCTGGATAAAAATGGATACTTCCACAAAGTCCGCCGGCGGAATCGTTTCCGTAATCAGGTGGTATCCTTGGTAGTCGGGGTTTCTCCAGCCGCGTACCGTTACTACTACCGGGATGCGTCCGTTTTCAAAACTGTTTCGGGCCGCATAAGAGGCGGGTTCAACCGAGTTGGTCGCGAGATTGATTTGTTTGACGTCCAAATCTTTCATCATATCTTGTGTGACCGGCATCGTGCCCATACTGCCCATCCGCATTAACCTGCCCAAATCATTGGCGTTCTGGCCCGCGTCTTCCGGGCGCAGACCGTTTTGGAGCATATTGCGAAGCGCATCGCCGTCCAGCCCCATCCCGCGGTAGAGATAAATCTTGTTGGTGGGAACGGGCGGTGCGGGAAGTATGTCTGTAAATCCGTCCAGCGTTAAGCCGGTTAAATCGGGTACGGTAATGGAATGGGGGAGTGTTTTCGGCCAGCCGTTGGGAGGACGTACCCCGCGCAGCTCCACCACGCGGCGCAGCGCCTTGTGCAGGGACAGCCCGTTGACGCGTTGTTCGTATTTGACGACCGCGCCCGGAAACTTTTGTGCGGCGCGCGCTTTAAGAGAAGACGGCGCGGCAAGCGGCGCCGCCGCGGGCATATGCGCCGCAGCGGCGGGCAGAATGGCCGGATATTTGCTCCAGGCCGCCGGTATGGCGGCGGCTTCGCGGGCCGCATTTTTGCCCAGCGCCTGCGGGAGTTTTGTCACGCCTTTTTGAAGAGTCTGCGCCTGGGCGGAAACAAAACTGACGGTTAAGAAAAGCCCGGCCGTCCAAACGGCCGCGTATTTGCGTAAGGTCATAGAGCGCTCCTAAAAAAGTTTATCAAACCAATATGGCAAAAACACAGGCCGAAGACCTGTGTTTCCCATCAATTGCCGACGGAATTATACGGCGTAATTTTAAATCCGTCTTCCGCCGGTTCAATTTTACACCACGCGGGCTTGCCGTTTACTTCCAACAGCGCAATCACTTCGTGGATTTGCTCGGCGGGAATATCGTGTGCTACGGTAACGATGGCGCCGCGTTCCACAGATTCTTTGACGGACACCATGACAACGAGGCCGTTTCCGGCATGGCGCCAGGCGTAGTGCAGGGCGCTGTCGGGAGAATCGGTCAGGTTGGTGACGCGCTCGCGCGCGACGGCTTTTAAGGCGGCCATTCCGCCCGCGCTGGCATAGACGAGGCGGCGGTCGTTGCTGTTGCGACCGACATCTTTAATTAACAGGCCGTTTTCCAAAATGTTGCGCAGGGAGGCGCCGTCCGCCGCCAGGCCCAGGCCGCGGTACATATAATGCGGATGGCGGACAAACGGCAAAGGGGGAACCGAGCCGTCTTTGTAGCGCAGGGCTTTAAAATCCGGTGCGGTGAATGCGTTTTCGGTCAGCAGGGCCGGCCGGCGCGGTTTTTGAAGGGGTTTGGCCCCCCAGCTGCGCAGATTTTCAACCGCGGTTTTAGACGGAATCCCTACCGTAGTTTGCAGGCTGTAGAGCAGTTTTTTATGGCTATTTACAAACCGGGCGACGGTGGTGTTTTCCTGCAGTGCAGCCGGCGCGGGTATGGCGGCGGCCGGTGTGGCCGTCGGCGTAACTGCCGGTTTGACGGCCGCGGAAACGGGCTTGACCGCGGCGGAAGCCACCATGCTGCGATGGGTTGCCTGCAGGAGCGCATTCATCGTTTGAGGGGAAGTTTTGCTTAAATGGCCGATGCCGCTCATCCCTTTGCTTACGCCGGAAAGAACGGCTTTGCCGGATTGGGCAGAAAGATTCGTCCCGCACAGGGGCAATACAAAAAGAGTAAGAAGAAATACAAGTTTTTTCCAATTTTTCATATGATAATATTATATTTAAAATATCTTCGGAAAAAACAGGGTCAAAGGACCTATTTTTTGTTGGGTCCGGGCCCGGGGACTTTGGCGGTATGGTGCGGGAGAAGCGTGAAATGGACGAAACATTTGTGTATTATGAAAGCCCGGTAGGGCGGCTGGCGCTGGCCGGCGACGGGGAATACGTCACGCGGGTGGGATTTTGCCCCGCCCCGTGGACGGAAAAAATGCCGCAGGGCGAAACGCCGCTTTTGGCGCGCGCCCGACGCCAGCTGGAAGAGTATTTTGCGGGCCGACGAAAAAACTTTGATTTGCCGTTACGCCCCGCCGGGACGCCGTTTCGCTTGCGGGTGTGGCGCGCGCTTTTGAATATCGGGTATGGTGAAACTTGCAGTTACGGGGAACTGGCAAAAGCCGTGGGAAACGGAAAAGCTTCGCGCGCCGTAGGCGGCGCCAATCACGCCAATCCCATCGTTATTATTATTCCGTGCCACCGGGTAATCGGCGCGAACGGCACGCTGACGGGATACGGCGGAGGGCTGGATAAAAAAACGTTTTTACTGGAGCTGGAAAAGAAACATATCCGGCCGTGAATATAAAAAATCCGCTTTTAAAAGCGGGTTTTTTAGTCCGAGGCCGTTATTTAAAAAGTCCCGGCCAAGGCGGCCGGGAAGTTCTACACAGGGAGTCTCCCCGGTTTGGCGTCCGGGAAGCGGACAACAGGTGTCCACCCATATAACCCAAAAAAACGCCGTTTTATTGCACCGGTTTTGCTATGATAAAACTATCAGCAGGAAGAAAGGAGAGATATATGGCAAAGAATGTATGGGTTATTTTTGCAGCGGCCGGGTTGCTGGCTGTATCCGCCTGCGGCCGCGCGCCGCAGGATGAAAATGCGGACGGTGTGGAAGTGGCCGAAGTAACGGAAACGGTAACGCTTCCGACGGATATGCACAACGCCGCGAATTCGCTGGATTATAAAGGGGTTTACGAAGGGCTGCTGCCCGCGGCTGACGGGCCCGGGATTCAGACCACGCTGACGCTTGCGCCGGACGGAACGTTTGTTTGGCGTTCCGAATACTTGGACGAACAGGACGGCGTATTTGTGGACCGGGGGACATATACGCTCACCGGAAATGTGGCCGCGCTGGAAGTGCCGGGCGAGGGCGTGCGCTACGTCAAGGTGGAAGAAGGGCGTCTGCGCCTGCTGGATCAGGATAAAAATGTGATTACCGGTTCACTGGCGGATATGTACGTGCTGGAAAAGACGCAGAAATAAACCGTTTGTTTGATGCAAATCTGTTTAAAAGGCCGGGAGGAATTCTTCCCCCGGCTTTTAATTTGCTCAATAAATAATTAAATGTATAATGAAATAAACTTCCTTTGTTTTCTCTTCCCGCATACAAATATGACTTAGAGGTATTTTTATGAGCACCTTAAAAGAAAATCAATTTCCTTATCGTTTGGGCGTGGATTTAGGCACCTCCTCTGTTGGAGTAGCCATATATAGAATAAATGACAAAGGTGATATTATTGCTTTAGAGCATTTGGACAGCTATATTTTCGGAGAACCGGTAGCCCCTAAGGAAATGGTAACGCTCAATACTGCCCGCCGCGCGGCCCGCTTAATCCGCCGCCAGGTGGAACGNNATTGCCCAATCCTTGGGGATTTTAAAGCCCGCGTTAGACGCGGATAAAGAGGATGTTATTTGGCTGCGTGCCCGTGCCGTAGAGGAAGAAATTTCCCTTCCGCAACTGATAAAAGTTTTTTGTCATATGGTTAAGAACCGCGGGTATAAAGGGAGTATTGCTGAAAAAACGGTGGGTACAAAATTAAAACATACGGAAGGGCTTTTGCAAGACGGCAAGACCTTGGGGCAATTGTTGTGGGAGGAAAAGCAAAAAGCTTTGAAAGGACAGCCCTGGCGTAAAATAGNNGTACTTTTATCTACCGCCGGATGGTGGAAGAAGAATTTGAACGCATTTGGCGGGAACAAAGTAAATATCATCCTGAGTTAAATGGAATGTATCAGGTTTGGGGAAATAATATGTTCCCGGATTATCCTAAGCAGCCTGAAATTTCGCTGCATGACGCTTTTCACTCGGCTTTGTTCTACCAGCATCCTATTAAATGGGAGCTGGAAACCGTGGGTGCTTGCCCGTTGTTCCCGGAAGAGAAGCGCGCTTCGTGCGCTCAGATGGCTTATCAAAGCTATCGGCTGGCTAAAGAGATCGCCAACTTGCGTATTTACGAAAAGGGCGGAAAAGACTCATTCCGCCTGACCCTGGCCCAGCAGGCCCAACTGTTTAACTATATAGAGTCTAATACTCAGGCATATAGTCAGGAATCCGGCGTGGTGTCCTTTCGCCGCATATATAATTTTTTAGGTTTGCCGGACAATGCCTCGTTTACGGTTGACCGCGGCAGTAAAAAAGGGCTGAAAGGAAATACCACTTTATTTGCTTTTGAAAAGGCTGGTTTGCTCAACGAGTGGGCGAATTTATCCGATAAAGAACAGGAACTGGTAATAGAGTTTTTATCAAATATTACCAATATGTCCGATGTAGCGGAAAACGAGGACGCGTATATCCGGGAACGCTTTGGCAAATTGACGGCTAATATCATTGCTTTGGATAGTGAAAAGCAAGCCGGGGCAGAATTTGTTGTGGCAAATAAAAGTAAATTGAGCCGTTTGGTGTTAGAGCAAGGGCGCGGTTCTTACAGTGTTAAGGGGTTGCGCTGGCTCGCGGAGGAGGCCCGGCAGGGTCATTTGGACGACTCCAGCGAAGAGGAATATGTAGCGGCCCGTGTGGCTAAAAATAAAGTATATACAGGCAAATTGCGTACGGTGGCCGCCATTAAGGAACAAGAATCCATTACCGACCCGGTAATGAGCCGCGCATTGGCGGAGTTTCACCGGGTGATGACGTATATTACTCATAAATATGGCAATCCGCAAGAAATAGTGGTGGAGCTTTCCCGCGAGATAAAAAATTCTTTGCGCCGGCGGCAGTTTTTGGAAAGGCAAAACGAGCTGCAAGCCCAGGAGCGTACAAAAGCTATTGCCGAATTACAAAAAGGGGGCGTATTGGTAAGCCCGCGCAATATAGATAAATATTTGCTGTGGGAGGAACAAAACCATACGTGTCCCTACAGCGGCCAGCTTATTTCTTTTACTCAGGCGTTTGATGAAAAACAAACGCAGGTGGATCATATTATTCCCCGGGCGGGAGACATTGCCGGCCCCAATACATTGGAAAATAAAGTACTGGCTTTTACGCAGGAAAATAAGGATAAAACCAATCGCTTGCCGTATGAATGGAAATTTAAAGAAGACATTGACGCTTATCTGGCATTTAATCAAGAGAAAAAAGCCAAAAAGAAAAAAGGCGAAGAGGCTGTCGCAACGTTTGGCAATAACAGCCCGCTTATTAATTTTGTACAGCATTTATGGGGCCTGTATAATAAAGAAAAAAAAGGCTATTATTCCGCCAGAGAACGTAAATTTAAGCCCACGCAGAAAGGTGCGCGTATTTTGCGCAAAATCAATAATTTGCTGGCTACTCCGGCGCAAATTAAAACGGATTTCGTAAACCGCCAAAACCAGGAAACGGCTTGGATTGGCAAAATTGTATTAGCCTGGTGTAAGGATATTTGTCCTAAAGTGACCCCTTCTTTTGGCGCGCTGACGGCGTATCTGCGCGGGCAGCTTCAGTTTGACCGGATTTTGCCGCTGATCCGATTGGACGAAGAGAAGCCGCTGTTTGATAAAGACGACCGGGAAATTGACGAGAAAAAGTGGAAAGAATTGTTTGCCGTGCCCCATTTGGCTTATGAGCAGGCCGACGCTTTGGCGGCTGATTTTAATAAGTATTGCGACGGACTGGCAGATGACAAGAAGCCTATGACGTCTTCGGACAAACAAAAAGTGTTTTATGAATTTTGTGCGAGTCAGCGCGTGCTGTTCCAATTTAATAAACGCTGCGATTATCGTCACCATGCGGTGGATGCGGCTGTGATTGGCTTATGTGGCATGGCCTTGGTACAGCGTGCAGCTGTGCATAACAGAAAATATGGCACATTGCATAAGATTGAGTGGCGTAACGCTGACGGGACGCGGGATAAATCCAAAGATATCGCCGGGTTTACGGTGGACAGTCTGCCGTTGTATGCTGCATTGAAAGACGAAGTGAAGAAACGTCTTACTAATTACGTAGTATGGCATAAGCCGGACCATTTCCCGAGCGGGAGGTTTTTTGATGAGACGGCGTATAGCATTCAGAAAAAAGACGGTGAAGACCGTTTTGTAAAACGCGCTGGTTTGGAAAGCTTTATCAAACCTAATGCCCAAAAAACGATTGCAAACCTGGAAAAATTGTTGTTTTCGGATACGATAAAAGAGGCCATTCTAACCCAGTTTAAAGAACGGCTTGCCAAAGGCCTTACGCAAGAAGAGGCTCTTTGCGGCAAAAAAGATGACCCGCAAGACGGGATTTATTATCGGGGAAATAAAGTAAAAAAAGCGAAATATATGTATTTAACCGGGCGGGGAATAAGAGCGTTTGATCCTAATGCTGATAAGGTTATTATTTCACGGGATAAAAATGAAAAAGAACACCAAAAAGGATATCAGAACGGTGGTTATGCCTGTATGGATTTTGATTCCAAAACTGGTAAACGCATTGCGCTTATTCCTTTATGGCGGTACAAGCAAAACCAACATGTGCCGCCGGAGGTGGTGCGGGTTTTTCTCGGAGATATGTTGTATGACGGGCAAACAAAACAATTTTATAAAGTGCAGCAATTTAGTGCTCAAGCTGGTTTAGTATTAAAGCTGAGTACAGAGGTTTTGGGCAGCACCGTGCGAACTTCCAATCTTAAAAATTATAGTGTGGTATTAACCCGTAAAGACATCGCTAAATTCAAAAGCGAATGAGTATACAGCATTTAATCAGTATTGACAGGGAAGCCAAACTGTCTGTGGACACCGGGCGGCTTAAAATTGTGTTTTCCCAGGTGGGAGAAACCCATTTTATTGCCGCCTGCGACATTGCCGTGTTGATTTTGGCGCATCCCTGCATCAGTATGTCGTTGGCTGTGCCGCAGGAATTGGCCAAAAACGGGGCTGTCCTCGTAACGGCGGGGGAAAAGTATTTGCCCGCCGCTTTGAGTTTGCCCGTTGCTACAAATATAGATGGCGCGCGCCGACCCCATTTACAGGTTAAACCAGGTAGTGTTGAGGCGGCAGGTAATTGGTGGGCCCAGCTGATAGAAAGTAAAATTTTAGGGCAGGCTGCAATGGCCGCTAATTTTGACGAAACCCTTTCTACCCGTTTAAAACTAATTGCCGGTCATGTGGAGCCGGGAGATAAAACCGGCCGGGAAGCGCAGGCGGCGCAGCTTTATTGGGCGGGGTTTTTTGATGGGTTAAATAATCCCGTTGATTTTCGGGATAAGCAGGGCGCTACAGACCCGGTCAATGTTTCACTAAATTATGGCTATGCGGTATTGCGGGCCGTTATTGCGCGGAGTTTGGCGGCTGCCGGGCTTTGTTTGAATTTTGGGGTGGGACACTGCCGCAAAGACAATCCTTTTAATTTGGCGGATGATTTTATAGAACCGTTTCGTTTTTTAGTGGATAACGCGGTGTGGCGGATTTTTAAAGGTTCGCAAGTAGAATGTTTTGATAAAGAGATTAAAAAGCAGTTGCTGTCTTCTTTGTTGGCAAGCACCGTAAACATTGCAGGGAAGGAATACCGCTTATTCCACGGTATTGATTTTGCGGTAAATAGCTTTTGCTTAAGTTTAGAAGATTCCCGCCGAAGGCTGCTGCTTCCTAATCAGCGGGTCCGGCCTGGTAAAACGCCGTCGGCGATGTTATGGCAAGCTGTGCAATTTCAAGATGAAACCCAATAGTTGGCGCATTATGTGGGTAGTGGCCGTTTTTGATTTGCCGACACATACTAAAATCCAGCGTAAGCGGTACGCGGGATTTAGGAAACTGTTGCTTCATAATGGGTTTAGTATGATGCAGTTTTCTGTATATGTGCGCAATATGCCTACCATGCAGCAAGCGCAGGCGATAATTAAACAGCTGGGACCGCAGACTCCGCCACAGGGAAAATGTGCTTTTATGTTGATTACCGATAAACAATACGGCTTAACAAAAAACTTTTATGGGCCGGCTATGCGTCAAGAAAAAATTCCTAAGAAATATGAGCAATTGATTTTATTTGATGAGTGATAAATAAAACCCGCTTTGTAATTATTACAAAGCGGGTTTTAAAACGAATAGAAGTGAGAATGTATTAGATTCTCTTTTGTGGGCTTTAATGCCCTTGTTACCTAAGTTGAGGCACAAATAAGAGTAAGGTTTCTGAAATTATTGTAGCAAAAATACTTATTTTTTAGCAACTTTTTATAGTCAGACAAATCTTACCTTACTCTTAGGT
>DCTQ01000064.1 GCA_002329395.1 Candidatus Avelusimicrobium alvi | reverse complement strand
CAGGCGGCACAGAAACGATTGCATAATAAAGTTCTCCCCAAAAGCTGTTATAACTTCCTGATACTATTATATTCTTTTCAGTCTGTTTTTCCAGCGGCCAAAGGACCTATATAAACTCTGCAAAAAGACCTATTTTTGGCATAGGTCTTTGGGATATAAAAGACAAAAAAAGAGCCGGGGGATGTGCCCGGCTCTTTTGTTCAGAACCGTTCGGGGGGTAAATCGAAAGGTTCTGGGGGATAAATCCGTCAGGTTATTATAAACCTATATAATTAATAATACATCCTGGGCAGTAAAAAAGCAAGCTTTTATACCCAAAAATTAAGGTCTAATTTACGTTAATCTTTTTATATTATATAAATATTTTTCCAAACCCGCTAAAAAATTTTTTCAAACTTTTGCTTCCGATTGGTTATAATATAGTAACTGGAGGAAGAAACCACATGAAAAAACTAGGATTCATTTTTGTTTTCACCTTGGCCGTCAGCCCGCTTTGCGCGCAGAACGCCCAAAGCCAGGACGACTATTACACAGGGTATGAAGGGGTTGTGCTGGGAGAGCGCGCGCCGCGTTCCGCCACGGACGCCATCGCCGAACAAGCCACCCAGGTTCCCGGCGATATTTACCGCGGCACCTTATTCGGCGCCGAACAGAAAAAATACGAAGGCGACACGCTGGGCAACCGCCCGCGCGCCACGACCAAATACGTGTATGACACGTCTTTGGTGCGCGCCATTAAAATCAGCGATACGGACCGCGTACGCACGCTGATGTACGCCAACGTAAACGTCAACGAAAAGAATTACGCCGGCATCACCCCGCTGACCATCGCCGCCGAAAAAGGCAATATGGAAATCATCAAGATGCTGGTAGAGGACGGAAAAGCCGTCGTCAATGATCCTTCCAGCTACGGCGTAACGCCGCTTATCGCCGCGGCCGCCGCGGGCAACGATAAGGTGGTGGAATACTTAATCGCCCAAGGCGCCGACGTTACCGCCAAAGACGATCTGGGCAAAACCGCCCTCATCTACGCCATCGGTTTCGACAACCCCAAACTGATTTCCAGCTTAATCAAGTTAGACAACAAAGCGGTCAACCTGCCGGACAATTCCGGCAACACCCCGCTGATTTACGCCGCCCAGAAAGGGCTGGTAAACAACATTAAACTGCTGCTTGCCAACGGCGCTAAAGTGGATTACCGCAACCCGGCCACCGGCCTCTGCGCGCTTTCCGCCGCGGCCGCCGAAGACCAGAGCGCGGCCATCCGCCTGCTGGTGCGCACCGGCAAAGCCGACGTGAACCTGCCAGACCTGTCGGGCCGCACGCCCATTTTCTACGCGGTGGAACAGGATAAAGCCGACGCGCTGCGCACGCTGATTTCGCTGGGTGCGGACGTAAACGCCCAGGACAACAACGGCGTTACGCCGCTGATGCGCGCCTCGGCCAAGAACCGCCAGGACTGCGTAAACATTCTGCTTAAACAAAAAAATATCAACACCAATTTAAAGGATTTTCAGGGCCGCACCGCCATTACCTACAGCGTGTACGCTGAAGAAGTGGCCCCTGCGCAGGCGCTTTTAAAAGCGGGTGCGGACATCAATACGCGCGACAGCGCTTCCAACACGCCGCTGATGGGCGCCGTTAAAGCCAAAAACGACCGTATGGCCCTGTTTCTTATCCAGCAGGGCGCGGACCTGACCGCCGCCAACGCCGCCGGCGAAAACGTATTTACGCTGACGGACGAGTATTTGCCGCAGTCTATGACCGCCAATGTGCTCGGCGTTAAAAAAGCCGAAGCGTATCAGCAGGCCCTGCAAATCCAGGCCGAAAAACTGGCCGACGTTCGCACGCTGGAACAACAGCTGGCGGACGAGGAAGCCGTCGTCCAGCAATTAAAGGACGAACAGGAAGCCCGGGCCAGAGCCGAAGCGGAAGCCGAGGCCGCCGCTTTGCGCGCGCAGATTGAGCAGGAATACCAGGCCAAAGCGGCTGAACAAATGCAGAACGACCCCGAGCTGATCCGCCTGCAGCAGCAGCTGGAAGCCGCCAAAGCCCAGAAAGAAGCCGCCTTGCAGGAAGAAATTGACCGCCAGGTAGCCGCCAAGCTGGGTAAAGACGCGCCGGAAGCCCCGTCCGTGCTGGCGGAAGAAGCCGCCGCCGTACAGGCCCAGGCCGAAGCCGCCAAACAGCAGGCCGTTAAAAAAGCCGCGGACATAAAAGCGCAGGCCAAAACTTCCGCCGCCAAACAACGCGCCGCCGCGGCCAAAAAGAAAACGGCCGTAAAAACCGCCGCCAACAAGACGACCGCCGCCGCCAAACAAACCGTTCAGGCGGCCACCGCCGTCCCGCAGGAAATCAATATGGCGGACATTCTGTAAGAGGTAATTTTACCTGACTTAAAAACCCCGGGATTTTTCATCCCGGGGTTTTATAAATTCCGCTCACAATAAACCCCGGGCGTAAGCCCGAGGGATGGAGTGTGTATCCCGCCGCAAGAAAACGGAGTTTTCTTATTAAACAGACTGGATCCCGGCTCCATGGCCGGGATGACGGCCAAATTTGTAAATCCTTTCCTTTTAGCGGGGGGCAAAATCAAGCGAAGCTGAGATTTTGGAACAAAAGATACCCCGGGCTCACGCCCGGGGGGTTTTATGTAAGGTTTGTTTGGCCGCCGCCGGAATGCCGGCGGGGCTTCCCCCTCCTCCTTCGCGATGGGCCACATATTCATTGTTATTGGGGCGTTTTTAGGCTTATTTGCCCCGCTGTGCGCGTTTTAGGCGAAGAGGAGTAAAAGGTACGCTATAAAAAAGCCCCGCCGTAGCGGGGCTTTTTGAGGAAAGAACTGATTATCTGTTCACCGTTCCGGTCTGCTGGGGCATATTCTGGGGCGGGACGGTTAACACGCCCTGCTCCTGACCCGTCTGCGTCGCCGCCGCGGACGGCTGTTGAGGCATCATTCCGCCTTGAGAAACGGAGTCCAACAGATTCTTGGCATCAGAAATAGTCGGGTCCAGCGCTTTGGTTACCGTATTATAGTTGAAACGGTACGAAATTTTGAAGCTCTGCGGATTCTCCGGCGGAACTTTTACCAGAATGGAGTAATTGTCCGGATCCACGGCGGTGGAAATGTCCCACGTAATCAGGTCCTTGGCGGCCGGATGTTTGGCTTCAATAAATTCCTGAAGCGTATAGCCGTTCATCAGCGGGAAGTTTTTCACTTCGGCCAGCGTCGCGTCCATCGGGTTGGCGGCGGGAGACGGTTCGTTGTAAACGGGCTGTTGCGCAGTCTGTCCGCCTAACATTTCTTCCATTTGGGCGTTTTGTTCGGCGGTTTGGGCCGCATCCTGTTTGGAAGAAAGCAGGTTAAACTGCGGCGGAATTAAATTCATAAACGCCAGCATAACGTAGATGACCGCGGCCAATACAACCGCCACCAGCGTGCCGATAATGGCTTTCGTCATGCCGCCGGAGGTTTTTACGTCCGCGCTCTTCATGTCGTGCTGGGTGTTGATGTCGTCGTCCAAGTCGTCAAGGTGCAGGCGGTCGGACTGGGCCGGTTCCGGCACCATCGGCACGGTTTTGATGTCCAGCGTCGCGCCGCGTTTGGTTTTGATGGTGTTTTCCAAAATAACCTGGGACACCGTAACGTCTTTCGGCGCGTCCGTAGCCGGTTCAACCGGTTTTTCCGTCTGCTTGGTGGAAGCCACCATTTCCTGTACGTCGGAGGTCTGGCTTGCTTCGTCCAGCGGCTGGTTCAGCGCGTCGTCCGGGTTGGCGGAGGCGGACTGGAGCCCGCTGAGTTCTTTGGGCAGGGCGTTTCCGTCCGTCTGGGCGGGCGGCACGAAATCGGAAATCAAATAGGTGGAGCCTTCTTTGAGTTCAATTTCGGTTAAATCGTTGGGGTTGCCTACGGGCAGCGGCTTGTCGGCCGTCTGGTCGCTAAACTGCGGCAGGGCGGGTTCGGGCGTATCGGCGGCGGCCGGTTCGGCGGCTTTTTGCTCGGGCGCTACGCCAAAGAGCTGTTCCACGCTCTGGCTTTCCTGCGTATCCCGCTCGGCGAACGCTTCGTTCAAGTCGGCGTCGGTAATGATGACGCCTTCGGGTTTTTCGGCCTTGGCGCCGGGGACGAGTTCCTGCAGGGTTTCGTCTTTTTCTTCCGCCTGCTCAAGCGTTTGCGGTTTGGCGGCCTGGTCGTCAATAGAAGGCAAGTCGGCCAGCTGCGGGCCGGCCGCGGGGGCCGCCTGCGGTTCGGGCTGGACGGGCTGGTCCGCCGGCATTTCGGCGGCGGGTTTTACTTCTTCCACCTGTTCGGGCTGGGCCCGGTCCGGCGCGATGGAAAGCGCGGGTTCCTGCTGTGCGCCGGTAAAATCCAGCGTTTGCTTTTCGGGCAGCGGTTCGGCGGCTGCTTCGGCCACGGTTTCAAAGCCGGGGGCGTCTTCTTTCTTTGCTTCTTGGCCGGATAAAGCGTTGAGGCCGGCCACGGCGGCCGCGCCGGCGGCGGCTCCGGCTGCTGCTGCCGCGGCGATGTGAAAGGTGTCGGCTTTCTTTTCTTCTTCTTTTTCTTTAATGACCTGGTCCAGCACGTCTTCTTTGGGTTCGGCGGTCAGTTCGCTAAGCAGTGCGTCTTTGGCGGCTTCGTCCACGGACGGCGTGCTGACTTCGGCCGGGTTTTCCGCTTCGGCGGATTTAAGGGCGTCGTCCAGCGTCGGTTTGGCGGGCTCGGCGGCTTTTAAGGCGGCGGCCTGCGCGGCGAGTTCCTGGGCCTGTTTGGGAGTCAGCAGGTCCTGAAAAGTGCTTTCTTTTTCTTCCTGGGTCTGGACCTTGGCGTTATATAAGGAATCTAACGCGGAGCGGAGCACCACTTCTTCTTCGGCTTTGGAGCCGAGGGAAACTTCGGTCTGTGCGGAGTCTGCGCCGTCTTTTTTATCGCCCAAGTCCACGGGGCCGAGCATATCCAAGGGTTTTTCCTGGTTGGCGGCGGCGACGATGTCCTCCGCCTGGGAAACCAGGCTTTCCGTGTTGGTGATAAGGGCTTCTTCGTTGACGGGGTCTATATCTTGGCGCGTAAGGGTGATGGTGTTGCGCGCGTCGTCCTGAGGCGGCTCGTACGCGGGCAGGGGCTGGGTGGCGGTGCGGGCGTTTTGCGCCGAAGCGATGGCCGTATCCAGCTTGGTTTGCATATCGTCAAGCTTGGCCTGCAGGCCGGAAATTTCGCGGGTCAGCAAATCAATTTTTTCCAAAAGCAGTCCGGTTACGTTATCCGCCCCGGCGGCTTGCGCGGGCAGGGGCTCGTTGTGCGCGGTCTGCGTTTTGAAGACTTCGGAGGCCGGAAGCGGCTGGTTGATGGTTTTTTCAACCTGGTCAAATTCAAAAATGCTGGAAGCCTTCACCCATTCCTGGGTGCCTCCCGCGGCGATTTCTTCGGAGCAGATCAGCGTGTCCGGGGTAAAGCCTTGCAGCGTTACCAGTTTGTCCTCTTCGTAAGGACCCTCTACTTTGTCGTTGATGTAGACCCAATATCTCATGTTTTTTCACCCTTGAAAAAATAAATATAACACGGCACGATAAAAGCATAGCAAATTATCGCGCGATTTAACAGCGTTTTTTCCCGTGGCGCGCTTACGCTTTTGAAGAGGCGCGCGCCTGTTTGTAGCGGTTAAGCAAATTTTCCAGCTCTTCTTTGCTGGTTTTTTTCTTCTGGATATTGGTGAGCATATCCGTCATCAGCTCCAGCGAAGAACCGTTTTCCAGCATTTCCAGCACAAACTGCGAAATACGGCGGTTGTACGTGCCGTTTAGTTCCCCCACCAGCGTGCGCAGGGCGAAGACGTGTTTTTCGCGGTCGGATTTCCAGAAAGTGTACGGCGCCAGGGATTCTTCAAAAAACTTCATCAGCTCTTCGGCGGATTTGGTGCCGAGGTAGCTTTTCATCAGCTCCGGCGCGAGGCCCTGCGTAAGCGTCTGCGCCTTTAAGTCGCGCAGGTATTGGGCCTGTTTGGCGGCTTCTTCCTGGCTTAAAGAGCCCAGAAGCACCTTGCAGGCGAGTTCTTTATTGTCTTTTTCGTCGCTGCAGTACGGAAGCGCGTGCAGGAGCTCCTGCATTTCGCGCTCCAGCTGCACAAAAGTTTTTTTGCCGCCGAAGCGGTCGGCCAGGTCGTATTCATAGCCGCTGTAGAGATCTTTTTTGGAAAGGTTCCGGCGCAGTACTTCGCGCTCGCGGCGGATGGAGGCTTTTTGGCTGGCGTTTTCAAAACTGTCGGCGGTTCCGTCCAGCAGTACGCGCACGGCCAGGCCCAGGTTTTCTTCCGGGCTGGATACGTGCGGCAGTTTTTTAAGCACGGCCTCAAACGTGGCCGCGATGTCCGCCGGCGTTTTGGCTTTTAAATAGCGGCAGGCGATAATCATTAAATCGTCTTCCAGAATCTGCCCGTTTAAGAGTTTGGACAAAAGGGCCACGTCCTGCGCGTCTTTGGGCGTAATCTGGCACAGCATGGCGCGCGCGGCGAGCGAGGCGCAGAGCTGCTTGTCCGGGTTTTGTTCCAAAAGCAGTTTAAACAAACGTTCAAACTCCGGCTGAAAAGCGATGCTGGCGGGCTGGGTATAAAGAAGCTCCAGCTCGGCGGTGGTTTTAACGCTTAAATGGTATTTGTCGGCCGTTTTAAAAATATCCTTTTTATTTTGCCTGGCGGTTTTGAGCGAAGCGGCCAGCAGTTCATCGGCGTTTTTTAGCAGAATGTTCACGGCGTGGAGGGCTTTGTCGGCGTCTTTCATATCGCTGTCCTGCACGTCTTTTAAAGCGGCGGCGAATTCTTCGTCAAAGTATTTGCGCGAAGAGAAAGAAGAATACACTTCCAGCAGTTTTCCGGTGTCTTTGGCCGGGATTTCCAGCGCGGCGCAGAGCTCGGTGATGGAGGTGGCGTTGTTGTAAATGCGCAGCTGGCGCAGGGCGGCCGGGACGGTGATTTCGTCCAGTAAAATTTTGGCGGCGGTGGTGTCCGTCATCGGCGAGTCGGAGCTTAACTGCGCGGCGATGTCGGCAATGTCCTGCTGCAGCTGCGGCAGGGTTTTTTTGTTTTCCAGCGTGTAGACGAGTTTGGCGGCGTAATCGTCGTCAATTCCGGGCAGCATATTGTATATCGTGCCCAGCATGCCGCTTCGTTTATTTGCTTTGTCGCTCATAATACCCTTCTCAGCAGGCCTTTAACAGCGTGGCAATCTGCTTGTTAAGTTCGTTTACCCGGTCTTCGTGTTTGATAAAAGACAGGTTGGCCCGGATGCTTTCCACCGAGCATTTAATGCACGCCTGAAGAAGGTGGCGCGCGCAGTATACGTCCGAAAGAATAATGTCGGCCACGTCGTTTTTAATGCTGTCAATTTCGCGCAGGCAGTGCATGGCGGCCGAGGCCGCGTCCGCCGGTACGCGCGCCGCAAAGAGGAGCGCGTCCTGCACGGCTTGTTCACGGGCCGGGGCGTCTTTGGGCAGTTTTTTGGCCGTCAGATACGCGGCGTAGGCTTCGCCGTCCTGCTGGATATAAGATTTAAGCTCGCTTTTAAACGCGGTGAGGCGTTTTAAGCTTTGCGTCAGGCGCGGGCGCAGTTCTTCGGGCGTGGCTTTGCGTTTAAGCGTGGTGCCCACGGCCATCATGGCCAGCGCGCACCCCATCGCCCCCGTCATAGCGGCGGCGGCGCCCCCTCCGGGCGTCGGGTCGGACGAAGCCAGCGCTTCCGTAAAACGTTCCGCGGCGGTGTACCATTCCATCGGCGGCCTCACATAATGGTGCCGGACTCAAGGTCCGAGTATTTTTTAATGCGCAGCATTTTCAGGCGGTCCTCGTCAATGCCGGTGCGGCTGAAAAACACGTGTTCAATCGCGCTTGCGGGCATAATATAGCTGCCGCGTTTGACGCCTTTGGGGTCGGTTTTGATGCCGAGCCAGACGCAGAAAGTGACAAGATCGTTAAAATCTTTGGTTTCCAGCTCGGCGGCGGCGCGCTGGATTTTTTGCGCTTCGCCAAAGCCGGTGGTCAGCACCGCGCTGTGAAAACCGCAGTTTTTGGCGGCGCAGATGTCGCGGTGGGTGTCGCCGATGACGAACACGTTTTCGGGCGCGATTTTGGTTTTAAATTTTTTCTCCGCGCGTTTGACGGCCGCCTGCAGCATTTCTTCGCGGGTGTGGCCGTCTTCGCCGTATCCGCCGACGGTAAAGTATTCCCCCAGTTTGCTGGGCGCCAGTTTGATTTTGGCGCCTTCTTCCAGGTTGCCTGTGCCGAGGCCGAGGATAATGTCTTTGTCTTTGGCCAGCGTTTTTAAGAATTTTTCCACGCCCGGGGTAAGGTCGTACTTTTTGCAGCGCACGGCGACGTGCACTTCGGCGGGCAGGAGTTCCAGGTATTTGGCCTTCATTTTTTTCATTTCGGCGGCCGTGGGCTTTTTGCCTTTTTTAATCAGGGAGTATACGAGGGAAAAATTGTCCAAATCCGTGCGGCCGGAAATCAGCCCGTGTTCAAATTCGGGCTTTACGCCGTAGAGTTCTTCCATCGCTTTTCTTAATGCGGTTCTGCCCGCGCCCCCGGCGTTGACGAGCGTTCCGTCCAAATCAAATAAAACGAGTTTTTTCATTTCGTGTCTCCTTGTTTGACCATACCGGTTACGATATAAGCCCCGCCGATGGCGAGAATCATCCCCAGCACTTTGTATACGGTAATTTTATCCTGCCCCAGCAACACCGAGAGCGCAAACGTCATCACCGGGTAAGACAGGATGATGGCCGTCGCTTTGCTCAGGTCCATATGGCGGATGGCTTGATACCAATAGGTATTTCCCAAAAAATAGTTCACCACGGCGCATAAAAACAGCATGCTCCACAGCGTGGCGTTGCTTTCAAACTGAAGCGGCCCCTGAAACGCCGCCAGATACGCCACCAGAACGGCCAGCGCCGGAATGGCGAATAAGGCGCGCGCGGCGGCGATTAACTGCGGCGGCATATGGGCGGGCAGTTTTTTGGCAAAAATATGGCTGAGCTGGAACANNCACGCCCAGCAAAATAAGTAACGAGCCGCCCACCTGCCGCACCGTCGGCCGTTCTTTAAGCAGGATGGCCGCGAGAATAAGCGAATAAATAATTTCAAACTGGTTTAATATCGCGCCGTTGACCGGGGTGGTGTAATTCAGCGCAATCATAAAAATCGTCATCGGCAGCGCGGTGCCGAAGGTGCCCATCGCCAGGCACTGCGGCCAGACTTTTTTATCCAACAGAATTTTCCACCCGCCCGTTTTGCACACGTACGGCAAAAAACATAAAAACGCAATCACGCACGCCAAGAGGATAAACAGGGCGGACGTAACGTACGGCACGGCGAATTTGCTGATAACCAGGTTGGCCGCGGTGGCGAACCAGGCAATCCAGACGGCAAAAACCGGGGCGATGCTGAACATAAATTCTCCTGAATATATTGTACTTAATTCCGGGCGTGTATTGGAAGATTAATGCCCTTCTTTCTTAACCGTCGCGCTCACCCAGTACGCGCCCGCAAACGTTACCGCCAGCCCAAAAAGCTGGTAGCCCGTGGGCCGCTCCAGCCCCGCCAGGGCCGAAACCAACAGCGAGAGCACCGGGTAGGACAGATAAATAGCCGTTACCTTGCTTAAATCCAGCGCGCGGATGGCTTTGTACCACACCACCATCGCAAGCCCGTATTTTAAAATACCCGTATAGGCTAAAACGGAAAACATTTGCACATTGGGTTTTAATACAAAGGATTCCCTCATCATCCACATAACCGCCAAAATGACCACAAGCGCAGGCAGGGCAAACAGATTGCGCGCCATACCAATTACGCGGTGGTCCAATGTTTTAGGAAGTTTTTTGGCTAAGGCGGAGCCGGCCTGCAACATCCAGGTACTGCCGACAATAAGCAAATCACCCGTCCAGCGCGGGGTGTATTGCTCTTTCATCAGGATAATCAGCACACCCAGTACAATTAATGCGCTTCCGGCCAGTTGCTGGCGGCTGGGAAATTCGCGCAGAAAAATACAGGCAAATAAAAGGGAATAAAAGAGTTCGCTCTGCTGTAAAATAGCCGCGTTGCCCGGCGTAGTGTAGTGGAGTGCGATAAGCGAAATGGTAAACGGCAGGGCCGTGCCGAAAGTGCCGATAAACAGGAATTTCCATAAAGTTTCTTTGGCTAAGAGTTCCCCCCATTTGTGGTTTTTTGTAATCCACGGGGTGAAATAAAGTACACCGATAAGTGTGCCTAAAAACACGAGCAAGGCGGGGCTGATTACCCCTACGGCAAATTTTCCCGCTACGGGAGAAAGGCCCACAATGGCCCAACAGACCCAGGCGGCCAGTAAAGGTTTCATTTTTGTATGACTCCGACGGTAATTAAGATACTATATTATACCATTTTGGATGTTGAATTTTGGTTTTGTTGGCTACCGTTTTTTAAAAGGGTTGTTTTGTTTTTTTTTGATAAATTTTAAGTTGTAGTAAAATTTATCAAAAATGAGGTGTCGTGTGAAAAACTTGTTTACGGGCCGATTAGGCGGCTTTACGCTTATTGAATTATTAGTGGTGGTTTTAATTATCGGTATTTTGGCTGCGGTGGCTGTACCGCAATACGAAAAGGCGGTTTGGAAGAGCCGGGCGGCGGAACTGCGGACAAGTACGCGCACCTTGGCAACTGCGCAGGAAGCCTTTTATTTGGCCGCTAACGATTATCCGCATCAGTTTGACGAAGTGGATTTAGACATTAACTTACCCAATCACGGGCGGTCTTCCCAATGCGGTTTAGCCACACAGGACAGCCGCGGAAATGATACTTATGAACTGATTGTAAATAATAATTGGGGCAGCAGACACTTTTTATCTTCTTCTATGTTTTTAAAAGGGCCCTATAAATGCGGCGGGTTTACTTATGTACACCCGAATACGGTGGCAAATGGGGTGAGTGCGGACAAAATGTATTGCTGGAAATGGACGGGCAGCAATTATACGGCCAAACCGGGCGATTTTTGCGAGCACGTTATGCAGGGGCGTTATGTGGCGACAAATTGGGCTTACCGTATGTATGAACTGCCGTAAGAATATGCTAAAAACCCCGGGATATTGAATATCCCGGGGTGTTCTAAACCATTTTAAACATTATTTGCAATATACCCAATCGTTTGGTTCGTAGCAATCGCTCCACATACTCTTTACCATTTTATAGCCTTTTGGGTGGTTTTTATTGGCACGCACTTTAAATTCACCGCCCGTAAACGCGCCAATTTGAATCATATATTCCCCGGCATAAGGATAGGTCCCGGCAAGATATGCCCAATCGCCCTCGCGTTTGAAATAAAAGAAATCATCCAACTTCGTCTCGTTACTACCTGTGGTAATGATATTACCGTTTTTATCCTTTATTTCAATACCCATTTCATCCAAGGTGCATAGGGAGTTTCCCGTAGCCAGTTTGCACACGGCCACATTATCGGCAATGTTGCGCATTACAGGAATCCATTTCATCAGGCGGGCTTTCATTACCGCCTTTTGGTATTGCGGCAACGCGACCGATGCCAAAATACCAATAATTAAAACGACAACCAACAGTTCAATTAATGTAAACCCTTTGTTCATAAGGTCCTCCTTTAAATACGGCTATTTATATTCTAATAGAAATATCCTATTTTTGCAACTCCAAGAACTTCTGCTAAAAATAAAAAAAAATTGTATAATAAAAGTGTTATTTTTTATAGGAGATTTACAAATGTACACCTTAACCTTGATTTTGCACTTTATTGTTTGTATTCTTTTGATTTTACTCGTCCTCTTGCAGAGTGGCAAAGGCTCCGCCGCGGGTATTTTTGGCGCGTCGGGTGCGGATAACTTATTTGCCAGCCCTACTGCCTTTAATGCTATTAACAAATTTACCGCTATTTTGGCCCTTATTTTGATGTGTACCTCCGTCGTGCTGACGATTGCTTCCAACAAAAAATCGTCCGTCTCGGTATTGGACTCGGTAAAAGTTCCGGCGGCTACAGCCCCGGCGGTACCCGGCAAATAATTAGGTTGTCGCCTTTTTCGGCGGTGATTTTAGTTGCGCGGTGCATATTTTTTTAGTAAAATATATATGTAGTCGCAAAGATGTTCTTTAAAACCCTCATTAGTAAGATTTTCGCGCAGGTGGCGGAATTGGTATACGCGTGCGTTTGAGGGGCGCATGCCGCAAGGCTTGAGGGTTCGAGTCCCTCTCTGCGCAATAAATTTAAAAACCGGACGAAAGTCCGGTTTTTTTAATTTATACGCAGGGAGCAGGCAAACTGCTTTGCCTGCGTAGGGACGAGAAAGCCGGAGCCTTATACGAGTTTGAGGCTGAAAGCCGAAAGGCGGGTATGGCGATGCGGAATTGCGAGTGGCAGAGGTATTAACGCGGCGACTTGTGGCCGAGGCCCTATAATTACACAAAAACCCAGACTTAATGTCTGGGTTTTTTATTGAAATATTGAGCAAGAGCGCGCACCAACTGCTTGGTGCGCGTAGGGACGAGAAAGGCGCAGCGATGTTTTTGTTTGTGTGCATATAGTTCCACGGCAACCGCGAGCCCGGCCTGCAAGAAAATTCCGGCAGGAATTTTACTGGAAGGCGAGTCCTAGTTTTAATACTTTGCCCCAACTGCCCCTGCGGGGCCGCCCATTATTACGGGATGACGTCAAAAAAACCGGGCCTAAGCAGCAGGTCCGGTTTGGGTTAGATTTTGTTCCTGTTGGACAAAAAGTTTTTTCCGGCTTATTTGGCTAACGCCACCAATCCGGGCAGTTCCTTACCTTCCACAAATTCCATACTGGCACCGCCGCCGGTGGAAACATGGGAAAGTTCTTTTTGGTTAAATTTGCCTTTTTTGAGGACGTTGACGCTGTCGCCGCCGCCGATAATGGTGGTCGCACCGGCTTTGGTGGCATCAATCATCGCCTGGGCCACGGCAAAACTGCCTTTGGCGAAATTCGGGAATTCAAAAACGCCCATCGGTCCGTTCCAGAAAATCGTTTTGCATTTGAGCAATTCTTCGCGGAACAAGGCAATCGTTTTCGGCCCAATATCCAACCCCATTAAATCAGCCGGAATATTGATATCTTCCACGGATACGGGTTCGGTGGTTTCGGCAAATTCTTTACCGCAAACGTGGTCCACGGGCAGCAAGATTTTAACGCCTTTTTCTTGGGCTTTGGACAAAACGGCTTTGGCTTCGTTTTCTTTTTCGGCATCAAACAAAGATTTGCC
>DCTQ01000039.1 GCA_002329395.1 Candidatus Avelusimicrobium alvi | reverse complement strand
AGCGGAGCCCACATATCAATGGGTGCTGACGGACCAAGGCTTGGAAAATAATATCGGAAATGATAATGTCTGTTACGCCAGCTGTATGATGGCTTCCACGGTGAATTTTTCATCAGGGCTTCCCTCAACGCTGGCGGCCAGTGTGTTTGTGTCCTCTTGTAAAAGCAGCAGCGATGTGGGGCGTACGTGCCATCCCGGAGGGCCTTATACGATTAGCGGAAACAAGTATTGCCCTACGTATACATGTAAAGCCGTTTATTAATCGGCGCAAAGAAACAGCAAAAACCCCCGCGGGACTAGTAACCGCGGGGGTTTTATATTCGGAGTTTGTTATTCCGTTAGGATTAACTATTTCGCCTCTTGAGCGGCTTCGGCGGCCGGAGCGGCAGCTTCGCCGGCGGAGGGAACCACTTTTTTCAGTTCCTGCAAGCGGGCGGCTTTACCGGAGAGTTTGGTCAAGTAGTTAAGCTTGGCTCTTCTGACCTTGCCGATTTTTAATACTTCAATGCTGTCCACGCGGGGGGAGTGGATGGGGAAAATGCGTTCCACGCCGACGCCGAAAGAAATCTTGCGTACGGTGAACGTTTCGCTGATACCGCTGCCCTTGCGCGCGATTACCACGCCGTCAAAGGCCTGAAGTCTTTCGTTGTCGCCTTCCACGACTTTTACTTTGACTCTGACGGTGTCGCCGGCTTTGAAAACCGGGACGTTGGTTTTGAGATTGTGTTTAATTTCGTTGATATTCATAAAACTTACTTCCTCCGAATCGTTTTTTTCTTTTGGACCTTTTTTGACTTTAGAGAGGCGGTTTCAAGCAAATCGGGTCTTAACTGTTTTGTAAGCTGCAAAGCTTGTTCGCGTTTCCACGCTTCTATTTCTTTGTGGTTTCCGTTTAAAAGCACCGCCGGCACTTTCCGCCCGCGCCATACTTCCGGGCGCGTATACTGCGGGGCTTCCAGCAAGTTGCCTTCAAAGGATTCCGAAGACGTTACGCCTTCTTTCTTAAAAGTGCCCGGGCGCAGCCGGGTTACGGCGTCTATCATCACGCAGGCGGCCAGTTCGCCGCCGGTAAGGATAAAATCTCCCAAAGACACTTCCAAATCCACCTCGGGATAAATCCGGGCGTCTATCCCTTCGTAATGTCCGCACACAAAAATCAGGTGGCGTTTTTTGGCCAGTTTCTTAGCCAAAGACTGGCTGAAGACTTGGCCGCGCGGACTGGTTAACACCACGTACGAGGTCTTTTTGCGCAGACTCCGGATTGCCTGATAAAGCGGTTCGGCTTTCATCAGCATTCCGGGCCCGCCGCCGTAGGGACGGTCGTCAATGGTTTTGTGCTTGTCCTCGGCGAACTGCCGGGGGCTCAGCGTGCCCAGTTTGATTATCCCCGCCTTGCGCGCACGCCCCACAATGCTGTGGGACAGCGTGTTGTCTATCATTTCTTCAAAAGCGGTGATAACGTCTATTTTCATTAATCTTCCAGCTTTAGGGTAACTTTCTTGTCCTGTTTGGCGGCTGCGGCGTTTAAAACGGTTCTGACCGCTTTAATAATGCATCCGTCTTTCCCAATCACTTTACCTTTGTCGGCGGCGTCCACCTTCGTGGACAGATAAACTTTGTTCTGCTCCACCTTTTCTTCCACTACCACATTGTCCGGGGTGGAGGAAAGAGATTTTAAAAGCAGGGTGGCAAGTTCTTTCATAAACGCCCCGTGTTATTTGGCGCTGGCTTTTTTAATCAAGCTGGCGACGGTTTCGGAAGGCTTGGCGCCGACTTTAATCCAATATTCCACTCTGGGCATATCCAACTTTACTTGTTCGGCCGCGTTCGGGTTGCAGGGGTGATACTGGCCCAACACTTCTTTGGCTTCTCTGCCCACCGCGGAGGATTTTTCAATCGCGACGACTCTGTACTGAGGCTGGGCTTTTTTGCCGACTCTCTGTAATCTGATAACTACTGCCATTATGACTCTCCTTGTTTGCTTTTACGTTGGCGTAAAAGACTGATAATTAAATGTCCGAGGCCGCCTGTCTGATTTGCTTGAGGGCCAATACAGGGTCCGCGGCTTTGAAAATTGCATTGCCGGCCACCAAAGCGTCCGCACCCGCCCGGGCTGCCAGGGGGGCCGTTTGCGCGTTGATGCCGCCGTCCACTTCCAGCCAGATATTGCGGCCGGAACGCGTGATAATATCGCGCACGCGCCGGATTTGTTCTTCGCTGGAAGGCAAAAATGCCTGCCCGCCGAAGCCGGGGTATACGCTCATCACCAGGACTAAATCCAACAAATCCGCCAGGGGGGAAATAAGCTCCGGGTCGGTGTCGGGTTTGATGGAAAGGCCGGTTTTTACGCCAAAGCTTTTAATAAACTCAAGCGCGCCGACTATTTCGTCCTTCGCTTCCACGTGCACGGTAAGCAGGTCCGCTCCCGCGCGGGCAAAGGCTTCAATAAACAGCATCGGCTCTTCCACCATCAAATGTACGTCTAAAGGTAAATCGGTTTTTCCGTTCAAAGAACTCACGACGGACGGACCGAAACTTAAATTCGGCACAAAGTGCCCGTCCATCACGTCCACATGCAGCCAGTCCGCTCCGCCGTCCTGCACTGATTTTACTTCCTCGCCCAAGCGAAACAAATCGGCCGACAGAATGGAAGGCGCAATAGATATTTTACCATTTGCGGCGGGCATTTTGGAAGTTTTTATCATTGCAGTTCTCTTTCGCGCACCAGGATGCCGTCTACAAACACGCGCACCGCGGCCTGGTCCGTATACGGGATTTCCAGGTCGATTTTGGAGCCGGGCTGTTTGGTTTCGTTTAAAATTTCGTTGTCGCCCGTGGCGTCTTCCACCGTTATGCGTACGCGGCTGGCGTTCTTGCCCTGGGGCATTTCGTAATGAAGGTGATAGGTTTTTTCGTCATTGGCCGTTTGGCGGCGGCTGACGATGACTTCCAGGTTCGTCCCGGGGGCGATTTGGCTGTCCGCCGCCGGGCGTTGCTCGGCGATGGTGCCGTTGGGAAAAACGGAAGACGCGTCTTCTTTAATGATTAAATTGATGTTTTGCGAGCTTGCCCACAAAGTGGCTTCGGCCAGTTTTTTGCTCTTGAAGTTGGGCACCAGCACCACGCTGGCCGGCGGCGCGCCGTTGGAAAGCACGAGCGACACTTTTTCGCCTTTTTGCACCATGCTGTCCGCCTTGGGGGTTTGGGCGACGATAAGGCCTTTCTCGTAGGTGAGCGAGTAGGCATTGTCCACTTTATCCACCAGCAGCCCCGCCTGGCGCACGGCCAGCTGGGCGCTTCTTAAATCGGTCCCCACGGTGTTGGGCACGAAAACCATTTCGTCGCCCTGGCTGATCCACACGCGGATGACGCGGCCTTCGCGCACGGTGGAACCGGCGGAGGGCAGCTGACGCAGGACGGAGCCCGGGGGCACGTTTTGCGCAAACTCCACGCCCGCCTGTTTGATGGCCAGGTTGTTGGCGGCCAGCATATCCAGCGCCTGGGTGATGGATTTTTTAGTGATGTCCGGCACCGTAACTTCTTTGCGGGTATGCACCAGCGCGCCGAACACCCAGTCAATAGAAACAAAGATGAGCGCGGCGAAAAACGCGGCAATCAGCCCCGCGACAATCCATTTGGTGCGGCCGGATTTTTTGGTTTTTTTTAAAAAATCTTCAAAATTTTGGTCGTTTTGTGCGGACATTATTCTATAAACGCCCCGTCGCCAGCCTTCAGCCCGCGTCCGTTTGCAAACGCGTCTGCGGCCATGGGTTTTTTCCCGGCGGGGTGTACCTCTTTAAACCATATGCTTCCTTCTTTACATTTTACTAAAATTCCGCGGTTTCTTTCAATTAAAAGAACGGAGCCGGACGCCGCCGGTCTGTCCTCTTGGGCTGGCGCAAGTTCCGTGCGGACCAGCTGGAGCCACTCCGTTTTGTTGTTATGCGTAAACGGAACCTTGGGCTTGGGACCGCAGGCCAGTCCGCGCGCGCGGTCGTTTAATTCTTTGGCGCTAAGCAGGGCGGGGCGCAGGAGAGCGTCTTCTTTTTGAAGCATGGGCGCGAGGGTCGGCTCGCCTTCCTGCGGCGTTTGGACGATACTGCCCGAAGCAATTTGCGCGAGCGTTTCTTTCAGCCCTTCCAGTCCCAGCGGGATGAGTTTGGCAAACAGTGTTTGTGCGTCGTCCTGCGGCAAGATGTCGCACTCTTTTTGTAAAAACAGCGGGCCGTCGTCCATGCCGGGGCGAATCCAGAAAACGGAAATCCCCGTGCGGGTATCCCCTTGTATAAGGGCCTGCTGCACCGGGGCCGCGCCGCGCAGACGGGGCAGGAGCGAAAAGTGAACGTTTAAAATGCCGAGTTTGGGCAGTTCCAAAAAATTGGGGCGGAAAATTTTACCGTACGCCACGGCGACGCCCAAATCAAACGGAACGGCGGCGATTTTGTCAAAATCGTCTTTGAGTTTTTCGGGCGATAACACGGGCAGGCCCAGCTCCAGCGCGCGCTTTTTGACGGGGCAGGGCGTGATTTCCATGCCGCGCCCGCGCGGTTTGTCGGCCTGCGTAACGACGAGCTGAACGTCCGTGGTTTGGTGCAAGAGTTCCAGGTAAGGAACGGATAAATCGGGCGTTCCGAAGAAAATGGTTTTAAGTTTGGGCATATAATCTAAATTTTAACAAATTTAGCCGTGCGATATGTAACGGATGGGGCCGTTTCAGAATAGGCTTGACGCGTTTTTTTTTTTGATAAATTTTGTTAAAAGCAAAATTTATCAAAAAAAGGAGAGGCACATGAAAAATGCGTCTGCGAGGCGTATAAATGGCTTTACGCTGATAGAACTTTTGGTGGTGGTGTTAATTATCGGCATATTGGCGGCGGTGGCGGTGCCTCAATATGAAAAAGCTGTTTTGAAATCAAGGATTCAGGCTAATATGTCGCTTGTCAAATCTCTTGTGGAAGCAGAGGAATTGTATTATTTGGCTAATGGACAATATACGCCAAATATGGAGGATTTGGATATAACGCTTCCCTCTTATACGTACATTAGAGGCGGTTCGGATTGGAAGGAATATCGTATTGGAGAGGATGTAAAGTCTAAAATTGCTTTAAACGCCGGCTCTTACAACTTGGATGTATATTTTTCGTACCCCGTTCCGGGCAACAACGGCATGACGCACACGCTGGAGCTGAGGCTAAAATTTATGAATCGGTCTTCCAATAAAGCTTTGGCGGGAAAATGGGTGTGCAGGGACCAGAAAATCGCCGCTATGACAAAAATTTGTAACAGCATGGGCTTTACCGTGCGGGAAAGTGATTATTTGTTGCAATTCTAAAGCTTTAAGCGATGGCTGTTTTTTGTGCCGATTTTTTATTTTTTCCCAATAACAAGCCTCCTTTTGGGGGCTTGTTTAATTTTGTGGAGAGGGAGGGATTTGGCCACAAGTCGCCTCGTTGACCCTCGGCGCTCGCGGCCCCGCCTCGCCATGCTCGCCTTTGCCTGACGGCAAAACTCGCATAAAGCTCCGGCTTTCAAATCCCGACGCGGCATAAAGCAGTTTATGCCGCTCCACTCTCTCTTTAGAAATCAAAAACCCCGCTTTCGGCGGGGTTTTAAATTTCTACGGAGNNGAGGGAGGGATTTGAACCCTCGAAACCTTGCGGTTTACAGGTTTTCGAGACCTGCTGTTTCAACCACTCACACACCTCTCCAAATTACGCCGCCCGCGAGTGGCGGGCCTCAGGCGTCTGTACTTATTATACAAAAAATCGGGGCGGCTTGCCGATAGGGCGGCCGTTTTAGGCGCGGGCGGCTCAGCTTTTCCCGGNNGTGGTGTTTACCGAGGCCGGCGTGGAGGATTTCCCGCCGTTGTCTAAGGATTCCAAAAAGCGGAGCGCTTCGGACTCAAACCATTCAAAGCTGTGATGCGTGCCCGCGGGCGAGAGAAACTGCTGGGTGCCCCGGGGCGATTTGGCGGCCAGGGCGCGGCTCATCGTCCAGGGTATCGTGCGGTCCAGCCGCGAGAACCCGATAAGCATCGGCGCGCGGACGCGGCCGATCAGGCGGGTATTGTCAAAATTTTTGTGCCACAAAAGCGGTTTTAAGAAAATAGGCAGAATGGTGGCCGCGGCGGTGCCGTCGTAGCGCTGCGAGAGCATATAAAAACCCATATCGGCCATATTGGTAAACGGGCTTTGCAGGATGACGCCTTTAAAAGGCAGTTTGTCGTAGGTGGAGGCTACGTACAGCGCGGGGGCGTTGCCCAGCGAAAAGCCCCACAGCACAATGTCCTGCGGGAAGATTTTTTCCTTCAGCATCAGGTGGAACAGGGCCGAGGAGCCGTCCTCATACAAATGGCTTTCGGAGGGGGAGCCTTCGCTCTTGCCGTAGCCCCGGTAGTCAAACAGAAAAACGCCGTAGCCTTTTTCGGCGTACGGGCGGGCGAAATCCTGAAAACTGTACACATTGTATTTGTTGCCGTGGAAAAATAAAATCGTGGGTTTGTCCTCTTTGGCGGGCAGATACAGCGCGTGGAGCTTCTGCCCGTTTTTGGCGGGGAAGGTAACTTCTTCAAAAGGCAGTTGGAGCGTGTAGACCTGGTCGGTCGGTTCAAAAATTAAATGGTCCGTCACCCGGTCAAAAAACAACGCCCAGCCGCCCAGTAGCACCACCAGCAGTATAGTAGGAATATATTTGCGCATAGTTCAGGATTTTCTCTCCACGAATTATAGTATCATAAAAACACTTTTTAAGGAAGGTTTTTAATAAACCCGTCCGCCGCCCGGGCGGCCCAGGCGAATTCGTCGTGTCCGCCCGACGGAGACAGAAAGCGTTTGGCGTGCGGGACGGCATCCGCCAGCCGCGCGCTCATGCGCCAGGGGATGGTGGCGTCCGTGCGGCTCATGCACACGAGTACGGGCAGGCGGCGGATATGCGCGGCGGGGCGCGTATTGTCAAAACGGTTCAGGTGTAAAAACGGCGCGGCGAACGCGGAAATAAGGCGGTAAGTGAGCGAATTGGGTTCGTAGGTGTGCGTCCACAGGCAGGCGGCCATGGCGGGCGCGCTTAAAAAGGGGCTTTGTAA
Source organism: Candidatus Avelusimicrobium alvi (assembly GCA_002329395.1). Classification (GTDB taxonomy): domain Bacteria; phylum Elusimicrobiota; class Elusimicrobia; order Elusimicrobiales; family Elusimicrobiaceae; genus Avelusimicrobium; species Avelusimicrobium alvi. The sequence goes on along the minus strand of DCTQ01000039.1, from coordinate 36,304 downwards.
AACCAGCGCTTTAAAAGGGAATTTTTCCAGGCGCTGCGCCGTAAACAGCGCGGGCGCGTTGCCCAGCGAATGGCCGTAGAGCACGATGTCCTGCGGGCGGATTTTTTTTACGCTCATCAAATAGCGCGCGGCGGCCTGCGCGTCTTCAAACACCGTTTTTTGGGAGGGACTCCCCTGGGACAGGCCGAAGCCCCGGTAATCAAACATCAAAATCCCGTAGCCTTTGGGCGCGTAGGCGAGTGCGAACTTTTCAAAGTGGGACACGTTGCCCCCTCTCCCGTGGAAAAACAGCAGGGTCGGCCGAGCGTTTTGGGCGGGCAGATACACGCCCGTAATCATCCGTCCGTCCGGCGCGGGGAAAGAAACGTTTTCAAAAGGCAGTTTCAGCGGCCAGCGTTTTTTCTGCGGGCGGAATACGATGCGCGCCCCCAGGCGGGCCAGCATATACCATATCAGCAGCAAAGCGGCTGGGAAAATAAGCCAAAGTATCAGGGACATACTAATATTATAGCTTTTACGCCGGCTTTGTTGGGCGGGGGAATTTTGTATAATCGGGGTATGATAAATAAATCCGTTTTAGATAATTTGCTGGCCGAAAACCTGCTTTCGCGTACGCAGTATGACCGCGCCGTGTCTGCGCTGCCCGCTGAACCGTGGGCCGAATGGGGCCTGCGGCGGCTGCTTGTGTTAGGCGGTGTATTATTGCTGGCGGCGGTGATTTGCTTTTTTGCCTATAACTGGGCGGATATGGGCCTGCTTTTAAAACTGGGCCTGCCGCTTGCCGGGCTGGCGCTGTGCGGGGCGGGCGTGTGGAGATACGGCCCTTCTTCCGTACCCGGGCAGATTTTTGCCGCGGGAGCCGGCGTGCTGTGCGGCGTGTTTACCGCCGTATGCGGGCAGGCGTTTCAGCTTCAGTCTTACGTATACGAATGGTTTGCGGCCTGGAGCGTGATGATGGCCGTACTGGCCGCCGTTTCGGGCGTGCGCTGGCTGTGGCTGGGCGCGTTTTTGGCGTGGGGGATGTTTGCCGAAGACAAATACGGTTTTACCGGCGGGTTCTATGCGCTGGCANNCGCTGACGGAAGGGTGTATTTGGTTTAAAAAATGGCCGGAAAATTTCCGCGCGTGGACGTTTATTCCCGCCGCGTTTTACCTGACTTCCTGCGCGGCGTACGATACGCTGCGGCGCACGTTTCAAACGCCTTCTTATGTATGCGCCGTATTTATCCTGGCGGCGGCGTGGCTGGCGGTAAAGAAATTTAAAAGCCCGATGGCGCTGGGCGTGAGCGCCCTGTGCGCCGCGGTGTGGGTCAGCTGCTGGCTGGTGCGGATGGAAGTTTTTGCCTATCAATGGGGAAGCCCGGTATTTATGTGCGTATTTGCGCTGGCGGGCGCGGGCGCCTGGAAAGGAATTGAATATATGCGGAGGACGAAATGACCGAACAGGAATTATTACAGTCTCTTCCGGACGAAAAACGCGACGCCGTCAAACAGTATCTGGACGGACGTCCCTCCCCGGTGCACCCCGCGGTGCTGGTATTATTGTTTGTGGGCGCGTTTATCAGTTCGCTCGCGCTGATGTGTACCATGTTTTTGATGTTTTACTCCGCGTTTCCGTCGGCGTTTGCCGTCCTGTGCGGCGCGCTGTTTGCCGCCTTCGGGTACGGGCTGGCGCGCGCGGGGGAAGGCGGCAAATCGGCGGGCGAAGCGTTTTTGGCCCAGCTCGGTTTTATGTTTGCGGTATCGGGCAAGGGCCTGTTGATTTACGGCGTGCTTTCCTGGCTTTATCCGCATTTTAGCGGGGATACTTCTTCGCAGCTGCTGGTTGCCGCCTGCATCGCGGCGGCCGTGGCGGCCGCGGGCTGGCCGTTTTTTAAACAGCCGGCGGACCGTTTTATTTTTTCCGCCGCCGCAGTGGGATTATTCGCGTGCTATGCGGGTTCGCTGTGGGGACGGTGGGACGAGCCGGCGGCGTGGCTGGGCGCGGCGCTGTGCCTGGCGGGGCTGCTGCTGTTTGCGGTTCGTTCCGTACGGCTGCGTCCGCTGGCGTATGCGTGTTTGGCCGTCGGCGGCGTATGGACGGCGTGCGGCGCGGATAAATTTTCATGGGCGCTGGTGCCCGCCGCGGGGCTTGCGGCGTGGGCCGTCAGCCGGGCGAAAAGTCTGTCTCCCAAGGGCCGCCGGTGGGGGTGTGTTTTGACGGCGCTGGCCGCGTGTATGCTGGGGCTCAGCGCGTTTGCCGCCTTGTGCGTGATGACCGCGGGGCGGGGCCTGCGCGAACGCATGGTGGAGTGGCTGGGAAGCGCGTGGTTCGCGTGCGCGCTCTTTATGCTGTATTACGATTTGGACGGTTCGCTGTTGTACAAATCGGGCATGCTGGCGGTGTCCGGCCTGGCGGCGCTGGCGGCGTATTTTGCGCTTAAAAGAGGGGGGAAACAATATGCGCGGTAAAATTTTCTTTTTCTGCACGTTGGGGTTGTCCGCTCTTCTGGCCGGCTGGGCGTGGAACCTGTACGCCCAAATTGAACGGGCCCCGGCGGCGTATTTAAAAATCGCGCCGCGGGATCCGCGCGCGTTTTTGCTGGGCGATTATATGACGCTTTTTTACGATTTTGAAGCCGAGCCGGTCGCGTCGGACGAAGACGTTTTGTATTTGGGGGAGAATCGGGTGCTGTCCCGCCAGCCCGGCGGCGAGGCGGTATCCGTCCGCACGCGCGGCAAAGAGTATTTGGTGCCCCGGCAGTATTTCTTTCAGGAAGGCACCGGCAAGAAATTTGAAAACGCCCGCTACGCGGCGGTGAAACTCCTGCCGGGCGGAAAAATGGCCCTGTGGGGGCTGGCGGATGAAAATTTTAATTTAATTGAAAGGAGTTCCAAATGAGCGAAAATTGTTCGCACGATTGTTCTTCCTGCAGTGCAAACTGCGCTAGCCGCAACCCGGGCGAAATGCCCAAAGACAAACCGCATTTGAGAAGCCGCATTAAACACGTCATCGGCGTAGTGAGCGGAAAAGGCGGGGTGGGAAAATCTTTCGTAACGGGCCTTTTGGCTGCGGAAATGACGCGGCGCGGGTATTCCTGCGGCGTGCTGGATGCGGATATTACCGGGCCGTCCGCGCCTAAAATGTTCGGCATTCACGAACGCGCCACCGGCGACCAGGACGGTATTTACCCCGTGTCCAGCCAGGGCGGCGTGCAGGTGATGTCTCTTAACCTGCTGTTGGAAAACGAGACGGACCCCGTCATCTGGCGCGGCGCGCTGATTACGGGTACGGTCAAACAGTTTTGGACGGACGTTATCTGGCAGGACGTGGATTATTTGTTTATTGATATGCCGCCCGGCACCGGGGACGTAACGCTGACGGTGTTCCAATCCCTGCCGGTGGACGGCATTGTGATTGTGTCTTCTCCGCAGGAACTGGTGCAGATGATTGTGGGCAAAGCCGTTAAAATGGCTAAAATGATGAACGTGCCCGTGCTGGGGCTGGTGGAGAATATGAGCTATTTAAAATGCCCGGACTGCGGGAAAGAAATTGAACTCTTCGGTCCCGGCCGTGCGGCGGAAATGGGCAAAGCGTTTGACTTGTCCCCCGTGGTGCGCCTGCCGTTAAACCCCGCCGCGGCGCGCGCGGCGGACGAGGGACGCATTGAGTTCGTGCGCGAAGAAGCGTTAAACCCGCTGGCCGAAAAGCTGGCCGCGCTGTAAAACGGGACCCATCTTTATATAGGACCATTGGCCCGGGCGTATAGGGCCAATGGCCCTTGTTTGTATAGCGGGGATTTAGCATAATAAAATAAAGAATTTTACGCAAAAGGATGATACGGATGAAAAAATTTTTATGTGCATTGACGGGCCTTGTGATCTGCGGGGCGGCTTCGGCGCAGGTGCCCGCTAAAAACGTCGGGACGGTGATTAAAGCGCTGGGCAGCGGGGCGGAAAAATCCATTCCGGCCGCCGGCCGCGTAAGTGCGGCGGGGCTGCGGTATGCGCCGGGCCTGCGCGTTTCGGGCGCGGCCGTTTCCGTGCCGTCCGTTTCCGCCGTGCGTGCGCCGCTGGTAAAGGGGAGCCGGGTGGAATCTGCCGTATTGTCCCAGGTACAAAAACAGGTGTCCGTTATGCTGCCGGCCGAATCGGTGCGGGAGCAGGTGGCCAAGGGGGCTTCTTCGCCCGCGCTCGTGCGTTCTATTTTTGCCGTTCCGCCCGCCGCCGGACGCACCGCTCTGCTGCAGAATGAATTTTTAACGCTTACGCTGGAACGCGGCGCGCCCGTAACCGAATGGCAGGCGGCCGCCGCTTTAAAAACATACCGGGTGGATTTGCTTCAAAAGAAAGACGCGTTTAAAGAATTAGCCGCTTTTTCGTCCGTTAAACAGCTGGCGGCGGCCAAGCCGCAAGCCGCCGTACGGGCGATGGAAGCGTTGGCCGACGTGTCCGGCATCGGTTTTTACGGGGCCGCCGAAGACGCGCCCGTTCTGCTGTCCGTATACGAAGCGGCCGCAGACACCGTGCTGGAACCCGTGGCGTTTACGGCGGTGTCCCGCGCGCTGCTGTCTTTAAAAGCCTATGACGCGTTTGAAAAATTGCTGGCGTCCGCCAAACCCACCGAAGCCTTGGAACAAACCGTTTTGTTTGCGCGCGCCGGCGGCGTACCTGTGTCCGTTCCCGCGCCGGAGCGGGCGGAAGCCGTTTCGGATGTAGCCGTGCTGGAGAATCTTGTCCGGCGCGTATGCGTTTTAAACGTGCGCCATTTGGATTTTTCCGCTGACGCCGCCCGCGACTGGCTGGCGTTAGCCGCACGCCGCACTTCGTCCGGCGTACGGCCCGGGCAGACGGCGGCGGTTCCCGTCAACCCGATTGAAGTGAAGGCGGCCCCGTCTTTGCAGGTGGAGGGGCCGGCAGCTATGCAAGCGGAGGAAAATGCTTCTTTGTCTGCCGGCGGCCCGGCGGCCCCTTCCGCCCGTTCATACAGTTTTTTTGCCCGCACGGAGCCGGCTTCGGCTTCGTCCGGGACGTTGTATTCCGGCCTGCCCGTGATGGAATGGGGCCGCCGGATTAAAAAATGGTTCGCGGCCAAACCCGCCGAATCGGTCGTCCAGGCTCCCGCCGAAGGCTACAACCCCGTGGTGCCCGTGCTGGAGCGCACGCCGCGCACGGGATTGGTAAGCAAACAATATCCTTCCGGTCTGAAAGATGAGGACAGCATCATCCGCGACTGGCTGGAATACTTTAAAAACGGCTATTTCCGTCCGCGTGACCAGGTGGAAGCCATTGAAGGTATGTCCGCCGCCAAGGCCAACAACGTGATGGAATACCTGTATTATATGTCTATGGAAGAGGCGGAAAAAGTGATTTTAAACCCCATCCGCGAAACGGGCCGCCTGCCGGATTTTATGTACGACGCGCGCTTAATCGCGGGGACGAGACGCCTGCCCGCGGGGTATTATAAAAACAAATTTAACGAAAACGTCAAACGCTTTGTGGAGCTGGCGGAAGAGGACGGTTCCATCTTTACCCATAATGTGGAACTGAAAGATTTGGCCACCACTATGGCCGATTACAGCTTTGAACAGGGGTTCCGCTATACCAACGACTCGCGCATGACCGCCGGCCTGCGCCACAACTGGCGGGAGCTGGTGGCGGAAATCCGCCGCCCGGGTTTAAAGGCGGAGCGCAAGCGGGTGAACGAGCTGTGGCGCAAACCCGTGCCGCTGGACGGCGGGAAATCGGTCAGCTTAAAAGAATACTTTACGCAAAAACGGCCCACCGTGTTTTTTAAAGAAGGCAGCACGCCGGAGTTTTTCCTTAACAGCAAAAAGTGGGTTGCCTGGGAAAACGAACGGCGCAATTTGGCGGCTGTGGAATTTGTCAACAAAACCGCCTCGCCGCGCGCTTCGTGGCTGGACAGACTGCAGAATTGGCTGGTGCTGGGAAAACCTTCCAATTATCTGACGGTTAAACAGTTTGCCGATGTGATGGTGTCGCAGTACCGGCAGTCGTTCGGTTCCGCCGTGCGCATGAACGGGGCGGAATATGCGGGGGCGCCGCTTTCGCAGCTGGAGGACGCCACGCCGTCTTCTTTGACGGTAAAAATCAATAATTTTGACAAAGTGGGCGGCGTATGCCAGATGTCGTTTACGGACGGGGGCTTTATGGGCCAGGTGAAACCGGGTTACGACGGCACCTCCACCGTCAGCCGCTTTGAGCCGATGAGTTTTTCCAATGTGCGCGTAGTAACCTTTGATTTGGAAACCCTCGCGCCGCGCGTGCTGACGCTTAAATCCGTGCCCTATTTAAAAGATTTGAAAGCGCCGGATTTGGACCAGGTCCGCGCCGGAACCATGGTGGGCGACGGCCTGGACCCCACGCGCGATTTGCTGTCTGTACGCCAGGCGGAGGCCGCCCTTACCAAAGTGCCGCATTTAAAAGCCACGCTGTATCCTCATTCGCGCCTGGTGGGCTATACCGAAATGCCCGAATACTTAAACGGCGGCGGGCTGGGCGGATATCTGGCGCTGTTCACGCCGGATTTCTATCCGCTTAAAACCATCTACCGCCTGCGTTTTGACGGGTGGAGACCGTACCTGAAGCCGCATTATTTTATCCGCAAAGAGGTTCCCGCGCTGGCCGGGCCCATCCACCGCGACCGCCTGACGTTTACCGAACAGGTGCAGGACCGCGCCGTGGACGCGCCCCAGCCGTCCGCCCCCGAAAGCAAGTAGTTTTTATAAGCCGTATTTTCATCCCCGCGCGAGATGTATGCGCGGGGAGTTTTTTATCCGCAAAATACCGGCCAAATTTGTGAAGCAGGGATGCTTTCCCTCTTGTTTGACGGGCAGATTTTACGGTACTTGGCGACATTGTTTAAACAATGTGGCTCTGCTAGTCGGATGTGTCCGCATAGAAAACCGCCCCCTGGTACATCCCCGAATGTTTCTCTCCCAAGTATCTAAAAGCACCGTGTTTTGCTGAGCTCTGGTCAGGCACGCTGCGCGCCGCCAGGACCCCAAGGCCCGGACCCTGCGGGCGGCTTCATACCCCCTTTGTTGTTCCCCTCTAATTAATAGCACCGCTTATTGCGTTAGCCCTGGTCAGGCCAGAGAAGGGAGCCCAGGCTCTGGGCCCTGCCCCCGGCACTCTGCGAGCGGCTTTTCGGGCTCGCTTTACGGTACTTGGCAACATTATTTAAACAGTGTGGCTTAATTAGTCGGATGGTTCCGTCAGGGAAAGGGAGGGGCGGCTCGCCCCCTTGATTTGTTTTTTTTTTGATAAATTGGAAAAAGCACGGCCCGTCTTGCTTGGTGTTTTTATACGGCATCTGCGCCGGGCAAATCTGCGTTTTCCCGGAGTATTTATGAAGAAAGGTTTTACTTTGATAGAACTGCTGGTTGTCGTGCTTATTATCGGTATTTTATCCGCGGTGGCATTGCCTCAATACCAAAAAGCGGTGGAAAAAGCACGGATGGCGGAAGCTATTGCAACGTTGGAGGCTATGGCTAAAGGCATTGTTCTCTATAACTTGTCCGCCGGTGATTTTTTGGTAAATGACATCGCTGATTTGGATATTGATGTTACAAAGTCTTTTACCTGTTCTGTCGGTTCTGCCAATAGCGGGGAATGCCTTTCCAAGCATTGGCGGCATCATTGGTCGTGCTGGAATAATTCCTGCGAATTGGAGTCTTACCGTATGATTAACGGCAGCTCTCCCTACAGTCTGCAGGCGGAAGTGGATGCCAGCGGCATATATGACCGTTATTGCCTCTCGTATTCCGATGAAGGTTTAGCCGTATGCAAAACCCTGGAAGGCCAGGGGTGGCACAACGACCCGCAGTATTAAAGCGACTGGGTCTTTCCGTAATCCCGTTATACCTGCGGTTTATTGGCTTTGTGCTCAAATTTTTGCAGTTCCTGGATAATTCCCGCCGTCAGCACCGCCGTAGTGATGGCAAACAGCACAAGCCCCATCGCCACCGTGATGGCCGTTATCACGCGCCCAAACAGGGTAATCGGCACCATATCGCCGTACCCCAGCGTGGTGAAGGTTTCCAGGGACCACCACAGCGCATCCAGCATATTTTTAAATACGTCCGGCTGGGCGAGGTGCTCCACGCGGTAAATCATAAACGAACTCCACACCCACAGCATTAAAATAAACGCGCCGCAGATGGCCAGTTCGCTTTTCTTTTCGTTGACGACGGTGTTCATCAGCTGGATGGCGTTGGTGTAGCGCATCAGCATTAAAATGCGGAATACGCGCAGCATACGCACCATACCGCTGCCCAAAATAAAGAACGGCGAAACGGCAAACAGGTCAATCAGCATGAGCGGCGTGCACATATATTTAAGCCGCCCGATGATGGGGCGCTTGAAGCGCGGGTCTTCGGTGCAGGTGATGACGCGCAGGGCGTATTCCAGCGCAAATACGATGCTCATTCCAAAATCCAGGTGGTAGATAAAGCGTTTGACGGCGGGGCTGACGTCCCCCACGCTTTCAATCACGTCTACGGGCACGCTGAGCAAAATAAGCGTAATAATAAGCGCGTTGAGTGCGACGGTTACTTTACTGCGGTTGTTAAATTGCAAAACATTGTATAAGTAATGTTTGGCGCTGTGTGCGGTTTGCGGCATATACGGTTCCCCCCGTAGTTTAATGTAGCAAAGGCTTTCCCCCGGCGCAAGCCGTTTTTGGGGTTAGAATATTATACAATACCCATATGAAGAGCGATATCCAAACAGCTGTACAACTGATTAAAAACGCCGAATACGGCGTAGTGTTCACCGGGGCGGGCGTAAGCGTGGAAAGCGGCATTGCGCCGTTTACCGGCGCCGGCGGCCTGTGGAACCGGTACGACCCGAAATATATTGAAATCAATTTTTTTGAAAACAATCCCGCCGAGTCCTGGCGGGAAATGAAAAAGATTTTCTTTACCGATATGGACGAAGCCTCCCCCAATAAGGCTCACCAAGTGATAGCCAAACTGGAAGAGAAAGGCTTTGTAAAGGGCGTAATTACGCAGAATATAGACGGCCTGCACCAGCGCGCCGGCTCCAAAAACGTGCAGGAGTTCCACGGTACGATTCATACGCTTTCGTGCGTAAACTGCGGGCGGAAATACAGGCTGGAAGACGTGAATGTGGAGCAGGTGCCCCCGCGGTGTTTTTGCGGCGGGGTGCTCAAGCCGGATTTTGTGTTTTACGGGGAAGGAATTCCCCCGCTGGCGTATGAAAAATCGCTTGAAATGGCGCAGAACGCGGATGTGATGATTATCGTCGGCACCGCCGGGCAGGTAATGCCCGCGTGTTCCCTGCCGCTTACGGCCAAACAGTTCGGGGCTAAAATTATTGAAGTAAATCCCCTCCCCTCGGCGTTTACGGATGCGGTAACGGACGTCTATTTCCCGGAAAAAGCCGGCGAATTTTTCGCCCGTCTGGAAAAAGAGATGAAGTTATAGAATTGNNTTATAGGAAAAAATACCGGGCGTAATACGCGCCCGGTATTTTTTGTCTTTGGAGAGCTTACGCCAGTTGTGCGGCTTCTGCTTTCACGCTTTCTTCGGTGGCGCGCATGGCTTCAATGGTTTTTTCAAACAGGGTTTCCAGCGGCCAGCCCAGCATTTCGGCCCCTTGGGCAATCACGTCGCGCGAGCATCCGGCGGCGAATTTTTTATCTTTAAATTTTTTCTTCAGGCTGGACACTTCCATATCGCTCACGCTTTTGGAAGGGCGCATACGCGCCGCCGCGCCGATAAGCCCGGTCAGTTCGTCGGCGGCGAAAAGCACTTTTTCCATTTCCAGCTCGGGTTTTACGTCGCTTACCAGCCCGTAGCCGTGCGAGCAGACGGCGCGCACCAGTTCCGGCTCGGCGTTGATTTCAGCCAGCAGCTCCGGCGCTTTTTTGCAGTGCTCCTGCGGGAACTGTTCAAAATCCACGTCGTGCAACAGGCCGCAGAGGGCCCAAAAATCGGCTTCTTCGCCGTAGCCGAGCGTATTGGCAAAATGGCGCATAACGGCTTCCACCGTCAGCGCGTGCAAAATATGGAACGGTTCTTTGTTGTATTTTTGTAACAGCGCAAGCGCCTGGGCGCGGGTAAGAGCGGTTTTCATACGGTCTCCTTACGTGTTGAATGATGTAAAAAGTGCGGCGGATAAAGGCCCGCCGCCTTCCCCTAAAAGGGGTAACGGGTACGACAAATCAAAATTGTTTCGGCCGGCTGAGCCGCCGGGAATATGCCGGCGTCCGAACGGTTAACCGGCGTGCCGCCGGGCGGAACGCACAGCGTCTAAAATTATAACATATTTACCGCCCGGTAGAAAAACCGTTTGCCGGGCATATAAAAACCCGCCGCAGGAGCGGCGGNNTGAAACCCCGCCGCAGGAGCGGCGGGCGGAGGTAAAAGGGACGGGACTACCAGGTGTATTCGTCAATCATAAAAATCCGGACGGACGGATCCTTCTGGATATGGCGCACCATAAAGGGTTTTTTAAGGCTGGGCCGGCGGGTGGCGGAATAATACACGGCTTTGGGCATATCCGGGAAGTATGCGCGCAGATACGGGTATTTGCCAAAGCTGGCCGTTACCGCCGCCGGACGGTACTCCGTCCATTCCGCCAGCGCGCGGCGGTTGATTTCCGCGCGTTTGGCGGGGTCTTTTTCATCCTCGTCAAAGCCGTCGGTCAGCTGCAGCAGAAGCGCGAGGCCCTTTTGGTTAATCAGTTTGGCCGTCGGGCCGGGTACGGTTTCAAATAAAAGGTTTTGCTCCGGCACGTTAAACTGCCGGGCGGTTTGCAGGATTTCATCCAGCTGGGCGGGGGTCAGTTCGGTTTTCAGGTCCAGCCAGTAGGTTTTATCCTGCGGGTTTTTGACGGCGGAAAAAATATCGGCCAGTTTTACCTTGCCGGGCAGGGCGCTTTCGTCGTGCGCCACAAACAGCTCTCCCCCCGCTGTTTCGGGCAGCAGGTCCAGTTCGTAGCCGTTGTAACTGCGGTCTTTATTTTTGGCGCGGCGCACGGTATTGACCTGGTGAATAAACAGCCGTTCCTGCGGGGCGTTCCATTGGGCATGCGGTGCGGCGTGATTGGGTTCCTGCAGGAGTTCAACGGGAGCAAACTTCCATTCGGTATATACATACATAAACGCGGCGTATGCGCCGAGCGAAAAAACCGCCAGCAGGACGGCTGAAAGGATAATTCTGGACCTTCTCATACGGATTCTTCCCCCAACAAGACAAAAAAATACCGCCCGTTGGTACGGGCGGTACGGTAAAACTTAATTGCCGAAGCGGTTGGCGCCTTCGGTGCTGGGCAGAACCAAAAAGACCAGCAAAACCAGCGTGCCGATAAACGGAACGAGGGAGATGAGCAGCCACCATCCGCTGCGGTCCGTATCGTGCAAGCGGCGCACCGCGATGCCCAGAGAGGGCAGGAGCACGGCCAGGGTAAGCAGGAAATAAATGACGTTACCCACGTCGCCAAAGAAGCTCAGAATCACGCTCAAAACCAAGAACACCAAGAAATTGAACAACACGAACATCCAGTAATTGGTGCGGGTGGCGCGTCCGGCGAAGTTTACGTACTGTTTCTTTAAAACGTCCCAATAATAGGTCGTAAATGCCTTCATACATCCTCCTAAGTTATCCGTCTTTTCATAGAATACAATAAAAATGCTTTTATTGGCAACCCCGCGCGCATAAAAAACCCCGGATATAAAATACCCGGGGAAAATATGCAAACGGTTTAAATGTTATTCGGCGGCGCCAAGTAATGTGGCAAAGGCGGCCAAGGCGCGGTCTTCATCGCCCGCGTGTTGCTTTAAGTAGCTGCCCAGCGCGATGTCCTTTTTGCTCCAGCCCACCTGGAACGGCAGCTGCAATACTTTTACAACGGCGTCAAACGCTTTTTGGTCGGCGGGTTCAATGGCGGCCCCGTTGAGCGCGGCTTGTTTATTGGCGGCGAAATTTTCCGCCAGCGGTTCGTAAAGGTCTTTCAGCGCGGCTTGCAGTACGGCGGCCGGATCTTCTTTTTTGGATTTTTTAAGATACTTGGCAAACGGAAAGACGTGCGCTTTAAGGAATGCGTCGGCCTGCGGGATGGCGGAGGCTTCGTTGATAATTTTAAGCGTTTCCACCGCGGACATTTTTTGGGTAATGGTGTCGGAAATTTTTTTCTTGGCTTTGTCGGAGAGAACCTGATTGTCTGCGCCGCTCGTTTGGGCCTGGGCCGCGGCGGGAATCATAAAGAGTACTGCCAGCAACATCAGCGAAATTTTTTTCATAATGCTCCTCTTTCGTGTTGGGATGAATATATTATTAGTAAAACAAGTTAAGCCGTATAAAACAAGGGACTTTTGACCTATATTTACCTGGGACTCCGTCCCGTCTATTCGTAAAACTTGGAAAACGTTTTAAACGCTTCTCCCACGCGCGCGGGATTGGCCCCGGCTTTAAGCAGGGTGAAGTTTTCGTCGTAGTGTTCCAGGTTGCCGTAGGCGTCAATCACCGTCAGTTTGTCTTCGGTGCGGACGGCTTTTTTGGTGTAGCTGGAAATAATGGAAAACGGCCTGGGCGCGGGGTCAAACAAATCCTGCCCGATGGAATAATCCCCCGCGGGGTTGACGCAGCCGTAGGCGTGCGCGAGCACGGTGGGGGCCACGTCGTAATGATTGGTGCGGTAGTTTTTTACGCCGCCCGGCGTGCCCGGCATCCATACGAACATCGGCACATGCGTCTGGTATTTGGCAAAATTGCTGTTGTGGCCCCAGAAATTGTTGCGCGTGTCGTTGATTTCCTGCCCGTGGTCCCCGGTCAGAATGATAAGGGTATTGTCCAGCTCGCCGCGTTTTTGCAGGTCTTTTAACACGCGGTCAATCATCCGGTCCGTAAAATGCATGGAGTTTTTGTAGCGGTTCATATACGGAGCGGGATCGGTGTTTTTGCTGAGCAGAAGGTAGTTCATCTGCTCTCCGGCGGGTGTAAATACGGCGTCTTCGGCGGGATAGTCGCTGCCGTGCGGCGCGTCTAAAAACAGGAAGCCGAAAAAGGGTTGTTCCCGGTCGGCGCGGGTATCCAAGAACGCTTCAAAATCCCGGATGGAGTCTATGTCGCGCTCCCATTTTTCCGTCCCTTTGGATTCCAGACGCAGATTGGGAATACCCGCGAATATGTTTTGGTTAAACTCCGGGCTGTTGAGCTTGCCGCTGCTGTACACGGCGGGTTCGTAACCCAGCTTTTGCGCTTCGCTTACCAAAACGGGCGGCAGGTGGCGGCTGGTAAAATCGTTCCAATACGAATACGGCATGGAGTAGAACAGCGAAAATACCCCCGCTTCGGTGGCGTTGCCGCCGCTTAAATGGTCGGCAAAATACGTTACGCCCTTTTTTTGGCTCCAGGCCCAGAGGTTAGGCATTACTTCGGGCGTAAAACTGTCCGCCCGCCAGGATTCCACCAAAAAAATCAACACGTTCATCTTTTGCTTGGGCGTACACGCAAGCGGCGCCAGCGGGTATTTTAAAGTACCCTGTTCGGGCATGGTGTAAGGTTCGCTTTTGGGTTCAAACCCCATCTTGCGCAGGCGGCGGTTGGCGGAAAGCGGATTGGCAAAGGGCAGGCGGTCGCGCTGGGCTACCACGGTGGGCACCATCATAAACTGTGCCCAGGCGTACATGCCGTTGTAAGCGGTAAAAATCAGCAAAATCGCCGCGGAAACCGCCCCAATGGTTTTATTGCCGGGGCGCAGACGTTTGCATAAAACGCTAAGGCCCCACTGGGCCGCAAACAAAACGGCGGCTCCGGCAAAGGCCAGCACCCAGGTTAAGGCCGGGAATACGAAAATTTCTTTGCCCGCCGGGCCGAAAAACAGCTGCAGCATGGCCGGGCTTATATGAAAACGGTATTGGGAATAGACGAGAATGTCCACGGCGAAGAATAAGGAGAAAAGTCCCCCCCATCCCACGCACGCCGCCTGCAGGGCCCGGGGGCCGATCAGGCGCGCGGGCAGGCTGAGCAAAAACAGTCCCAGTGCAAACAGCAGGATATGCCCGGGGATGAACAGCGCGGTAAACGTCAGGCCGTAGCCGTCGGTAAAAAAGCCGCCGGTTTGAAAGTAGCAAAGCGCGGCCAGACACCATAAAAGCAAATTAATAAACGCAAAAGCGCAGAGGTTTCTGATATTCATAAACAAAGTTAGTCCAGGGTCTCGCCCTACCGGGCGGTAACTTTATAATTATAGCTTTTTTGGCTTCCCCGCGCGCATACGGCGGCGCAAGAGAACGGCGGCTTGGCTTTCCTGCGGGGTAAACCCAAACAGGGAGCCGGCCAATATATCGGCCTCTTGCTGGAGAGCGGAGATATCCGCCGCCGGGTGTCGGGCCGTCAGATCGTGCATTTGCCGCGCGAGCGTTTCCAGCCTGCGCCGCAGGTCCGCTGGCGCATCGGGCACGGGCAGTGCGTTAAGCGGCGCGGAATAGAGCTCCAGCAAGCGGCCTTTGCGTTTGCCTTTATAAAAGAGCCAGACAAAGTACGGGGCCGAATTGAAGAGGGCAAGCAGATACCAGAGGGAAATCCCTTTGGCGGGGTTGGAAATAAAATACACGTCCGAACTGGCGTACCACGGGCCNNTTGTCCGGCGCGCGCTGGGGCACGGCGATTTTGTCGGCCTCAAAATCCATTTTCCGCCGGACGGAGCCAAACCAGTATACCCCGTTTTGCAGCTGTTTGTGTATGCCGTTGTTGTTTTGCCGGCGCGCGAGAAGCGCAGGCTTAAAACGCGCCAAATGCGCACGCAGGGCGGGATATAAGGCAAAGTCCAGTTCCCGGTCGTTGGGGTAGAAAAAATCCACCAGCCAGCCGCCGGGCGTCCGGTCCGCCGCGTACGGGTGAATGTGGGAGTTTTTAAAAAACGGTTTTAATTTTTTCCGTTCGGCGGCGTTTAAATTAAGCGCGTTTTTTTCTTGTTCGCTTAGCACGAATACGCCTTCCCCCTTCTTTACACCGGGCATAGGCGTTTTGCGCAGGTGGGCGGCGGAAATTTTGTCGCACCCCGTCATCAGCCCGTTGCTGACGCCGGCTATCTCTCGTAAGGTTTGGCGGCACGCGGCCATTTTGGCCAGCGCGCCCAAAAGCGGGTCCTCTTCCGGCGGCCGCGTTTGCAGATAGCGGGCGGTTCCTTCATACAAGTTTTGCTGGGGGATAAGCGCATTACCCGTGCGGCAGGGCGGTTTTTCCGGGCTGCTGTTTTTTTCAAATACGCTTAGCAAACTGTGCTGGCCCGCCGCCAGCGCAAACAGGCGTTCGTCTTCAAAATCCAGCAGACGCAGAAACGCCGCCCGCTCCTGCAGTTCGCGGCGCAGGGGGGCCGCGCCTTGGGCGGTGGCGAAGTAGGGCGTAGTCAAAAATCCGCCGACGCCTCCGGGGCGCAGTATGTCCAGCGCCAGGTAAAAGAAAAAATACAGTAAATCGCTTTTTGGCTCCACGCGGGTTTGCCACAGCGGGTTTCGGCGCAGCGCGTCAAACACCGCGCGGTGGTTTTTCTGGCCGACGTACGGCGGATTGGAAAGCAGCGCGTCAAACCCGCGTTTATGCGTAAATACGTGCGGGAAATGCGTTTGCCAAACGCTTTTTCCGTTTGCCGAGGCGGCCAGCGCGTCCCCTTCCAGCGTATGGGGCAGAACGGTTTTTCCCTGCGGCGGCGCGCCGTGTGCCGCCAGCAGGAGGGCAAAACGCAGCTGTAAATCAGCCAGCGCGCGGGCGGAAACGTCCGCCGCGTACAGGTTATGCGTAAGGATATGGGTCAGCAGACTGCCCGTCGTTTGCTCTCCCGGGCAAAGCCTGCGGCGGAGCGCGGCCAGTTCCAGGGCAAAAGGCACTAAAAGGCCCCCGGCTCCGGCGGCCGGATCGCAAACGGTCAAATGGTGCAGAAAACGGTCCGTTTCGCGAGCTTTTTGGGCGGAAAGCCCGGCGGGAGTGTTTGCTTCCCAAATAAGGGCGCGGGCCTGCTCCTTTGCAAGCCCCGCCCGGCGGGTCAGCACGGCGAAAAGGGTTTCTTTGGCCAGCTGTGCGGCGGGACGCACCGGCGTATAAAAAACTCCGTTGGCGCGGCGGTTTTGCGAAAACAGTTCGTTGGCGATAGCCAGGATTTCCGGCGTAAACGCATTCGGCGTTCCTTCACTGTCGGGGGCGTATTTCTCCAGCAGGCCGCGCGCGGCGTTTAAAGCAGAGGCGGGCATTTCTGACATATTTCCCGGAAAGAAAGCGTTTAGCCAAGGGGCGTTTTCCCCCGCCAGCCGTTCAGCCAGCAGGCGGCGCAGGGCGGTATACTGCTCCTGCGGCGGGAGGATGTTTAATAGGCGCCGCAGACGGCGCAGCAGGGATAAATTCATTTGGGGTTAAAAGCGCGGAAAAACCGTTCCCGGGCCAGTATGGTGTTATATACGTTTTTCTCGGCCCAGAGGCGGTAATAGCGGGCATAGAAATCCGCATCCGCCGGCGTTTGGCGGCGCAGGGCCGCCATCTGTTCGTCCAGCCGCGCGACCAGCGGCGGCAGGTCTGTAAAGATAGCCTGTCCTTTCAGGGCCCGCAGGTATGCGGCTTTTTCTTGGCCCAGCAGGTCCGGCCAGGCGCTCCCGTGCCGGATGGTCCATTCGTACGGCGCTCCTAAGGCTTCGGCTGCGGCATAAGGTTCGTAAACCTTGCTCATTTGTTGAAGCAGTGCTTTGGTTTCCAGGTAGCGGGCGGCCAGATTCTCTTCGGGGAACAGCGTCTGTGCGGAGTCTTCCATTTTGTCCAGCGTAAATTGCAGCAGTCCCAGCCGCTGGGCGTCCGTCATCGGCTGGCCTGCGCCGGGAATATTGGCGTTAAGCTTGCGTTTGCGGCGGATGATAAGCGTATTGCGTTTGGCGGTGGATTTCGCCAGCACTTCGTTAAGCGTTTTAAAATACTCCAGCCGCAGTTTCTGGCGGTAATACTGTTCAAATTCCACCGGTTTAATGTCCGACGGGTTTTTTATCAGCAGGGAGTGAAGGCTTTTCCACGTGTATTCCAACGCGCTCCGGGCCCAGGCGCGCTGGGCTTCCAGCGTGGGCAGGGCGGCAAAAGCTTCCATTTCTTTGGCGTAAAGCGCGTAAGCCGGCGGCTGGACCGGGTCGTCCAGCAGGCGTTTGACCTCTTCTTGCGGGAACGTGGCCGAGGCGAACCGTTCCGGCAGGACGGGCGCAAAATGGCTTTCCACTTCGGCCAGCGTGTTTTCCAGCAAATCCTGATGGCGCCAGAAAGCTTTGGCGTCGGCGGATTTGTTGGCGGGCAGCAGGGCAAACAGGCGCGCGTCCCGGTCGTGGAAATAGGCCAGTTTGCCCAACAGGGTTTTTTCGGATTTGAACGGAGCGGTTAAGATTTCTTTTTCCATCCGGCAGAATGCGCCGGAGTGGCTGATGCGGTGCAGCACCCAGTTGGAAGCCGTTGTTTTAACGGCGAACCCGGTGGCCGCCGAGCTTAGCGGCTGGGCCAGTTTGGCGCTGAGGGGCGGGAATGCGGTATTTTTTAAGAGCGCCTGCCACGCGGCGGAGCTCCCTCTGAACCAGGGGGATACGAGCTGCGCCTGCACTTGTAAGAACGGGCAGACGAGCAAAACGGCGCAGATGAGCGGCTTGAGCATAAAACGCGTATATATCATAGTGCGCGGGTCCGTTTGGCGGACCGCTCCTTACTTTTATTATAAACGAAAACGCTTCCCGGCTCCATAGGCCAAAAGACCCAGAAATACGGTTGTTTTGGGCCCATAAACGGGGTTCTTTCCGCCCGTCAGAAATGCTATGATGTGATATATCCAAAACAGGAGTGTTTTTCAATATGCCGCAAATCAGCCTGATTATCCCCGTGTATAATACCGAAGCGTACCTGGCCAAATGCCTCACAAGCGCGCTGGCGCAGACTTTTACGGATATTGAGGTGATTTGCGTGGACAGCTCTTCCACCGACGGTTCCGCCGCCGTGCTGCGAAACTTTGCCGCCAAAGACCCGCGCGTGAAAGTGTTTACCGTGCCCAACGAGGGGCCGGGCATCGGGCGCAACAAAGGGCTGGATGAAGCGCGCGGCAAATACATTTTGTTTTTGGATTCGGACGATTTTTTAGACACCCGCGCCTGTGAAATCCTCTATAACGCCGCCGAAACGGAACGGCTGGATATTGCCGCCTGCGACTTTTACACCTATCAGGATAGAACGGGCGTTTTTACCCCCCGCTCCCGCGCGCTGGAGCTGCCCTGCAAGCACGATTTGGACGCTTCCGCGGGCGACGGGCCGGAGGAATTTGTCAAGTTCGCCTTCTCCCTTCCGTTCGTGTGGGGCAAACTCATCCGCCGCGATATTATTGAAAACGCGGGCCTGCGTTTTCCGCCGGGCGCCGCGGAGGACGTGCCGTTTTGCGTTTCCTGCCTGGCGCGGTGCCGCCGCGTGAAAATGCTGGACGGAGCGTATCTGTTTTATTACCGCATAGGCCGTACGGGCAATATTTCCGGCCGGGGCGAAAAGATGGTGCTTGACGGCATTGAAAACTTTGGCGTGCTGGAGAATAATTTAAAGAAATACGGCGTATTGGAAGAAGTAAAGGAAACATTCTGGTTTAACAAGCTGGTGCTGCTGATTGGCGACGAACATCTTTTTGCCGGACGGCTTGGAAACGTGCCCCGGGAGACGGTGCAAAAAGCGTATGACCGGGTGCGCGCCGATATGGCGGCGCTGGATGTAACGCTTTTTAAAAACCGGAACTGGATTTTCCGCTGGAAAGCGCGCGGACTCAAAAAAGCGGTGGAAAAGAACGATTTGGGTTTCCCCCGCCGGGTGCGCAAAATCCGCAATATCTTAATGCCCGTGCTGGACCCGTGGTTTAAACTGGTCGGGTAAAAGACGGGGGCATACTGATATAAGGCCTGAGATCTGTGCGGGAGCAGGCGTACTGCCTTTTTTCGCCTAACCGCAGTTCATAATAAAAAATTTCCCCTTTTTGTTGTGTACAAAGCGCCGGAGCCGTTGATTCCGCATTTTCGCTAGAGAAGCCGTTATATTGTGTACGTAAATAACGTGCCAGCAGGATAAAATGAATAAGCTGAAGTTTGGGCGTAAAGCGGGCACGCCTCATAGCTGCTAATGCCCCCGGGTATCGTTTCTTAAACAATGTTCTGTTTTGGTGCAGAAGTTCGTAGCGTGCTGTATTGCCGAAACTGCTGAAGCCTTTATGATACACAAACAGGTTGGAAACAAGGGCATGTTTTTTTCCCAGCCGGTTGAGGCGAAAGCACCAATCTGTTTCTTCAAAATATCCCCTGCCGTATGCTTCGTCAAACAGCCCTCCTTGTTTGACCGCTGTGCGGCTGACGGCCATGCAAAAACCCATTAGATTGGGCAGCAAAACATAGGACTCCGGCGAAAATATACGCAGCAAATCATCCGTTTCCTCCAACGGGAGTTGTAAAGCGGTTTCTTCGTTGTCAAAGAAGAGGCTCTGATACGCTCCTCCTGCATTGCTCCACGGGCCGCTTGAAGCGATATTTTCGTTGGTAAAAATGGGATAGAACAGCCGGGAGGCCCATCCGGGCGGAACTTCCGTATCCGTATTGAGCAGGGCGAAGTCGTGTGCTGAAGCTTGGATTAATTTGTTGACTGTTTTTGCAAATCCGCCGTTATGTTCATTTTGCAGCAAGGTAATTTGGCCGGCTTTTTTAGCTGCCCACTTTTGTAAGAGAGGAAGGACCTTTTCGTCGGGGCTGGCGTCGTCTGCCAAATAGAGGTGAAACGGCAGATCGGTATTGCGAAAGATACTTTCCAAGCAGGGATTTAAAAATTCAAAACCATTGTAAACAGGTATCAAAATATCTATTGGCCGCGGCTTAGGCGTATTGGCCGGTGCTGCAAATAAAGACGGAACATCCTGCTCAATGGTATTGCGCGCCTGTACGCGTGCAATGCCGTCTTGCAAAGATTTCATGCGTTTTCCGGCTTTTTCTTTATTAGTCCATATATTCAATACGCGCAAAAATTCGCGCTGTAATTTTAGCCAAAATAGTTTCATTTGCGCTCCCCCCGAAACAATGTGTTAATAATTTCAGTTTTGGGGCTGGTATCTATCAGTTTAAGCCCAAATATGGAAATGATGCAAATTTTTCCGATATGCACCCGCAGCAGGCGGTGGCGGATGCGTTTGATTTCAGAGAACAAATATCCGATGAATTGAAAAAGGTCAAAGCGAAAAGTATTTTGGAGTGCCAAATTTTTCAGGTGCTGACCGATTAAGCGGGCGGGATACTCCNNAGCGTTCATAATGCCACAGCGGTGTTGTTTTTGAAGAAGGCTGGGTAAATACTTTGACTTTAATAAAAGGAAGGCCCTGGCGTATATAGCGTTTCCAGCCAAAATACACATCGTCCCTATCCTTTGGGGCGACTAATGTTTTGGGGCGAAAACCCGCATCTTGAAGTTTAAACGTCAGCGGCATTTCGTATTGGAAAATTATTTCCTGTACATTCTTTTTTTGCTCAATACTGTGGATATAGCAGGCAAAGGTTTGACTCATAAAGACTGCTTTTCTAAGCACTAAAAAATAACCGGAAAGGAAATGACGGTAATTATAGGACTGGGAGGATAAACCCCAAAAATCCCACGAAGGGTCTTGTTCAGCGCGTTCAAATAGGGGCTTGAGATCCCATAAAGGGCCGAAGCAAGAATCGTTACATAAAATTAATTCATCATATTGGTTAAGAAATTCTTTTCCCAAACGGTTAAACAACAGCTGCCAAGAGCCTACATCATACTTGCCGTGATGAAAATCTCCCCAAGCTTGTTTGCAATAGGGAAGCAGTTTTTTTACGTCGTCAGGATGAAGGATATTGTCCGCCTGGTAATATACATCTGCCAAACGGGCCATCTGCTGCAAGTAATAAATTACATAATCAGCTATACGGCCCGTTTTGCTAAATCCTGCGAATAAACAAAGGCGTTTAGTCATTTTTTTTCAGTAAGTATAATTTGTTTAATACATTCCGTCAGCGCATCACTGTAATGGCGCAGCTGTAAATTAAAATCCCGTTTGATTTTGCTCTTGTCCAATACAGAGTAATGCGGTCGTATGGCTTTTTGCGGATATTCATGGGTGTGGATGGGCACTACTTGCGTTGCTAACCCAAACCCTTTTACCGTCAGGTACGCTAAATCGTACCACGAACAAACCCCCTCGTTAGTAAGGTGATAAATTTCCCGGGTTCCGCTTTTGATTTGGGGCAGCATTTCCACCACCCAGCGGGCCAAATCGCCGGCGTAACAGGGCGAGCCTACTTGATCAAATATGACGCGGATTTCTTTATTCTTTTGCGCCAGACTGCGAATGGTTTTTACAAAATCTTTGCCGTATGCAGAGAATAACCAAGCCGTCCTGATGACGAGGACCGTCCCCCCTGCTTCTAAAACGGCTTCTTCTCCCTGCCGTTTTAATTGCCCATATGCGGATAACGGACCGGTAGGGTCCTGTTCCTTATATGGGATATTGGATTTCCCGTCAAACACGTAATCGGTGGAGAAATGAATAAGCGCTGCCCCGTTATCGCGGGCAAATTCCGCCAGATTACGCGGCCCGTCTATGGATACGGCCCTGGATTGCCCGGGGTCCATTTCCATTTGTTCGGCGTTACGGTTTGCTGCACAGTTAAGGATAACGTCAATCTTTTTCCCTTTTGTGTAATGTTGCAGTTCCTGACGGGATGTAATGTCCAATTCTTCCTTAGACGGGGATAATATTTGATTCGCTGGAATGTGCTGAACAAATTCTTGCCCTAAAAGTCCTTTCGCACCTGTGATTAGTATCATTTTTTTCTCCGAAAATTATAACAAGATTGTTTAAGTAACAAACCAAATGTTCGTATTAAATTTTTGGTATTGTAATGTATGGGATAGCGATAAATATCCGGCTTACCCGTGGTGTAATACTTAAAAGTATATATACACGTTTGAGGAAAAGATTTCCACGTATGTGTATTGGGGGTAGAAATACTTGATGGTTCTTCTATATTTTCCAGTGTATCCTCTGGTATATTATCCAACTTATCTAAAAACTTTTGCAGAGAAGGAGCCCTATGCTCCGATAATAGATTTAAAAGTACTTTTTGATTGTTTTCTATCGGATAGGTTCTGTCCCAGAAAGAGCGGATTTGTCTAAATGCTTGTTGCGCTCCTTTTGGGCCAAGGGAAAGATAATGTTTGATTTTTTTTGCCACTTCCGCTCCGTCTGCCACAATGAACTCTCCCACCTCTTTATCTTCCTTAATCAAGTGGTAAGGAGGACGGATGGTAATAAGAGGAATAGCGGAAGCGTACAGAGCTGTTAAAAAATAATTGAATGTTTTATATTGATAAATGTCTTTCCATTCTTGCGCATGCGTATGTATCATAAAATGAAGCCGGCAAGAGGATAGGTGGGATAACATTCGTTCATAATTTAGTTGCATGGGCAGAAACTCAATGTGGATATTTTTGGAGTGCTGGAAACTTTTTTGTAATTGACTCTTGCCCCAAGATGTCGCCACGCAAAAGAGGCGAATTGGTTTATTTATTTCCTCTGCCAATTTTTCCAAATCTTGCTTGATTTTAATAAGTCCTTCTTCTTTGCGTATGGAACACCAGCCGATGCGAATTTCATCTATTTGATTAAATTTTTCCCAATTGGGGAAGGTTTTTGTGTCCAAATGTAGTGGATCTATGCAAGTTAAGACTTGAGGTGTTTGAGAAAGGTGGAAATAGTGCTTCAGCTCTTGCGCTAACGCCGGTGTAGAAGCCAGCAGGCCATGCGCATGTTTGATAAAATACATGGCCGATTTGGAGCAATGTGTAGGGGCAAACTGCGGAATAATAAATAAATGATCATCGGTATAATAGTAATACGGAATATTATATTGATGCAGTTGCTGGATAATTTTTAAATCGGGAATATCCCTTACAAATATAACGCATTTAGCTCCGGCAGTGTATTTGCAAAAATCCTTTGCAAAATCAGCCATCGTAATAAACACAATACCGCTGGGGAGTACATCAAAAACAATTGATAAAGGTACTGTATAGCTACCGGCTACAAGGGCTATATAGCCGTCATTATTTTTAACAGACAGGGTATCCATATATTGCTGCTTGAACCTTTGGGCAATAATATGAGCCAGAGTTTGTTGGAAGAAAATACCCGTATGTTCGGGTAAATTATCAATTTCATATTCTAGTATATGCTTGGCAGACAGTTGCTCGTTTCTCAGTCGCCACATCCAAATATGCACGGCTACCCAATCCACTAATACGGTATTTCCAAGGGAATCCGGCTGGGTTACTCCATATTCCTGACTAATTAAATGTTTAACAGGGTAAAAAGCGAATTTCGTAACAGCACGAAGCCATAAGTCCCAGTCCCACGCCCGCAGTAATGCTAAATGCGGATCATAGAAACCTATTCGCTCAAATACGGCACGGTCTATTAAGACCCCGCCGTTGCCAATTCTGTTCCCGCGAGATAATAGTTCAAAATCTACTTGTTCCGTACCTAAATCTATGAATTTTTTATCGTTTAAGTGAAGGCGTACTATACCGTACGAAATTTTATGTTCCGGATGTTGGATTTGGTCGTTTACCAGCGCTTCCAGGCCCGTTTTTGTAAAAATATTATCGTCAAATGCAAAGAAAAACTTCTGCCCCCGCGCTTTTAAATATCCCTCAATTTCGGACACTGCGGCTAATCCCAAGTTTTTGGCGTGGCGAATAACGGCTACGCGCGGGTCTTTATCCATTATTTTTTTGATAATCTCAGCGGTAGAATCGACTGATGCATCATCTATAATAATGAGTTCAAAATTCTTGAAATTCTGGTTTAATATAGAATTTACGGCTCTTTCAAATAATCCGTTGTCGCCCCTTTTGTAGGTGGGCAGCAAAATACTCACTAATGGCTTTAAGTCTTGAAATCCTTTAGCCGTGGTAAAAGAAGAATCGGCAATTAAATCTTTAACGCGGGTCATTCAATTTCTCCAATAGGACAATATCTTTAAAAGAACCGTTTTTATAGATATGTTTTTTACGTATACCAGTTTGTTCAAAGCCGCACTTTAAGTAGGTTTCTAGTGCACGGGCGTTATCTGCAAACACTTCACAATAAACTTTGTGCAGGTTTAAATGGTTAAACGCATAGTTGCAGAGCAGCTGAACCATCATTTTACCTCGTCCCTTGCCCCGTTGGGACATATCTCCAACCAAAACTCGGCCCAGTTCAGCCTTTTGGTTGCGCAGATCAATATCTAACAGTGCAATCATGCCGAAAGGGGTATGGGCCGGCAGGACTTCAGCAATAAAATTCATTTCATTGCGGGCTGTCACGGTTTTTTCCATCCATATATGCTGCGCGTGTGTAGAAACGGGAGTAAATTCATAAAAAAAGTCGTAATTACTCCAGTCAAAACGCCATTTTTTTATTAACGCCGTATCCTCTAATTCCATAGCACGCAGGCATATTTTAGTATTACTTAGCATATTCTTTTACTCTTTGGGCTACGTAATCTACATCTTGTTTGGTTAATTTTAAGTGCATGGGAAGCGATAGCGTTCTGTCCGATGCCGCCCGGGCATTGGGGCAGGTGCCCTCGGCGTACGCATACATTTTATAGTGGATGTTATCGCGATAGTGTACACCCGGGAAGATACCGCATTCATTGAGTGCCAGTAAACACTCATCGCGGTTGGAAATGAGAATTTGATACAAATGCCGGGAGCTTTCGCAGTTGGGCGCTACCGGGACAAGGTGGATGTTCTTTGCATTTTTAAAGGCCTCATCGTACCAGGCAGCCAGCTGGCGGCGGTAAGCATTATCTCGGTCCAGGTAATGCAGGGATACCAAGCCCAGCGCAGCCATAATAGAATTTCCGTGGTCTTTGTAGCCCAGATATTCCACATCGTATTTCCACTTATATGCGCCTGATCCGCTGGTGCGGGCAAAAGTATCTTTGTTGATTCCAAGCCAAGACAATTTGCGTACAATTTCGTCATTTTTAGCTTCTTTAAAACAAATCATTCCCGAATCGCCCGTAGGCATATTTTTGACGGCTTGGTAGGAGTACACAATCACATCGGCTTCTTTACCGGGGAGGCTTCCGTCTGTATAGCGAGTGCCGGACATATGGGCTGCGTCTAAAATAAGGGAGAGGCCCTTTTCTTTGCAGATTTGTTCCACTTTCTGCAGCTGGCCGGTATTGCCGCCCAATCCTACAAACATTACAGCACGTGTTTTAGGAGTAATATGTTCCAGTACAGACTGCGGATTTAAGCACAGATATTCGTCTACATCGGCAAAAACAGGCTTTAAGTTGTTGTATAAAATGGCATGATTGGTGGAAACGAATGTTAGAGGGGTAGAAATGATTTCAGCTCCATCCTGCCATTTGTGTTGGAGTTTCAAAACACGCACGGCTAAATCCAGTCCGGCGGTAGCGGAGTTTAAATAATGAGCATGTGGCAGGCCTGTGTATTCTTTCCACTTCTCCTCAAGTTCCAGTGTTTTAAACCCAAGGCCTGTCCATCCTTTCTCCAGGCATTCTCTAATTTGTGCTAAACATTCTTCTGTGCGAAAATAAGGGACAAATAACTGTATATTTTTATTGGTCATTTTTATTTCCTTTTGTTTGTATTTAAATACCACGCTACGGTTTTGCGGATGCCGGTTTCAAAATTTTCGTCCGCTTTCCAGCCAAGCTCCGTTTCCAGTTTGGTCGCGTCAATGGCGTAGCGGCGGTCGTGCCCGGCGCGGTCTTTTACAAAGGTTACCAGGTGCTTGTACGGTTGTCCGTCCGCCGCGGGTTTTAATTCGTCCAAAATAGCGCAGATGGCGTCCACAATCTGCAGGTTGTTGCGCTCGTTGCGTCCGCCGATGTTGTACGTTTCCCCCGCGCGCCCTTTCTGCCAGACGAGGGCAATGCCCTTGCAGTGGTCCAGCACGTACAGCCAGTCGCGCACGTTTTTGCCGTCTCCGTAAATCGGAATGGCTTGCCCGGCCAGCGCTTTGCGGATGATGGTGGGGATGAGTTTTTCGCCGTGCTGTTTAGGACCGTAATTGTTGGAACAGTTGGACGTGGTTACGTTCATCCCGTAAGTGTGATAATAGGCGCGCACGAGTAAATCGCTGGATGCTTTGCTGGCCGAATAAGGCGAGTTGGGCGCGTAGGGCGTGGTTTCGGTAAACAGCCCGGTTTCGCCCAGCGTGCCGTAGACTTCGTCGGTAGAAATATGGTGGAAGCGGGCGTTCTCATAGCCGGGTTTTACCTGCCCGGGCGCGCTCATCCAATGTTTGCGGGCGGCTTCCAACAGCGTAAAAGTGCCTTCAATGTTGGTTTTGATGAACGGCAGCGGGCCGGAGATGGAATTATCCACGTGCGATTCCGCCGCAAAGTGAAATACGCCCCGGATATCATTCTCGGCAAACAGTTTGTTTACCAGTTCCGCGTGGCAGATATCCCCCTGCACGAAGGTATAGCGCGGATGGGCGGCACATTCAGTTAAATTGTCCAAATTCCCGGCATAGGTCAGTTTATCCAGGTTAATCACGCGGTACTGCGGGAAAGCTTCCAGGAAATACGGGATGAAATTGGAACCGATAAATCCGGCTCCCCCCGTCACTAAAACAGTTTCTTCAGACATTCTTCCACTCCTTGCCCAGCCTAGAATACCGGAGCTTTTTTATAGGCCCCAAAGACGGGATTTTGTAAATCTTTTTCCGAAAGCACGGCTTTGGAAAGGTCTATTTTCCAATCTACGGCCAGTTCCGGGTCGTCAAAGCGCACGGCGCCTTCGGAGGCTTTGTTATAATAGTTGTCGCACTTATAGGCGAATTTGGCCGTGGGTGAAAGCACGGAAAAGCCGTGCGCAAATCCGCGCGGAATAAAAAACTGTTTTTTATTCTCGCCGGAGAGCTCCACGCCGAACCACTGCCCGAAGGTCGGGCTGGCGCGGCGCAAATCTACGGCCACGTCCCACACCGTTCCTTCCAATACGCGCACCAGCTTGGCCTGCGCAAACGGCGGTTTTTGAAAGTGCAGCCCCCGCAGGGTGTTTTGGGCGGAGAAAGACTCGTTGTCCTGTACAAACTCGGCGGTTATCCCCGCCTCCGCCAGCGTGCGGCGGTTGTAGGATTCGCAGAAATAGCCCCGGTTGTCGGTAAATACCTGGGGAGTTAAAACCAGCAGGCCTTCAATCGGCGTTTTAGAAAAATCCATTTTTCATATCCTCCGGAATATCGGCCAGATACTGCCCGTACTCGGTATTTTTCATCATATTGGCGCGTTCGGTGAGCTGCGCCGGCGTCAGCCAGCCGTTTTTAAACGCAATAGCCTCCAGGCAGGCGATTTTAAGGCCCTGCCGGCTTTCCAGCGCTTCAATAAACATAGATGCTTTAATCAGGTCGGAATGTGTCCCCGTGTCCAGCCAGGCCATGCCGCGGCCCATCAGCTGCACGGAGAGTTCCCCGTGTTTGAGGTACCAGTCGTTTACGGCGGTAATTTCCAGCTCGCCGCGCGCGGACGGTTTTAACTGCTTGGCGATGTTTACCACGCGGTTGTCGTAGAAATAAAGGCCGGTTACGGCCCAGTTGGATTTGGGATGAACGGGTTTTTCTTCCAGTGAGACGGGGTTCTTTGCGGCGTCCAGCTCTACAATGCCGTAAGCCGACGGATTCTTCACGTGATAGGCAAACACCGTCGCGCCGGATTGTTGGGCGGCGGCTTCTGCCACCAGTTTTTTAAGGTCGCGTCCGTAGAAGATGTTGTCGCCCAGAATCAGGCATACGCTGTCCGAGCCGATGAACCGCTCGCCCAGAATAAACGCCTGGGCCAGGCCTTCGGGCTTGGGCTGTTCAATGTAAGAAAGATGGATGCCGTAGGCGGAGCCGTCGCCAAAGAGTTTTTTGTATAACGGCAGGTCCGCAGGGGTGGAGATAATCAGAATATCCCGTATGCCGGCCAGCATCAGCACGGACATGGGATAAAACACCATCGGTTTGTCGTAAACCGGGATGAGTTGTTTGGACAGGCCAAACGTCGCCGGGTACAGGCGGCTACCCGTACCTCCGGCTAAAATAATGCCTTTCATTCTATCCTCCGCCAAGAGTATATAGATCAGCATTATTGTAGCAAATTTACTCTTAAATGGTTAGCAAGATAGTTTCCCCCGTCGGGCGGCCCGTAGGGTTCGGGGAACTTATCAGGATGTCATACCCGAAAGTTTGGCGTCCCGCAGGGTGCGGGGCACTCACAATGCCGTCATCCCCGAAGGTTTCTGTCGGGGATCTAGTCTTTGATTAACGACCAGATTCCCGACTACGGCCATCGGAAATGACGTTACCTTATACCTCAAATACAAAAAAGCCGTCCGCTTTTCGGCGGACGGCTTTTCGGCGTATGAACGCTTATTTAATCTTTTTGCCTTGTTCCAAAAGCAGCGTGACCGTGGTCATATCCGTCACTTCCGCGGGGCCGAAGTACTGAATCGGGCCGGGGAAGGTGTACAGGTCCAGTTCCGCCCAGGCGGCGCGGTTTTTGGCCAGGTGTTTAAACGGCTCGCCCTTGAGTTCCACCAGCGCTTTTCTGATGACGGGTTTTTCTTTGCCTTTGCGGCGTTCAATGTTCATCATCATGGTAAGCGGGATGCCGCCGCATTCCCAGTCCTGCGCTTTTTTGGTCAGCTTGCGCACGGAAGAGAGATAGCCGGAGCATTTGTTAAGCGCCAGCACCGCCGCGTTGTAGCCCAGCGCGTAGGTGTAGTTGGCGTCAAAGGTGGACGGCACGCCGCAGCGGCCTTCGTACCCGAAGAAGTGGGTGATGGCGGAGAATTTGCCGTCGTACTTGCCCGCTTTTTTCAGTTCGGCCAGTTTCGTGCGCAGCATTTCCACCAGCAGTTTTTCGGTTTCAATCAGCGACACCTGTACGTTGCCGTGCGGATCGCGGTCCAGCATCAGCTGGCTGGCGATGCCGGCCGGCAGGGACTGCATCAGGCCGGCCAGTTTGGCGGGCAGTTTGGAGATGATAAACGCTTTCTTTTCCGCGATGGAGGACATCTTGGCCAGTTCGGCTTCGTGGTCGGCCAGCGAGTCGTTAAGCGCGCTGATGAGTTCTTTCATTTCCGGGATAAATTCAATCAGCCCTTCCGGCACGAGCACCACGCCGAAGTTTTTGCCGGCTTTGGCGCGTTTGGCAATCAGCTGGGCCAGATTGTCCACCACTTGGCCGAGCGTCATTTTTTTAGCCAGAACTTCTTCGCCAATCAATACGGCGTTGGGCTGGGTTTTAAAGGCCACTTCCAGCGTAATGTGCGAGGCGCTTCTGCCCATCAGGCGCACGAAGTGCCAGTATTTGCGCGCGGAGTTGACGTCGCGGCAGATGTTGCCCACGAGCTCGGCGTAAATTTTGGTGGCGGTGTCAAAACCGAAAGAGGTTTCAATTTGTTTGTTTTTAAGGTCGCCGTCAATGGTCTTCGGCACGCCGATGACGCTGATGTCCACGCCCTGCTGTTTTAAGTATTCGGCGATTACGCAGGCGTTGGTGTTGGAGTCGTCTCCCCCCACCACTACGAGCGCGTCCATTTTGTTGGCGATTAAATTGTCTTTGGCGGCTTTAAGCTGTTCGTCCGTTTCAATTTTGGTGCGGCCGGACTGGATGAGGTCAAACCCGCCGGTGTTGCGGTAATCTTTCATTAACGCGGGCGTGATTTCAGTCCATTTGTTTTCTACGATGCCGCTGGGCCCGCCCAGGAAACCGAACAGTTTGTTTTTAGGGTTGGCTTTTTTAAGTCCGTCCAACAGCCCGCCGATGACGTTGTGTCCGCCCGGGGCCTGGCCGCCGGAGAGCACCACGCCCACGCGCACGGCTTTTTTGCAGGCGGCGGAATTGGCGCCTTTTACAAAGGTGATTTCCGGCAGTCCGTACGTGTTGGGGAAAATCCGTTTGACGGCGGCCTGGTCGGCGATGCTTTTGGTGGCCTTGCCGGCTTTCGGTTTGACGGAAGCGGGGCCTTTTTTAAGGATGTTGGGCAGCACGGGCTGGAACTGGCAGCGGTGCCGCTGAAGCTGGGAACAATTGCATTTAGGGGTGCATTTGATGGGCATTGTTTTCTCCTGTAGATATAAAAACCTTATTTTTATTATACAAAATTGTGTTTTCCGGGAGGAACGGATAAATGTTCCCGGGGACCGGAGCTTGTATTTTTGGAACCAATGCCCGAAAGAGGGGCCGGCGGAGAGGTAAAAAAATGCTGCCAAGAAATAAACTTTGGCAGCATTCCCTATACAAATCTTACCCCCAATAGGAATCGAACCTATATCCCCTGCTTAGAAGGCAGATGCTCTATCCATTGAGCTATGGGGGCAAAAACGGTTTTTCCGGCAACATATTTATTTTACAAAAATTTTGCCAAACATACAAAACCTTCTGCGGTGCGGCCGGCGCGCCAAAAGCCGAAAATTTAGGCGCGGAAATATTTTTAAGTTAAATTTGCTGGCTTTTTATATGGAAAAATTATACAGTAATCATTACATCCAGCAAAGGAGCATACGAATGATAAAACTGATGAAACTCTCTCTTCTGCCCGCACTGATGCTCTGTTTAAGCGTTTCCGGGTTTTCGCAAATATCCAAGCTCGGCGCGGCCGGCAAAGCGCTGGCTAAACAAAGCGCCAAAACGGGCGGGATGAACCTGTCCAGCAAAATCTTAAAAAGCCGGTATGCGCTGACGGCCCAATCCCTGCAGGTGACGCAGCAGGTGCACGCACAGCAGGTGGCTGCGGTGCTGACGGATGCGTCGCTGGAAACCGCCGCCCGGCTGGAAATACTGGAACAATTAAAAGACCAGTCCGCCCAAACGCTGGCGGCGCTTAATGCGCAGCTGACTAAAGAACTGGCCCAATGGGGCGATTTGCTCCTGCGCGAGCGAAACCCCAATTTCCTGCCTAAAAAAGATTCTTCCATCCCGGGGCTTTTGGCCAAATCTTCCAATGCGTCCCAATATCAGAATATCTCTCCCGTGTTTTTCCGCGAATGGGCGGCCTCCATCCCGGAGTTTGAAGAGGTGCCCGAAGAAGTAAACGGATTAATCGGCGCGCTGCGCAAAAGATTAATGGCTATGGAGCTGGAAATTGTAAACGAAAGTGCGGCGTATATCAAAGCCAAGGATAAGCTGGATCCGTTGGGCAACCCTTCGGCCAACCGCTTTTACCAGGGACAAATGCGCGGTGCGCTCATCCGGCTGAACCGCTTGTCCAAGGAATCGGCCCAGTGCGTAGCGGATTTGGTGTATCTGCTTAATTTGTACCCGTCTTTTTACAGCGATTCGTTAAAGCTTCTGGCGGCTAAGCTGGACGGCGGCCTGCAAACGCCGTTTACGACGTATCTGCGCGCCAAAATCCGTGTGCCCAAAACGCCGTCCCGCCGGCCTATCGGCTTTAATCAGCCTTAAAAAACGGATGCGTTCCGCTTGTTTTTCTTCCCCCCGTTTTTACGGGGGGTTTTTATATGTCCGCGGCCGCGGAGGGACGCTTCTCTTTTTAAGGCATTTAAAATGCTAAAATAAAAATAACTATTTCCAGGGAGTTTTCCAATGGCCAGAAACCTGTCTTTTTCCTATTCTAAAATGGGCATGTATAAAGAATGCCCGCAGAAGTATAAGTTCCGCTACGTCCATATGCTTCCCGAACAGCCCAAATACTATTTTGCGTTCGGTTCGGCCCTGCACGAAGTGATGGAATACATCTATAACCCCGCCAATCCCGCTTTCCCCACGCTGGGCGAGGCGCTGGCCTTTTTTGAAAAATACTGGAATAAAACCACCTTTGACCAGAAAGGCTATGCGTCGGTGGAAAAGGAACTGGCCGGTTACGCCGAAGGGCGGCGGATTATTGAAGCGTATTACGCCAAGCACGCGGCGGATTTTTTTCATCCGCTGTCCGTGGAGATGAAAAGCACCCTGGATATTGACGGCCTAAGCCTGATCAGCATTTTGGACCGCATTGATTACCTGGGGGACGGGCAGATTAAAATTTTGGATTATAAGACGGGCAAAACCGTCCAGCGCGAGCCGGACCAGCTGTATATGTACCAAAAAGTGGTGGAAAACTCCCCCGCTATCAAAGCGCTTGTACAGCAAAAAGACCCGGGCGTAAAAGAACTGCGCGTGGGGCAGCTGAGCTTTTACCATTTGCCCACCCTGCACGAAATGACGTTTGAGCGCGCGCCGGACAAAGAAATTTTTGAATTCTGGCAGGGCGTGTTAAAAGTGGCGGACAATATCCGCGCCGCCAAGTTTGACCCGACCCCTGGCGAAAACCAGTGCCGCTGGTGCGATTACCGCAACATCTGCCCCGTGTTTACGGGGAAGGATTACAACGGCCCGACGGGCTTTGCGGCGCGCGGCAGCTCCCTGTCGCCCATGCCTGCGCCCGCAGAGGAACCCAAAAGCGAGCAGGACCTGCTGAGCGAGAAAATAGACCGCTGCGGCGCGCTGTTGGACGAAGCGAAAGCTTTGCAGAAAGAAATTATCGCGCTGATGCGTAAAAATAATTTTGAACGCCACTTCGGCAAAAATTACCGGGTGGAGCTGGCGCGCGTGGAAAAACTGGAGTTTACCGATAAAGCCAAAGTGGTGGAGCTGTTGCGTACGCTTAAACTGATTGCCAAAGTGCTGGTGCCGACGCAAAGCACCGTGGCCGGGCTCCTGACGGACGCGTCCGTCCCCGCCGAGGCCAAAGCCAAATTAAAGGCGTTTGCCAAAACCACCGAGGACGTAAAACTGGATATTGAAAAGGCGGAATAACCCTTATGCCTGCGGCTAAAAAAGACTTCCGTTTAAAACTTTCCCTGCTGGCGGTGCTGGCGGCGTGCGCGTTGTTTACGGCCGCGCGCCTCGCGCTGTTTTGGTTAAATCACGGGTTTTTTGCGGCGCTCTCCGCGCCGGAAATCCGCTCCGCTTTTTTAAACGGCCTGCGGTTTGATTTTTCCGTCATCGCGCTTTTTATGGGCCCGGTGATACTGCTTTTAAATCTCCCCCTCAAATCCGCCCGCTGGGTGAAAATTTGGACGGGCGTGCTGACGGCCGAATGGATTGTTATGGCCGGGTTTTTAATCGGGGACTTGATTTATTTCCCCAAAGTCAACCGCCACATCGCCGAGGAAATCGTCCAGGTGTCGAGTGACTGGGGCTTTGTTATTTCCTATATGCTGACGCAGACCTGGCTGCCGCTGTTTATTTTGCTGGGCGGGTTTGCGCTGGCGGTGTGGGGCATTTCGCGCTGGACGGATAAGCATTATGCGCCGCGCGCCTGGGGCTGGAAAAAGACGGCCGCTCTTTTGCTGGCGGTGACGGCTCTTTCGGTGCTGGGCATACGCGGGCACTTGGGCACGGGTAAATCCATCGGCGTGGCGGATGTATATAATTACGCTTCTTCCCCCGCCGGCGCGGCTCTTACGCTTAACGGCGTATTTACCGCCTATCAGGTGGGCCGCAAAGGCGCGGTGGATATTGCCAATAACTTCCCCCCCGCCGAAGCCATAAAAAACACGCAGAAGCTGTTAATCGCGCCGGACGAAACGGCGGCGGAACCCAATTTCCCGTTAATGCGCCGCCGCACGGACGCCGCCCCCGCGTCCGCAAAAAAATACAATGTGCTGATTGTGCTTCTGGAAGGCTGGCACCCGTATTATGTGGACGGCCTTTCGCACAATAATTTCGGTTCCACGCCCGTATTTGACCAAATTTTAAAAGACGGCGTGAATTTTACCAACGCTTACGCCGCCGGCCAGCGGAGCATTTTCGGCTTTGCGGCGGTGTTTGCCGGCGTGCCGCTGGTGCCGGGGCTTCCGATGTTTGGCTACGGGCTGGAGCTTTCGGCCTTTTCGCCGATGCCCAAGCATTTTTCCGATGCGGGTTACTATACCTTTTTCGCCCAAACCTCCAGCCGCGATTCTTACCGCCTCTGCGCGCTGGCTTCTTATTTGGGCGCGCGGGACAGCTACGGCTGGGAAGACATCCCGGAACGGTTAAAATACAAAGACCGCGCTCCCTTCGGCTACGATTACGACGCGATGATGTTTGCCGCCGACAAAATCAAAAACCGCAAAGAACCGAATTTTATGGGGATGGTGTTTACGGGCATTACGCACGAGCCGTTTGCGTCCACCCTGCCGCAGTTTGACAGATATCCCTACGATTCCTGGGAGCACGGCTTTTTAAACACGCTGTCGTTTGCGGACTGGTCCATAGGCGAACTTCTGCGCCGCGCGAAAGAAGACGGCTGGTTTGACGATACCATTTTTGTCTTTGTGGCGGACCATACTTCCGGCGGCCCGGCGGACGGCTCGCTAAAAAATCATTTCCGCAT
Organism: Candidatus Avelusimicrobium alvi; assembly: GCA_002329395.1. Lineage (GTDB taxonomy): Bacteria > Elusimicrobiota > Elusimicrobia > Elusimicrobiales > Elusimicrobiaceae > Avelusimicrobium > Avelusimicrobium alvi. The sequence goes on along the minus strand of DCTQ01000039.1, from coordinate 1,895 downwards.
TCCGCTGGTGGTGTATGCGCCCAAAATTTTAAAACCGAAGCAGGTGGAATACGTCGTTTCCCAGTTAGATATCGTGCCTACGCTCTACCGCCTGACGGGGTTAAACCCGATGTATACGGCTTTCGGGCGTGATATGTTTGACGCGTCTTACCCCCGCGCGGCGTTGGTGTCCGAAGGCGTAAACATCGGCTTGGTGACGGATAAAGGGGCCATCCGCCACAGCGGCGGCAAATTGCTGTCCGCCGAAGAGTATGCCCCCGGCTTTGACGTGCAACAAGCGGAAGAAACGCTTTTGTCTTTAGATAAAGCGGCGTATACGCTTTTGAAAGAAAACCGCTGGTATGACCCTGCCGCAAACGGCGAGGAGGCCAAATGACGGACGAAAAATTTATTGTGGCGCTGGACCAGGGCACTTCAAGCTCCCGCGCGCTGGCCGTGGCGGTGGACGGCACCGTGCGCGCCATGAAGAGCGCGCCGCTGGCTCCTTCGCGCCCCGGGGACGGTTTATCCGAATACGACGCGCAGATTTTGGCGGACAGCCAGCTGGGCGTGTTAAATGATTTGCTGGACGAAATCGGCCCGCAGAACGCGGCCGCTTTGGCCGTTACCTCCCAGCGTTCCACGGTTGTATTATGGGACAGGCAAACGGGCCGCGCCGCAGCCCCCGTGCTGACGTGGGAGGACGGACGCGCCGTAGAGGAGGCCCGTCGGGCGGAAGTATCCCAGGAAGAAATACACGCCGTAACGGGGTTATACAAAACGCCGTATTTTTCGGCTCCTAAAATTGCCTGGTGTCTGGCGCATATGCCGGGCGCCAAGGAGGCTCTTAAAGCCGGGAACCTGCTTATCGGCCCGGTGGCTTCGTATTTGATTTGGAAACTGACGCAGGGCAAAACCTTTGCGGCGGACCCGACGCTGGCCCAGCGGATGCTGCTGTTGGACATTCGCACCAAAACCTGGAGCGAAGAACTCTGCCGGGCGTTTGGCGTGCCGTCCGCCTGTTTGCCCGAAATCCGGCCTAGCGCGGCGGATTACGGCGCGTATGACTACAAGGGCGTACGCATTCCCATCGCGGCGTGCGCGGGCGACCAGCAGGCTTCCGTCGCGTTTACGGATTTGCGTCCCGGCCAAACGTGCATCAATTACGGCACGGGCGCGTTTTTGCTTCATAATGCAGGGGCCGCCGCTCCCGTTTTTCTGCCCGGAATGCTGACTTCTCTTTCCGCTTCGGGCGCGGACGGCGCATGCGATTATTTGCTGGAAGGGCCCGTCAATGCGGCGGGAAGCGTATTTCAGTGGCTAAACGCGCAGGGTATCACGTTTGACCACCGNNCTGGTTCCTGCCGGCCCTGGGCGGACTGGGCGCGCCGTATTGGGATTATTCCGTTACGCCCGCATTCGCCGGGCTTTCCCCCCGCACCCGCCGGGCGGACTGGGTGGCCGGCGCGGCGCGCGGCGTGGCGTTTCTGCTGGCGGATATTGCGGCTTATTTGCGCGCGGGCGGATATCCGGTTTCCTCTCCGGTGCGGGTGTCGGGCGGACTGTCGCGCATTTCCTATTTAATGCGGTTTCAGGCGGATTTGTTACAGGCCGAACTTTTGGTGGCGCAGGAAGCCGAAAGCACCGTGCTGGGCGCGGCGCGGCTTACCGCGCGGCAGATTGGGTGGAACGCCTCGGCCTGGAAAGAAGCGGCCGCAGAGCGGGTGCTCCCCGCCCTGGACGGCGTGAAGGCGGCGGACCTGCACCAACGCTGGCAGGCGTTTGTAGGGTGGTGCAAAGCCCGGCCTTCCTGAGATTAAAGTTATTTCACAAAAGCCCCTCTTCCGAGGGGCTTTTGTGTTGCCGTGTATAATGAAACTCCCCGGGCTCACGCCCGGGGTATCTTTTGTTCCAAA